>JANYBJ010000186.1 GCA_025360845.1 bacterium
GGAGTCGCTGCTGGACACCATGAGCCTGGACGAGTATCTGATCACGAGGCCCGAGGCGACCTTCATGTTGAAGGTGGAGGGCGATTCGATGATCGACGCGGGGATACTGCCGGGGGACACGGTGCTGGTCGAGCGGGGGCGCGCGCCGCGCAACGGGGACGTGGTGATCGCGTGCGTGGACGCGGCCTGGACCATGAAATACTTCTACAAGGACGGCAAGGGCATCCGGCTGGAGCCGGCGAACAAGAAGTACGAGACGATCCGGCCCAAGAGCAGGCTGGTGGTCGAGGGCGTGGTCAGCGGCGTGATCCGCAAGCTGGTGTGAGGGTGGGGATTATGGTTAGGAGGTCTTCTGTTCTCCATACCCGTTTATTATGACCCATTTGCCATGCCTTGAGCCGTCCTCTATCAGGCAAACGCCTTCCAAATATTCGACCCAATCGCCGTGCTTGGGGTGGCGCAACCCAAGGAAGCGCTGCATGCCGGCGATAAAGAAATCATGTGTGGCGAAGATGTTCAGTGGCTTTGAAAGTGAGGATTTCAGGTGTGCCGCGATTCCCTCGCAGGCCTGTGAAAGGGGTTTAAGGCCACGGTGGTAACCGGATTCGAGGTATCGATCCGCAACAGCCGAAAATTCTTCCGGTTGGAAGTCGGCTGCTATTGTCTCATCGTTAAAGGGGCCTGGTTCGCCCAACAGGTTGCTGATAGCCAGCTCTCTAGGGTCGAGTCCGCGTCCTAACATGCCTTCTGCGATGGCCAGTGCGGTCTGCCGGCATCGTCCGACGGGACTTGAGTGGAACGCGCATTCCCCGCAGCCGCGCAAAAGCGATCCATACTCCTTGGCGTCCGCGAGACCTTTTGGCGTCAGCGCAACGTCGTTACCCCATTGTCCGCGGGGACGAGGGAACCGCTCGCCATGCCGGATGTACAGGGCGACCCGGTGACCGCTTCTGAGCAGGTTTGGCAGTTCTGCTACATACATGCGGGCGTTCGCCTGATTGACATACGTATAGAACCCGTTCTCGCGGAGGAGCACTTGACGGCCGTCATGCGTCAGGCAGCGGGCGAGTCCGTTGTAATAGGGTTCCGCTTTACTGAAACGGTAGGGATGGGCGGGTTGTCCCGCCTTGTCGATGTGGAAGTATCCCGTTCCGTCGGAAACTACCGCATAGCCCTTATGGAAGGGATCCGCGTCGCGGTAGACTTTGCTGTTCAAGCGGCTCCCGTCTCGGTGAATATGGAACGCGCCATCAGGGGAGTGGGCCACGGCGATGCCTTGTTTGAAGTCGCCCACATACCATAAACGGTGCGCATAAGCAGGATTGCCGCGCGTGTCGATATGGTAGTAACAGTCCTCCGCCTTCACGACGCAGAGACCCTCCTGAAAGTTTCCGGCCCAGGCATAACGTGTCTGATAGGCCGGGATGCCGGTCATATCGATATGGAAGAATCCCTTTTCGCTGCGCACAGTGGCGAGACCGTCGTAATATCCGTATGACTCGAGGTGCCGTTGCGCGTAAAGTGGTGTTCCGTCAACGGTGATGTGGTAAGCACCCTCGTCGTCGGCGACGGCAGCCAGCCCTTCCGGGTAGTGGAAATTCAGCGCTTTTGTGAAACACCTGCCGAAGGCGGGTGCCCCGTCGATCAGATAACCCGTTTCCTGTGGGTTGAGGGTGATGGTTGGTTCATGCATCTTGGATCTCCTCATCCTCCTGTTTCCGCATGTTACAGATTCTACAGTTCGCATGGTCACCCCACGTGGCGACAAATGAGCGGTAACGGGGTGATGACCACAGCCAACGTAACGATTCTGACGACACGCTGCCGAACGTCCCGAATGATTTTCGCACCTCACTTGGGCAACAACAGACTTGGAACGAGCCATCCGCTTCGATCCAAGCCTCTTTCCCGAGAAAAAGGCACGAACCTTTTTCAGCTACTTGTTGGGGCTCGCGCAGGCGCGTGATGTTGTCGAGGCGGATACGCTTGCCATTGGGTAGCGGGTGCCCCTTGGCAAAGTGTTCCAGTTCATAGACAACCTCGTTCCAGCGCTTAATTAAAGCGTCCGATGACTTCAGAGACTCGTCGGAGAGTTCGGTCCAGGTCACCCATAGGTGGTGCCCTTTCAGGCGATCGATACCGCGCGGAATGGCCCAGCGCATAACCTCTCCGATGTGCTCTAAATTCGAGCGCATAAACGTCATCTGTAACGTCACCGTGCATCGCCGACCTGTTTTCTGGGTGAAGGCGTCGCGCAAATGGAGAAAGTGTTCGATGTTTGTCAGTTGGGTACTTGTGCAGGTGCCCCCCATGATGCGGTCGTTCACGGTTGGATTGATGGCATTGAGACTGAACTTAACATCCGACAGCACCGGTAAAAGTCTATCAGCCCAGAAATCGACACCGCCTTTCGGGAAGGTGGCGTTCGTGGTGAGGTTCACGCTAACGCCGCACTCCACCGCCAAGTCAAGAATCTTGCTAAAGTGCGGATAGAGGAGTGGTTCTCCCATGGTCGAAGGGATGAGTTCCTTTAGTCCCAGAGGAGCCAATTCGCGAACGGTTTTCTCGATCACCGAGAAGTCCATTAGGGGAAGCGCCCCGCGTTTCTCCCGGTTGCGATTGAATGGACTGTGCGTGTCACACATCGGACAAGCGAGGTTGCAGAGCCCGGGATTGGTGATGAACGTGATCCGTTCCGGCGTGAGAAGTATCCGGTACGCTGCCAGGCAAGACTGGGCATCGTCCTCGATCGAGCGGATGCGACTCGCATCAACTGACAGTTTCAGCAGCTCGTCCGGATGATCGACGAGTCGTTGCAGGAGGTTCCGCAGAGCGTCTTCGTCGCCCAACGGGAACAGGAAACCGTCAACGCCGTCTTGGACCAACTCGGCCATGCCGCCCGCATTCGAGGTAATCACGGGGATGCCAGCCAGATGCGCCTCTTGAATGACAAGTGGTGCATTTTCAAGCCAGATTGACGGTACCACGAGGACATCCATTCCGCTGAGCACATCACTCAAACGGCTGTTGTCAAAGGATCCACGGAAGGTGATGCGCGTATCTCCGCGTCGGTGTTCCTCCAGATACAGCGCATGATTCCCGGCATTTCCGAAAATCGAAAGTTCAGCTTCACCTCGCACTTGCCGGAACGCCCTGATCAGAAGATCAACACCTTTGACCGGGAGGATGCGGCCCATGAAGCCGAACCGGAGAGCGCCTCGCCGCATGGTGCCCGTATGCGGACGCCTGCAGGCGATCTGGCGATTGAACCCGTAGGGGGAATAGACGATCTTGACGGCTGGAACGCCTCTTTCCCTCAGGAAACGCTGAAGAGTCCGCGACGGAGTAAGGTAGAGGTCGATGGACCGCATAACACGATCCATGTGCGCGAAATACCTCTCGATTTCCTCACGCCTCATCCACTCTTTATAGGCGTGCTTGGCGCATGCAGAGCAGCGCTCGACGGACGGTCCACCGCAGATGGTCTGCGTGTGATCTACAAGTTGTCCCCGGTAGCAACCCATCCAGAAGTCGTGCGCGGTGAAGATGACGGGTGCCCCAAACTCCTCGCTGGCGATCACGGGAATATTCGTGGAGAGGTGAGAAAGATGTCCGATATGGACAACATGCGGCTGAAAGGTCCGCATCATATCGCGGAACGATTCATCGATCCTCGCGTCCTCATACTTGTCATGGAGCGTGTAATCCCGCGACGGTTTGTTCACCCTCCTTACGAACACGCCAGACTCGTGAGTGTCCCGCACCTTGTATTCAGGGGCATACGGGTTCTCGGTCCGGGTGAAGACCGCGACCTCAGCGTGACGCGCCAGTTCACTGGTCAGGTTATAGGTGTAGACTTCAGAGCCCGCCATGTAGTGGGGGGGATAACCGTGAATGACTTGAAGGATCCGCATGATTTGTTATCCGTCGAAAGGGTGATGCCGATTTACGATCTTGATCGGTGGGTGTGCCTTATGAGCAAATGAGTATGGGTAGGCTTGCGATGCGCGGGCTGCCCGGTAGGGAAAACTATCTGGAGCAGTTTGTCGGTGTATGAAGAGTCTGTGCTCAGTCTGCTGAGTTCTGAATCAACAGCGTTTTCTGCGAGCCAGATGTTGACCTCGGGATCTTGTTTGCCTTGTGCACACTCCAATAGTGTGTTGACAACGGTTGTGGTGGCTGGTTGGGCAGTCATAAGAGACCTCATTGGCCGAATAGGTTCGGGGGTATAACACGGCCGCGTTGACAGCGGTTTGAGTGGGAACATTTGACTTTGTAATGAAGCTTCCCGGCGGCAATCAGTTTGGGATAATTATCGCTATCAATCAGAGCGTCGTCAGTTTCGAAAGAGAAGGATGCGGTCCGCATTTTCCCTGGCTGAAGAAGGTCGGGTAACTTGAGGCCGGAGTGAGGCTTATAGAACAGGCGATGCGCGTTGTGAAAAATCGGGATATGTTTTAGGAACCAGTGGTCAACTGGATAAGTCAGCCAGACCTCACTGAGGGTTGTCGGTTTGCCGCCGCGATTGCTGATCGTGAAGGTGATGCCTTCCGGTTTGTTGATTCCGAAGGTGACAGCCTCAACGGAGATGTTGACACCCTCACGGAACCATTTAAAAATGTCCCAGATAAGTGCGATGGTGCCGGTGGCGGCACCGATATAAGCAAGTATGTCGGTGGTGGTCATAGTTACTACTCGAAGTTATTTGCCAATTCAATGGCGTTCATTAAGTCAGTTATGGGAGTGTTTCCCTGAAATGCAAGTTGTGCGTGCGCCATCGCTATGCGGAGACCTTCATGTTCGTAACGACTAGCATTAGAATTACCGTCTGATCGAATCATCCTAGAAAGGTTGTCGTCTGCGTTTTTGGGGTTGTCGAAGTATGAAACATATCCCGAAATTAAGGCTTTTTCTTCAGAATGGTTGCAATTCGGGCAAAACTCGGAAGAGAGTTTAAAACTGCCGGGTTGAGTTTGCCCAACACTTCATAGGAACGTTCGCCCTTTTTGAATGCATTCGAACAATTACGCGTCGCGTTGGTGATAGCAGTCTGTACTGCATGACGATCACGTTCTTCCAAATCGGTTAATGATAGTAATACGGTCTTCTGCGGTTTGTCGCCGTAATGTTGCTTCAGTGTCGCTCTGTCTGCAATGAGCCACGTCTCCATGCAGGTTGTCATAAACAACACTTGCTCATCGATCGCACCTGTGGGCTTAACCCACTTGGGTACTGTCGTTACCGAGTTTAAGTGTGCCCACGCTTCTTCGACATCAGTCATAGGGTCTTCGCTGTCAATCAACATCGCAACATAGTCGGCTTTCCGTGAAGCATGTGCGGTACAAAAATCATCATAAACACTTTGCCGCCCCCCACAGGCCTTCAAACGTGGCTTTCGTTTGATGCCCATTTTGTCCAACAGTTTGTGGAAGGCCTCCTGACAGCGGATCTTTATTTCTTTTGAGTCCGGCCCTTTGGCACCGCCCTCGATATAGATGCGGGCGCTCACCAGCGCTTCCCTCCCAATTCGCCATCGATCCATAGTTGGCCGAGTCGGTACTTCTCGAGCCATGCTGTGAGGTCTCCGGCAACCAGTCGTCGCATCTCTGTCTTTCCTTCGTGTTTCTCGCAAATCACGACACACTCGGGCCTGTCGGTCATCGCATCCACCAAAATATCAGAGTGCGTTGTGACGATGATCTGGGTTCGTTTCGATGCTTCTTTCAGCAAGTCGGCCACCTTTGGCAGAATGTCCGGATGCAACCCAAGTTCAGGCTCTTCGATACAGATCAGGGGCGGCGGTTCGGGGTCGCAGAGGATCGCCAGCAGGCAGAGGTAGCGCAAGGTGCCGTCGGAAAGGCGTGTGGCGGGAATACTGAAATCGCCTTCCGTGAAAAAAACCTGAACTGTGCCGCCTTCGATCAAGACATCGAAATCCGTGATTCCCTCGTAAAGGTCGCGTAGGCCTTCAATGATAGCCTTCTTAGCCTTCGGGGACTTTGTCTTAATTCGGTTTAAGAACAGGCCGAGATTCGAAAAGTCCTCTTCAAGCACATCGTTGCGAATGTCCGCCTTTTGCGGTTCGCGGAATACGGCACTCCTTCCGAAACACCATTCGCGATAGATTTTTATTTTTTCGTAGTTGTCTGCTAGCCATGCCAGTTCGGGATACGATTCCGGATCACGTCTTTGCGCAAGAATAGAACGATCAGCGACGATGGTGTCACGAGCCAAACTGCGCCCCTTGTTTACGACGGGCATCCCATTCTGGTAGCGATAGTAAAAGTAAACGTCCGTCTCATTTGGATGCCGACGCTCAGTTTCCTCAACGCGTTCGTCATCCAGATGAAAAGATTGATTTAGAGAATGAAAGGACATCGTGTGACATAAGGGCAGCGAGGCCTTCTGGCTTGTCACGATCCATTCAACAGTTGCGGGCTTCTTGGGCGAGCCCTTCCAGATCCATTCGGTTACGCCGCCTCCCTTGCGGGTAATTTCCCTGTACTCCTTGGGGGCCGCTCGCATGAGGCTGATGGCCTCAATAAGATTCGATTTGCCGCTGCCGTTGGGTCCGATGAACAGATTAAGCGGTTTTAGATCAATACCCTGATTGTCGGGGCCGAAGGACAAGAAGTTCTTAGGTGTCACGTGCTGAATAAGAACCGCATCATTAGTTTTCGGTTTCATCTGGTAATTCCTTGTCATCTGATTTTTGCCGGAGCGAAACTCTGGCTGACGGGTGCAGAGGATGTCGCAATGGGAAAACGTTCTTGCTCATATGCCACGACAAGCGTGACGAGCCGGTCAAGTTCATCGCCCTCGGGCGTACCGGGTTTCGCGTCAAAAAGCGTTTCGATGCGGCCCATTGCCCGTTCGTGATCCGCATCGGTCATGATCGGTCCCGCTATGGAATGCTGAATACTGCTGTTATTCGTAAGGGTTGTCACGGTGGAAATCCTCTTTCAAAATCACCTTCTTATTGTAGCAGGCCTATTCCTGATGCCTACTGATATTGCAGTCTATTCATGCTTCGGCCTCCTCGGTTTCGAGGTCGGGATCATCGGCGGCATCGGGATCATCGGGGGAAACGGACAGAACGGACTCAACGGGGTCGGGGATACGGAAGAGTGAAGGGTGAAGAGAGAAGGGTGAATTAGACATGGCGTTTTTCCTTCAGGCGTTTGACGATGGTGGTGAGGATGGCGACCAGTTCGTTGCATTCCTGCGTGATGTCAGACAGACGGGGTGCGGGCAGGAGTTCGCTGGCGGCGAGGAGCTTCAGCCAATAGAGCGTTTCGCGAGCCTCCTTGCAGGCGATGGAGCATTTGGTCAGATAATCCGCCTCGGACTGGGAACCGAACCCCTCTTCCAGGTTTGCGCCGATGGAGGTGCCGCTGCGGAGCAGTTGCTTGCCGAGCGTCCGCCCCGCTCCCGGCGAGTCATCGAGCGTTTGGCAGACTTTCACGATCCGCAGGGCGAAGTTGAACGAACGTTCGCCCAGATCCCGGCAGGGCTCACTCATCTTCGCCTCCTTCTTCGCCTTCCATCGCCTCCGCTTCGTCTTCTTTCACCCTTCTCTCTTCACCCTTCACCCCTCGCACATCGAGCTTGCCGGTCACCACGTCGGCGGTCAGGCGCGTGCGGTATTCGCGGAGCAGGGCGATCTCGCGTTCGAGGTTGGAGATGGAGGCGGTGTACTGTTGCAACTCACAGTCCAAGAGTATTGCGATGGCTTCCTGCTCGCTAAACGGGGGGAAAGCGAAGCGATATCTACGAAGTTTTTCGCAGGTAAGATGCGCGATTGTATTCTCGTTGCCGTCGGCAGTGAAAATGCCACAACCTGCAGCGAGTCGCATTTGATAGAAAAAGAAGCGTGGGAAATCGTGCTTCGGGTCAAGTGCGCGGATACGATGCAACGCTTTTTGAAATCCGCAAGTTTGCAGTTGATCGTTCCAAAAAGCACAGCGGCCAACTTGGCCTCCTTCGCAAACAAGCAGGTCACCTCTCCGAACTGTGTACCGTGGAAACTCGGCGGGTGTGATGTCCATAGTCGGCAAGTCATCAATCAGGATGTTGTCCCACTGGACATCACGATTCCTCAAATACGGGATCGAGTGACGCCCCGTAAAGCGCTTTGCGTCCAACATTTTTCCCAGCTCGACAGAATAGCGCATTCGAAGGCTTATCACTCCCCAATGTTTCGGGATATCCCCGAGCCAGGGGATGCCGGAGGGTTTGAGTGGGACGGAGGGATCGAGGCCGCGGGTGATGGCGCGGTGGATGATGGCCTGTTTCTGTTCGTTGAGCAGCGTGATGATTTTGCGTTTGGCGCGGATCGCACGCTCGATGCGGCCGTTTGCGTGGTCGAGGAAACGCACGATGGCGGCCTGTTCGTCGGGCGGGGGGAGGGCAACGGCCATGCGTTTGAAATGCGGGAAGTCAAGGTTCTGGCGAAGTCCAGAACCGTATTCGTAAATCGCCTTTGACTGGTCCCAGACATTGAGAAACTGGTAGGCGTAGTCTGCGCTCACTCCTTGCTTCGGTCGGAGAGCGAGATAAGCCGATGTGATGATTCCACGGTCACGAACCATACCGATACGGAGACTCGTGTGATCGTTCTGCAGGTCGGTGGTCCGGATAATGATGTCGCCGGGGTTGACGATCTGATATGTCGCGAAAGACTCTGGAACCAAGCCGTGAAGTTTGTCCGGCGGTTTGATTATGATTCGTCCGTAGCTGAGAGACAGGACGGTCTTCTCGCGGTTTCCGACGTTCTTTTCCTGAATCGGCGTGTAGGCTCCGAAGGCGGGCATGGTCTGCCAGTGCGCGGGCACACTCCCGAGCCACGGCAGGCCGGAGTCCTTGTAGTCGGGATAGGGCTGGAGGGAGTCGGTCATGCTGTGGTCCAGCTCAATTCGTGGCGCAGCGCGTCACACTTTAAGAACGTCCGACAGAACAGCCGCATGTAACGGGGGTTAGAAGCGTCGAAGCCTTTGCCGAACTCTGCCGTGAGATTTTCAGCCAGTGTGGTGAGCAACCGTTTTGCGTTTAAGCAGGCAAGTGGTTGATTTCTAGGGAATTGTGACATTTGGAAGGGTCTTAGGGGGTGGTGGGTTTAAGAAGGCACCTCAAAATGCTGTCAGGCCATCGGACTCCTGCTGCACGGCATGGGCGTTGGCGCGGGTGGGTGTCATGAATGGTTCTCCAAAGGTGTGGTCGTTGCCCGGTAGCGTTGGGCGGGATGGTTGGGCTGGCCGGGGATGGTCATTTCGAGACGTCCGGACAGAATCATGGGGCGGATGATGCGCGTGTGGGTGTAAGCGTCGTTTCTGCTGAGCAAGCGGCCGAGTTCGGCCGTGGTCAGCGGGGTCCAACGGCACAGGAGGTCGGCCAGGTTCTGAAGATCAGGGGACGCAGCTTTACCTTTCAGCCCGGCGATGGCGCGGGCAAGCTCTTCCGGTAACCCGGGATTTTCGGCAAGCAAGGAAGCCGCCTTCACAGACTGGGCCTCCGCCTTGCTAGATTGCGGGGCGAACTTGCTAGATTGGGGGGCGGGCTTACTAGATTGCGGAGGCGTGCTTGGCGCAATCTGGGGAGATGTGTCGGTGACCACGTCGGTCGCCGGGGCGTTGCCTTGCAGCCTGCGCCATGGAGCGAGCAGGCGTTCGGTCGGGATGTAGTAGGTTTCCGAACCTTTGCCTTTCTGCTCCAGCAATCGGCGGTCGCGAAGTCGGCGGAGGTGCGTGCTGGCGTTGAGCACGTCCACGCGGTTGAGGTGGCGGTAGGTCGCGTTGTCCACGGCTACCATTTCGCGGGCGTAGACCAGGGCTCGGGCCTCTTCGGCTGAAAGGTCGGCATCACCGAAGACACGGAGCCATGCCCAGTCGTCAGGCGACAGAAAGTGGTGGAAAAGACAGGTGACGACGAACTGGTTGCGGGTACGGTCCGAGTTGAAGGTGGGAGGGGTGAGGTTGGCTGATTCCATGAGCTCGCGCATGACGCGGATCCCTGAACCCTTTGTCTCCGCGAGGTTTGTTTCGTGCAGGACGGCGGCGAGACCGGGGTTGCGAGTCTCGGAGCCGGGCTCGCCGAGGCGGTCTTCGGCGACAAGGGAGTGGCCGGGGTTGCGAATTTCCAGCCGGTTAGCGTAGCGGATGATCTGGATGGCACCCTGCACGCGGTAGCTGCGGTGCATGACGGCGTTGACCACGGCCTCGCGAATGACGCGGTCGGGGATAAGGGGGATGTCCTGCCGGTGGAGTTGGCCGGCGGGGAGCGAAAAGGCTTTGGGCAGGTCGTCGAGGATGGCCGCGCGGGTCCGGCGGATGAGGGTCAGGAGGGGGGCGCGGATCTCGACTGTTTCAAACCGGTTTTCGGGATCCTGCACCCACTCGCGGCCGGGCACACGGATGTAGTCCACGCGCATGAGGGGCAAGTAGCGACGGAGCGCCTGGGGGGTGCCGAAAAGGAGTATCCCGGCAACGGTGGGACGGAGCATGCCGCCTTCCTGAGTGGCACATCGCAGGGCGTTGAGAAGCTCCTCATCATTCCATTTGAGCTCTTCGGCACCGGGGTTGATTTCGGAGCGAAGCCGCCTGTAATCGGCGATGGCGGCGGAGTCGATGGCTGAGAGGTCGGCATCGCGTATGACGGTGGCATCGTATGTATCGCCCCGGCGATCCTGATAGAACACGACGAGGTCGTCCTCCGTGCACTGGACATCGGAGGAGCCTTGCCGGCGGAAGGCTGCGCCGGGAAGGGGCCGGTTGGCGAAATAAAGGGGTTTCTCGCCGGGGGCGGCCTCCGGGACGAAGACGGAAAGAAGGTTCTTGCCGTTGACGAGTCCGGATTCGATCTGGACGCGGATCGGCCGGTTGAAAGCCGTGGCGCACTGCGAAACGAGGTCGCGCTGGATTTTGTCGGGGTCGGCGAGTCCGGTTGCCGTGTACTGACGGAATAACGAGTGCTCATCCAGTTTGGCTCCGAGGGCGATCCAACCGCCGCCGAGGTTGGGCTCGTTGGCGAAGGCGCAGATCGTTTCGAGAAGGGACTTGCCGACTTCTGAGGCGGACTTGGCCTCGATACGGGAGTGCTCGTCGAGGGCATTGAGCTCTGTGAGGAGTTCGAGCGGGTTCATTTCAGTTCCCCTTTCAAAATACTGTCGAGCAGGCCCTCGGACTCCTGTTGCACGGCGAGGATGTCGGCGCGGATCGCGTCGAGGGTGCGCAGGGGCTGGGGCTGGTAGAAGTGGCGGGTGAAGGAGATCTCGTAACCGACCTTAGCGGAGTCGGGCTTGAGCCAGGCGTCGGGCGTGTAAGGCAGAACCTCGCGGCGGATGAAGGTCTCGATGCCCGCTTTCGCGGTGGCCGCGGTGGGCAGGCCGCCGGGGAGACCGGAGTCGGGGGCTTCGGCGAAGGGGATCTGCTCGGTGTCGCGCAGGTCGGGGTCGGGCTCAAACTCGACCAGACGTCGAGTACCCTCGCCCCCGGCCCCTCTCCCAGAGGGCGAGGGGAGCGGGTAGAGGCCGTAGAGGGGGTCGGGCGCGGCCTTGCCGGGCTTGTGGACCTTGGCGATGACGGGCGGGGCGGTTTCGACGCGCCGGCTTACGGCGCGGTAGAGGAGCTTGCGTTCGGCGGAGGAAAGCGGGATGTCCGCGTCGTCCAGTATCCCGTCGGCGCGGTCGCGGAAAAGGTTGTGGTCCTCGAAGAGGCGGTCCTCCAGCTTTTCGCGCAGGAGCGTGGCGGCCTCGACCAGGCGGGCATCGCGCTCCCAGGTTTTGGGGTCGAGGAGCTTTTTGCGCCGCTTCTCGGGAAGTCCCTGTTTGGGGGCGGGATCGGCGTCCTCGGACGGATCGGCCTCCTCGGATGGATCGGACCATTCGACGAGCATTTTTTCGACTTCGGGGCGGATAGAGAGGAAGCCGGTGAAGAGGGCGTCGCCGAAGCGTTCGTAGAGCGCGGCGCGGAGATCCTCGTCGCCGGAGGCGAAGCGCAGGGCCGCAATAGCTTTCAGGGTCAGTCGGCTGTGGAGGCGCAGGGGGCGTTCGATGATGACCTTCCAATAGCCGAAGGCGGCGTTGGGGAAGATCTTGGACTGCGGGGTTTCCTTGAAGGCGAGGTAGGTGTCGCAGATACGGGCGATGTCCTCTTCAGAGAGTTCGCGGTTCTTCTTGCCGAGGTTCTTGCGGAGGGGCTTGAACCACTGGGTGGCGTCGATGAGCTGGACGCGGCCGAGGCGGTTGTCGGTCTTGCGGTTGGACAGGACCCAGACGTAGGTGGCGATGCCGGTGTTGTAGAAGAGATTGAGGGGGAGGGCGATGATGGCGTCGAGCCAGTCGTTCTCGATGATCCAGCGGCGGATGTTGCTCTCGCCCTGGCCGGCGTCGCCGGTGAAGAGGGACGAGCCGTTGTGGACCTCGGCGATGCGCGAGCCGAGGGGCGAGGCGTGCTTCATCTTGGAGGCCATGTTGGCGAGGAAGAGCATCTGGCCGTCGCTGGAGCGGGTGACGAGGGATAGCTCCTCGCCGTTGTGCATGACCTTGAAGCGGGGGTCGCGCATGCCGTCCTTGCCGCCCATGAGATCGAGGTCCTTAGCCCAGCTCTTGCCGTAGGGCGGATTGGCGAGCATGAAGTCGAACTCCATGGCGGGGAAGGCGTCATGGAGGAGGGTGGACCACTCGGCGCCGCCGACAATGTGGTCGGCGTTGTCGCCCTCGCCCTTGAGGAGCATGTCGGCCTTGCAGATGGCGTAAGTCTCGGGATTGATCTCCTGTCCGTAGAGGTGGGCCTTGACGGCGTGGCGGTGCTTGGCGGTGAGGCCGAGCAGCGTCTCCTCGGCGACGGTGAGCATGCCGCCGGTGCCGCAGGCGTGGTCATAGAGCGTGTAGGAGCCTGGCTTGATCTTGTGGGCGATAGGCCGGAAGATGAGGTTGGCCATGAGGCGGACGGCGTCGCGGGGCGTCCAGTGCTCGCCGGCCTCCTCGTTGTTGTCCTCGTTGAACTTGCGGACGAGTTCCTCGAAGACCGTACCCATCGAGTGATTATCGAGACCGGGCTGGCGCTGGGAACCGTCGGAGTTGAGGACGGGGTGGGGGCTGAGGTTGATGTCGGGGTCGAGGAACTTGGTGAAGAGGGTGCCGAGGGCGTCGGCTTTGGAGAGGGTGGATATCTGGTTGCGGAACTTAAAATTCTCGATGATGTCCTGGACGTTCTGGGAGAAGCCATTGAGGTAGTCGTTGAAATCGGCGAGGAGCTGCTGCTGGCTGCCGCGCGACTGGAGGTCGCGCAGGGTGAATTTCGAGGTGTTGTAAAAGGCCTGTCCGGCTGCGGAGCAGAGGGCGGCGCGCTGCTCGGCGATGCCGGCCTTGTCGAGCATGGCCTTGGTATCGAGCACGGCCTGTTTGGTGGATTCGAGGACGGCATCCATGCGGCGCAGGACGCACATAGGCAGGATGACGTCCGGATATTTGCCGCGTTTAAAGAGGTCGCGGAGCACGTCGTCGGCGATACCCCAGATGAAGGAAACGATTTTGTTGTGTGTGGCCTGGTCCATGTGGCACTTTCTGATTGAACGGATTCAAAGTATGCTTTGGAGATTTTAGCAGTGGTGAGAATGGTTGGCGAGGGCAAAAGTGCTTGTGTGCAGCGCTTGGAACAAGGAGGAGGGATAAGGACAGTGAATTGACGGAAAAGGGTGATGGACGAAGGCTGAGTTGGAGAAGTTCTTAAGTTCGGAAGTTGGCAGATGCGGATGGATATTTCCTGTCGTTCTTTAAGCGGTGATGATTTACGCCGTCGAAAAGCCTTGTGTAAAAGTTTTCAGAATAAAAGTCGAAAAAAAGGCATTGTCTATTTATCTGGCACCAATAAACAGCAGATACCTCTTGTACAGATCGAAACGATGATTCGCGGCGATGATACAACATGGATCGTCGTTGTTGGCGGAGATTACAGGTACAAGATTACCAGAGCATCCTGCGTCAAGTATCTACGAAAGCTGATGGATGGCAAACCGAAGAGAGTTAGCTGCCCTACGGAGCTTTTCAAAGATGATCGTTTTGTTATTGAAAGAAAGAAACATAAGGAAGATGGCGTACAATTTACTGGAAGAATCACTGTTGCGCTCGGCGACCACGAATTATTCATGCTCAGACACATCGATAGTCCGAGGCATGGCTATTGGCAGATTGTCAAAGAAAATGTTGCCCACCCAGAGACAAGTGGGAACCCAATCATTAAGATGAAAGG
>JANYBJ010000194.1 GCA_025360845.1 bacterium
GGCGCAACGGAAGGGAAATAAACCATGAAGGACTGCACACTACACGAGGCCGGGCAAGCATTCCTGGATCACCTCCGGGAAGAGGGAAAGAAGGAGCGGAGCTTGTACACGTATGCGCGCGATCTGATGCAAATCGAGGCGTTCTTCGGGCCGGACCGCAAACTGGGCGCCATACGTGCGCCGCAGGTGGGCAAGTTCCTCAAGAGCGGCGAATTGCTCCGTTTGCCCAACGGGAAGGAACGCGCCAGGCCGACGGTGGAGAAGACCGTGCGCATCCTGCGCATGCTTCTTGTGTGGGCGAAAGAAACGGGGCGCCTGGAGAGACTGCCGCTGCCCAAGGATGTGTGTATGGGCAGGAGCGCGAAGTACGTGGACCACGCGGAGAGCGCCGCAGCGATTCCCACGGAATCGTGAACGGGTTGCCCCGTGTAGCGCGAGCGCACAGGCATGCGTCCGGAAACGGTTTCGGTGATCGTTTCCGGACGCCACATCCACCTTGCTCGCCCATACCCAACGACAGAACCAACGAAAACCGACGAAAGGAAATGCATGGACAGGCAACGACAGAACGCACCCGTGACGGCGGTGGAAGATTACCAGCGCCGCAAGGAATCCATTGAAGCCCTGCTCGCCGAACTCAGGATGAAGCTGGACATCCATGCTCAACGCGCTTCGGCAGACTCAAGGAACTGGGGTTATCCCGGAGATCTCGGGCACGTCATGGAAGAACTTGGGGAGATAGTCGGTTTCCTGCGCTGACCATCGCCACCCCGATTGCAATCAACGACCTGTGCGAGGTTCTCTCCTTCCGGTTCATTCTCCGGCCCGTCGATGTTGCCGGGCACGCGACGCGCAGGCATGACGGTGTTTCCGCTACGTTCGCGGCTGTCGGCCAACAGCTCCGAGGCCCATTCCGCGGGTGTGGTTTCGTACGCGGGCCGGTCCCCTTCCCGGGATGCCCGGGTGGCCTTGAGGCGGTCAAGCATGGCCAGAATGGAGGCCATGGTCTTGTTCGCGAGGTCCTGTTCGCCCCAGAGACAGTTGCGCTTTCCAACGTGTATCATGCATGCATGAAGAATCAACAAGCATCACAGATGCGCCGTGGGCTCACTCGCCACCATGAAAAGTTTGCTGCGTGGGTGAATTCATCCATTCGCAACCTTTCCCGCGAAGCGAACGCCTCTATCGTGTCACTCCGCCGGTTCCAGAAGGTCGAGCAGAAATCGCTACGCCATGACAACCTTGCTGCTCCCGCATTCAATATCGAAACGCTCGCTGTCATTCCGGGTCACGACGGCGCCGGTCTGGATATTGCGTTCCTCCATCGCCTCAGTCAGTGCCGCCACCTCACGTTTGCGCGTTTGCGGTTCCGCCAGGGACTCGCAGACTTGAAACAGCATGCGATAGAATCAACGCAGCTATGGAACCTCAGAAGTCATGCAATCTCGACGAACACCCCGCCGTCGTGAGCGTTCGTTCGCAGAGAAAATGGGCGCCGGTCATTAGGGCCTTCATGGAGAACCGTATAGACGAATTGTGCTCCATCCAACGGACAGGCGCCCGTGGACGGATCTTCGCGCGTTTGATCGCGGACTTGTGGAATACAACCGGGAAATCTCTCCGCGCAGAGCCTCTATTTGAGCACCGGGATCCGAATCCGTGGTATGTAGCCTTCGCAGTGGATAACGGAATCAAACTGCGAACGCATTCATTCTACAACCCGGACTTCGTCTTTGACGACGGGACATGGGTGGAGGCAACACTTTCCGAAAACACAGCATATGCCAAGGTCTTCCGGCATGGGCATCAGTGTCCGCGTCTGAAGGTGCTGTGGTTGGACGCGGATGCCGGACTTCACAAGACGATATGCAGAAATGTCTCCTTCCCCAATGCGGAGGTCATGAATGTGGACTCGTTCTACCCGCAAGTGCGCGCATGTGCCGGCGGCGAAGAACTCATTGCCGGATTCGAGCGTCTGAAGATGCTCAAAGGAACTCTGTTGTAGATGTGGATGTTAATAGTTACTATGAATTTCGCCGACTTTGCTGCCCGCAGAGAAATCCGGCAGGAATTCTTGCCGGTAAGGCACCAATCCGGTAACGAAAACTACCGGATGTCTCATACGTCAAGAAGTTCCCGTCGCAGCCGCTTGCCCACGGCGCCGCAAACGGAGCTTCCGAGTGGGCACCGTGTCCACCCACCTCACGGGCCAATCACCTCTCCTCTATTCTCCGCCATCGGGCACCGCGCCCCTTGCCGATCAACTGAACCATGTTCTCCCGCTTTAGGACGGCCAGCATCTTTTTCACCATTTGCGGGCTGACCGCTGGACACTGTGCGGTGATATCCATCAAGGTGAAAAAGCCTTCGCGGTTCATGATGGCGTCCCGAACCAAGTCCGCTTTAGCTGGTGCCTGCGCCGATTCAATCCGGCGTTCAAACTCCTGGTAGCCGCGCCGCAGGATGGTGAGCAGATAGTTCCACCACGGGACGATATCGTTGCGCCCCTCGTGCCAGTGTCGTGAGCATTCCTCCAGGACTTCATAATAGCGGGCCTTGTTCTCTTCGACCAGCCGTTCGAGGCTCACGAAGCGGCAGACGATGAATCCCTGTTGCTGAAGCAACAGCGTGGTCAATAGCCTCGATACCCTTCCATTGCCGTCTCGGAACGGATGGATACACAGGAAATCGAAGACAAAGGCGCCCGCCATGAGCAAGGGCGGCGTCACATGGTTGTCCATCTCGGCGTGATAACACTCGCATAACCGTTCGACAGCCTGGAGAACATCTTTGGCGGGGGTAGGCTTGAAGCGAACACGCCGTTCCCCGGCGCCGGAAAATTCGATGATCTCATTGTCCCGCTCTTTCCACTTGCCCGCGTCGCCGGAAAAACCCCCTTGAGCCAGTGCGTGCAGGTGCGCAATGGTCTTCGGGGAAACCGGAACCGGAGCCTTGTGTCCGAAGATCCAGTCCAGTGCCTTGCAGTAGCCGGCCAGTTCCTCTTCGGACCGGTCTTGGGGCTTGGCCTGTCCCAAGACCACGGGCCGCAGCCGTTCTCTGGGCACGGTGACACCTTCGATCCGGTTGGATGATTCGGTGCTCTGGATGATGGCCTGTTCCCGCAGCATATCCAGCACTGCGGGTTTCTGCCGTGTCCAAAGGTCCTGTTTTCCGCGGGCCTCCATACAGTCCGCCAAGAGCCATGCCGTGCCAATCGGCAGCTCTATTGGGCGAAGCCGGTCGATGGTCAGTTTGGGCATTGCAGCTTCTCCTCTGATTGTCAGTAGCCTAATAATAGCTTATTCGGCGCACGAGTAGCCAATTCGTTGCGTATCGCCACGAGACACCCCGAACAACGTGCGGTAACCTCGTGCCGCCGTGACCCGAAGTGGGCGTTGGGCGCGCCCGAAGGGCCACAGTGCCCCTTTGGAAAACATTGGGGTTTTCGCGCTCTTTGTCTTTCCGGCAAACTTGATGTTCCCCTCTGGAAAGAGCGTTCATGGTCGCGACAGGCGCCGCCGATGTACGGTGGCGCGGGAGACGCCCATGACGATGACGCTCGTATTGGAAACCGACGGCGGGACCTCGGAGTTCACGATGCGGCCATTGGACCGCGCCGCGGGACAAAGAAACAGGAAGAAACTCGCTGTCGATGCGCATGGACGGGAATGCCGCCGCGCGCTGATGACGCACGATGGACTGCTTATGGCCGCGGGCGCGGTGGCGGCGCTGTACGAGGACGTCGAAGGCAACGCGGTCGAACCGGGAAACGTCCTCCAGACGGATGGCGAAGGCAACATCCTGCGCAACCTCCCCGCGACGCTGGGCCGCCCGCAACGTCCAGTCGGCCCCGTTCTGCCGGAGGAACTGTTGGACCATGTGGCCGTCAAAGCCTATGCGCTGATCGCGCTGGTCCTCGCCCACGACTTGGCGGATGCCCTCGGCAGCGGCGCCATTTACCGGGTGGCCTGCCGCCCACGTTCCTCCGCTGTGGACATGCCCGCCTTCTTGCTTGGCAATGGACATGGAATCTTCCTGCTCCAATGCAGACCGTGCCTGGCCGAGTTCGTAAGACACGATCAGCCGGTTCTCCTGGATGAAAACCTTGATGAAGAAGACGACCCTTGGGAGGACTGGTCCATGAACACCCACAATGGCGGGACGGGAGACGATTCATGGTGAGAATGCGGCGCATCCGTCTGGCGGACCACCGGGGCCGCGACGCCACCGTGCTGCTGGTTCCCATTGTTCATTCCGAACACCGGCGGCATCGGGATATGGAAGGACGGC
>JANYBJ010000282.1 GCA_025360845.1 bacterium
CTTGAAAACGGGTTTTTTAGGGGTGCCTGTCTTCAAAAACACCAATGTTTATGGGGTTTCTTGCCTCAAAAGACGGTTGGCTACAGACCTTGCCCCTTTACCGCGGCGTGACGGCGGTTTATGCTTTGCGCCGTCATGTACCTCAAGTGCCACAGACGGAACAAGGACGGCAAGGAGCACCGCTACTGGAGCGTCGCCGAACACGTGTCGGGCTCCGGCGGGAGACGCTTCGAAAGGCACGTGCTGTATCTGGGCGAGATCAGCGGCTCGCAGCGCGCGTCGTGGGAGCGGCGGATCGGCGTGTTCGACGAGGGCGCCGGCGAGACGCGCCAGATGTCGCTTTTCCCGGCGGACCTGCGCGGGGCCGGGCCGGACGGCGCGGACAGCGTACGCGTGGTGCTGGACGGGTTTTCCCTGCGCCGCCCGCGGCAGTGGGGCGCGTGCTGGGCGTTCTGCAGGCTGTGGGACGAACTCGGTCTCGACGGCTTCTGGGGGCCGCTGATGCCGGACTCGCGCAAGGGCACGCGCTGGACGGACGTGCTGAAGGTGCTCTGCGCGAACCGGCTGATCGAACCCTCGAGCGAGTGGCGCGTGCACCGCGAGTGGTTCGGGCGATCCGCCATGCGCGACCTGCTGGGGTGCGGCGAGGAGTATCCGCCCAAACGACCTGAGAAAGATTATCAACGATCTGGGAAAAAGCAGTGTTTGAGGATGGGGATGCAAAGGGGGTGCGGGGGAAAGGAAGGGGCCTTGCAGACGCTTTGCAAGGCTGGCTAATAGTTGCGGCCTGTCACTGAAAATACATCGTTGTGCTGAAGATCAAACAGGACGCTGGTGGCAGGGAACGTGGTGGTAGAGTGATAGTTGAACGCGCCGGTGGGATTGAAGTCCTCGGACTCGGCAATAGCGAGCTGGCGGCGGTAGCGTGCCACGTAAGATATGCGGGCGCTGTATGCCCCGGTTCCAGTCTGGTTCCATGTGCCGCCATAATACTCGTAGTTCGTCCACGTCCCGGAGAACCACATGGCCGCAAAGAGAACCGCCTTCCAGACGCGCTTGACACCCGTCACGGAGGTGTAGGCTGCGCCCTCTCGGATGAATGAAAAGTTAAGCGGCAGCGTGCGGTCGTATTGAGGGGCAGTGTCTCCCTGAATCAAGCCATATTCCATGCTCAGGGAAATGCCGGTACAGTTGACCCTGTAATTTCCAGCGGTTGCCGAATACGACAGGCCAGACGACAGCACTTCAGTGCCGTTGGCGGTCATGGTGTAGTAGTTATTCGGAGTTCCTTCCGGTCCTTCCGAACCGCTCGACTGGACACCCGCCTGTATGATCCGGCCGGACGGGTGCGCCCCGTACATCGCATTGCTGATCGGCAGCGTGTAAGTCGTGCCGTTCAGGATCACGGCTTTGAGCGGACAGTTAACAGTGCGTGTCCGGGCCGCCGCAGAAACGGGATGAGTGACACCAGGATAATTGCTTGCCGTCGTCGGGTAGATCACCCACGAATAAGCCTTGTTACGCACGACGATTTGAGCGTCGAGTGAGACGGGCCAGACGTCCGGGTCAAGGCAGAGGATTCCGGAGTCGTCGGGGTCGACCGCGTTCTTGTAGACCGTCGCCAGCAGCGAGCGGTCTTGGGTCCCGCCAAAGTCTCTCGGCTGAAACACCATCGGAAGGGCGTATTCGTGTGCCATGGCAGTGCTCCTAGATCACGATGTAGACGCTCTTGAGCCAGCCGTATCCGTTGGCCACGTCCTTATAGCCCCACAGCGTTCCGGCTCTTGTCGGGGCCGTGCCGTTCGTGCCCACAAGTTTCAGCGTGGGGGGCGATGTGGTAGCGTCCAGAACCAGGCCGTTATTGGCAAAAAGCTGGAACTCTGTCCCTCCGCCAGAGGGGTCCGGAATATCGGTCATTGTGTCATGACGATCAAAGACAGGCTCGGAGCAAAGCACGTAGGCTTTCGACACGGCAACCCTGGCGTTGCCGTTGGCGTCCGGACCGTCATTGTTGATCAGCTCAATCGAACGCATTCTGATGGTCTGAGGATCAGACTCAGGAGTCGTCTCGGAAGGGGTCGAGCTGAGCGCGGCCGGGTTGATGTCCACCTTGTGAAACAGGGTGTTAGATCCGGACACGTTGGCCATCACGCAGAGCCGCTTTGTGGACGGCAAACCAGAATAGGTGTTGTTCACGGCCGGATCGGCAGAGCCGGTGCCAGGATCTTCACCCTCCTCAGCCCCGTTGCGGAAGGTGCGCGAGTAAGCGAACCGGCGGTTGCGCGTTGCCCTGAACAGGGAAACAAGGGAATCCACGTCCACGGTCTTGAGCGGACCGAATTTAACGGAGGTTGTGCCGCTGTCGAAATGCTCTACCGATTCGCAGATCATGGCATGCATGGTCGCCCATTCCGCCCGGCCACCGGTCAAGTCCAGGGCTTTGCCTGGACAGTAAATGCCGGAACACTCATCGGCCTCAATCGATATCGACCCCTCGCAGTGGAGGCCAGACCATTCGGCATAGAATGACAGCGCAACACCTTCGGGCACGGACTCGCCGGAATCATAGGCCTGCACGCTCCGGTAGGTTTTGGTCATGGCGTCAGTCGATTTCACCTCACGGCTGATCGGACGCTTCTCCACGAGCACAACTTGATCGTTGTCGTATTTCGTAATCGTCGCGTCGACCAAGATGTGCTCAACGGCGACCTCCTTGTTCATCCATGGCTGCGGCGTCCCTTCGATCAGGATGCGGGGAAGGTCAGACTCTCCGGCGCGATGTCCGTTAGACAGCTCAATGTTTGCGTCGCCATAATCGTTCAGCCACGTTTCCCGCGCCTTCCACCACGCCAGGCTAAGATAATCCTCTGGGAAAGGCTCGGTCACCATCTTCTGGCTGGCGTTTGTCTGTGTGGCACCCTCCAGGTCGAACGTCGCCCAAACCACGTCGATCTGATTGAGTCTGGCCGCTTTATCCTCAGCGGTTTCTCCCGCGATCACGGGGGCAACATCGAAGATGGTTTGTTTCCAGCTTTTGTCGTCGACCTGAATCGACTTCTCATAGCAAATGCAGATGGCCGGTATTTGCAGGTCGCGGCGCTCGGTGATCGATATGCCGCCTATCGGGATGGGTCTGGAGACGCTGGCAAGGTCGGCCCTCAATTCGCAGTGGAAGGCCGGAGCTCTGAGCGTGTAGTCCCACCAGATCACGGCATGGGGGTGCCAGCGGAGACATTCAACAATCGCATCCCAGCATTTGATATTGACCCTCTCATCAAACGGCAGCGCCACGCCCGCAATGATGTTGCCCGCATCCGGAGCCGCGATCTTCACATTGCAGGTCACGGCCCAGGACAGGGCGTCGTAAATCTGAGCGCCCGTGGTGCAACGCGCACCGGCGGAATCCTGGAACAGGATCACACGCGGTTTCGTGATGACGCCGGTCGACTCGACCCAGTCTTGACGATAGGTCGTCGCGGCCAGCTGCTCTCCAGGACCGCTGACCGTGTAGGACTGCGCCTCAAGATCCGTGCCGGTTCCATCTCGCGGTACGGTCGTGACACGGCCGAAGAAGAGCTGCTCGGGCTGGCCACCGTCAACGGTGCGGCGGAAGCGGACATACGATTTGTAGGCGAACGTCAGGTCATCCGTCAGTGCGGTCCCTGACTCGATGGCGAACGTCAACGTGTCGAGGCCGTCACCCTTGCGATGGCGAACGACGTTCGTGATGGCCAGATCCGCGCAGTTGTGCCACACCTCCGCTT
This sequence comes from bacterium, assembly GCA_025360845.1. GTDB lineage: Bacteria > Verrucomicrobiota > Kiritimatiellia > RFP12 > UBA1067 > JAHFSX01. The sequence continues at coordinate 3,765 of JANYBJ010000282.1, forward strand.
CGGCCGTGGCCTGTGCGCTGCAAACTTCATAAACGGTAGGCATAGTCTTAACCTCCAGATCCGGGCCGAGCAAGGATCGACTTCAGGTTGTTAAGCTCGCGTTCATGCCTGTCGAGCAAAGCGCTGATGTTTTTTACGGACCGGCTTGCCTCTTCCATAGGTAGTTTCTTTACCCGTTCCTCTAGTGCGCTGATGGTGCCGGGAAGCGCTTCCGCCTGTTTGGCCTTCCTTTCAGCCACTTCATCTATTCTCTTTGCATCCCTATATGAAGCGCTGTCTCGTCCGAACTCACGGCCGATCCGTTCTGGATCAACCTGGTTCGCGTAGGCGCGTAAGCCAACGGCCGCCGACTGCGAGTCACGGCGCAGAGAGTCAAACCGGCCACGAAACAGGCCCATATTAGCTTGTTCCTGCTGCTTGCGAATCTCCCTCGCCTCTGCTGATGTATCCTCAGCATTGATTTTCGGCATCACGTCGACGGCGGTTGACAGTTTCTTGTCAGAGGCCGACCGTTCAATTTGAAGGGCTTTCGCTTCAACCTGTTGAGCTGTCTTTGCGTCAATGAGTTTAATCAGGGAAGCCCCTGCCTTCTCATACGACGTGATGATGGCCTTCTCATCATTGCGGTACTCGGCGATGCGCTCAGACCGGACTTTCTCTGCGGCGGTGTTAGGCAGCATCGAATAGATCGGCTGGCCACCATAGTTTGCCCCTGGCGATGTGACTACTGATTTAAGGATGGGCGGGGCGCTCTCAAGGGATTTTCGGGCATTACCGATCCCTTCGATGTTGGTCCTTTGCTTTTCCATTTCAGCCTTCAGGTCTACGATTTCCCGTTCCGTCACAGTAGCCCGCGCATCCAGCGCCTGTATTGCCCGATCTTTTGCGGCCAGTTCACGTTGGGCATCTGCAATGCTGTATTCAGCCTCTACGTCTCTGCGCTCCTGGGCAAACTGCGACGTCACTTTAGCGGCGCTGACCTGGTCTCCCTCTTTCAAACCCGCATGAGCCTGTTTTTCGCGGAGGTTAATATCAGCCAGACGCGCCGCCTTTTCTGCGCTGTCGGCCGCAGCCTGAGCCGCCGACAATCGGTTATAAGCCTCAGCCGTGGCGTCGATGCTTTTCTTCAGATCGTCATATTTGGAGCCCAGCTGGTCGAGTCTCTCCTCGTTTGCTTTGCGGAAGTTCTCATGCAGATTCTCACGCCATTTCTTAACCGTCTCCTCAGAAGCCTTGACCTTCTTGTCCCACGCCACGAAACCATTAACCACGGCCGCCAAAGCAACAGTCGCGATGCCGACCACGCCGCCCTGTATCGCAGTGGCAACCGAACCTAGCGAGCGCAGGCCCGCGCTCATCTGCTGCGCGGCAGGTCCTCCCTGTGCAAGCGATGCGGACAGATTGCCAGTAAGTTCGGCGGCGCGTGAAACGGACTGCCCCAGCTTGTCGGCGCTGCCGCTGGTCTGCTTATTCGCCTCGGACGCCTTCTTGGCCTCTGCGGTCAGCTCGGCGAGTTCAGCCTTCGCGCCCTCTACGCCGCCCTTTTCGAGCGACGTCTGGATACGGATCACAAACGGGGTGATGTCACCGGCCATTGGTATATCTCCTGACCTGTGCCCGCCAGACGCCTTTGGCGTAACGGTCCAGGGTCTTGTTGATGGTCTCTACAAGCGTGCTGTCTTTCGGGAATATCGAAGGGTCCGCATGGAAGGTGACCGATCCGACGAGCCAGAAGTAGACGGTCGGTCGGTTGCCGTGCGCCGGGTCAGGCCCGTAGAGGGCGGCGCGGGCGAGGGACTTCATGACGATCAGGCGCAGCTTGACGCCCGCCGTCTTGAAATCCAGCGGGACGCGCCCCTCGGCGGGGCCGCCCTCTTTCGGGATCGCGATGGAGCGGATGGGCTTGCCGGTGACTGCCGAGATCTTTCCGGACGCCTTGACCGTGCCGCCGTAGCGGCGGAGCCCGATGCCAGCTGGCGCGTACACCGTCACGGTCGGGACGTTGTCCGGCGAGGTGCCCATGGTGCTGCGGGCGGCCGTGAGGTAATAGTTGTGCTGACCGCCGCGATGCCGGGCCTGCGCCAGACGCTCAAAGTTGCGCGTGAACTCGTTCGACACCACGCGGGCGACGGCCTTGGCATAGGTGCGTTTTCCCAAAGCGTCGTCAAGGGCGACGACGGCGGCCGTGGCGGAATCCTGCACGTCTATGGTGATCGTCAGCGGCATGGGGATTAAACCGGCTTGAGGGTTATCTTGCCATCGGCAAGCGTGGCGCGGTCGCCCAGGGATTGCATCATCGCGTCGATGATGCTCTGCGGGTAGCCTTGAGGGGCCGTCACGGTGACGCCCTGGTCAATGGGCGTGACGTCGGAGGGCGACGGCTCTCCGGTCACCCCCAGGCGTTCGGCCTCGTCCGGATCGGCGTCGCGCACCCACATGTGGGAGCCCCACTTGAACGGAGGGAACGGATTCCCGAAGTCGCTGATCGCGGCCCAGATGCCGTCATTCTTCAGCGCGATGAAAGGCCCGTTGTCCGAGGTCGCCTTCGTGGCGCTCGTTTCGCCGAGCGAGTCGCGGGCGTCGTTCCAGATGCGCATCCACGGGCGGCCCTTGCCCTTGGGCTGCTGCTGCCGATAGAGCTCGTCGGCCGGGAACAGAGCAAGGATGTCCGGATCTTGCGCGGCCTGATGCTGCGCGTAACCGGCGCTCATTTCCGCCTGGGTGGAAAGGATCAAGTCCACGCGCCGGTCGCTGGACAAGTCTTTGAGCCCGCCCTTCGTGCCCTCTTCGGCCTGGTAGCCGATGCGCTGAAGATAGGCCTGCATGATTGCCCGCGCCTGGGCGGGGCTCATCTGCTCGCCCGGACCGGCCGGACGCGCCTGGAACGTCACGGGGTCAACCACGACGCCAGGCGTTGCAAGAGCCACGCAAAGCTTATGGGCCTCGGCCAGATAATCGGCGCGGACGGTCGTGGCGCTGAACGCTGAACGGTTCAGGATGGCCGGTGCATAGACATCCTGAATCGTCTGCGAATCGAACGTCGTGGGCATGACCGCTTTGCTGATCTGAAAGAGCAGCGCGTCGTTAATCTGTACGGGGCCGGTGAAGAGCATGGCGGGAACCTTTCAGCGGCAGGCCTTGACGACGTAGGGCACGTCCGATTTGCGGCAGGCCGCCCCGATGCGATTGTACGCGTAGCCGAAAATCTCGACGCCGTAGTAGTAGGTGTATTTGAGATAGAACTTTGACGCGGTGAGCTGCGCGAGAAAGAACCGGTTGCCGAAGTGCAGCACGGACGCCATGGGAACGCCCCATACGATGGCGAGCTTCGCGACGGCCTCGAAAATCCAATCGTGCGGGCATGCTCCGTTCATCGCGGCCGCGAAGTCCGGAGCCACGGAGACGGAGAAGAAATAGCCCGCCCGGATCAAGACTTCAATGCAACGGCGGGGCGCGATGTCGCACCGGCGGATCATGCCGTCACTGTCCTGGGCTTGCTCCTTCGCCATGTCCCACGCCCATTGCGGCGGGTTCCACCAAACGAAGCGCATCGACTTCGTGGTCACGTATTTGTCCGGGCTCCCTTTGGGTGCCAAGATGAACCAATCAACGGGTGCGGGCGTTGCCATTTGTTGAGGCCTCCTGGTATTGGGCGTCGGTAATGGGGTCAAACGTCGCGGTGCCGTTGTCGCGGATGCAACCGGAAACTAGCAGGGCGAACAGTAACAGGGCTAACAGTGCTTTCATGATGGGCCTTTCACATGCGGGCGAGCGTGTCTTGGACGGCGGCCGCCATGGCAGCGTAACCGGCCGCGTTGGGGTGAATGTCGGAACCGTCGAAGTGTTCGGGTTTGAGCAGCGGTCCGAGTGGCAACAGCATGACGGGGCCGCCCGACGCGCACATGCCGTTAACCGCGTAAGTCACCGTTGTGATCGCGGCATTAAGACGGATTATGCCCTCGGCAACGTCTTTGCGCTTTCCCTGATAAGGATCGGGATAGAGCATGAGCAGAACGGGCTTGTATAAGGCGATGCGGTTCAGGACCAGCGCCAGGGCCGCCAGCGCGGGAAGCGCCTCGCCCGCCGAGACCTGCCCGTCCGCAATCGCGGCCAGCGCATCGTTTCCCAGCAAGGTCCCGACCGCAACGCCCACCTTGGCACAACACACAGAGGTCAGGCGCTGCTCGATGTTCATCGACCATTCTACGGTCGTGGAACCGCTAAGCGCATAATCGTACTTTGCGCACTCACCCAGGGCGGCGCGAAAAGCGCCGTCCGTGTTGGTGTGTGGCAAACGTCCGGCTGTATAGCTGTCGCCAAAAAGAACGACGGTCGGGTTGTCCATGTGTCACCTCTTTAGGGAGTGGCGGCCGCGTTGTTGTTCACGGTATGACTCTCATTGCCATCGAAGGCACCGCCGGATACGGCCCAGCCCATGAACACCCACGGGGCGACCGTCTTCAACGTGTCAAAGAATCCCTCGGTCCAGGTAGGATCGCGCGGAATGATCGACTTCGGCGGCACCGGCGTGTAGAGCGCCAGCGTGCTGATATTCTTGATGGTCACTTCGCCGGTCCCGTTGGTGCTCGTCATTTCCATGATCTTCGCGACGGTCGGCTGGTTGTAATAGCTCTTGGCCCATCCCGACCCGGCTTTGATCTGGTCTTTGCTGGGGGTGTTGCACCCCGTGAGGATCATCGCCGTGCAGGCGAGTAGTGCGAGTGTGAGTGTGCGTTTCATGTTGCTCCTTTACTGACTCAGAAGTTGCGGATTAGCAGCTCCTGGACATTCTTTTGCTCTTTGGCACCTTGAATCGTGTACTTGGTCTTCGTGGTGCCAATCGTGAACCCGGCGAAAGCCTTGCGGATAAACGGGTGGTCATTGATCGTGAGCAGGAACTTGCCCTTGATGGCGCGAAGCACGGCCGCCAGTTCGGCATAACGGCCTTCAGGAAACTTCGCCTCGTAGGGCGTGACCTTGTGATAGGGAGGGTCGATAAAAAAGAGCGTGCCCTCGCGGTCGTAGCGCTTGATACAGTCAATGCCGTCAAGATGCTCAATCGTCACGCGGCTGAGGCGGTCATGCACTTCCGAGATATTTGCGCCGATGCCCTGCACGTCCAGGCGGGGCGGCTCGGTGGCGCTATAGCCGAAGGTACGGCCTACGACCTTGCCGCCGAAACAGGTGCGCTGAAGATAGTAGTAGCGGGAAGCCCGCTCAAGATCGGTCAGTGTTTCCGGCCGCGTTATGTTCAGCCAGTCGAAGATCTGACGCGAGACGACCGCGTTGCGGTAGCAATCGACAAAGGGCAGGTAATGGCGCTGCACCACGCGCCAAAAGGAAACCAATTCGCCGTCCGCGTCATTGATGACCTCGCACTCGGACGCTTCCTGCGGCTTGCCGAACAAGATCCAGGCCGCTCCGCAAAAGGGCTCGCAATAACAGGTGTGGGGCGTGCCCACGATGATGGGAACGATTGTCTTAACCAGGCGGGACTTCCCGCCCATGTATGCCAGGGGACTCTTCAACTACTTAATCCTTTTTGCTGTGCTTGTTAATAATGGCCTCTAGGGCTGCCTTCGTAGGCTTGTCTTTGACGGCCTTCAGGTCGTTCAAAATGGTTTGTTTCTCGCGCTCTTTAGCTTCGAGCTTATCCTGCCACGCACTCTTCGCGTGACCTCCGAGCACCTTCTCCACGCGTTGCGTAGTGACCGCTCCGTGTAAGCCGTTGGTCCAGTGGTAGACAACGGTGTCGGCGTTCAGGCGCTCTTGATAGGTGACGTAGGGGCGCGAAGTGACTCGCGTGAGGGCGGCTGAGCGCTCGGGCGTCAGCCACACTTCCATGGGGGCCGACGCGGCTGAAGCCGTGAGTACTGCGCAAACGAGCAGCATGGCGATTGAACGGATCATGGCGTTCCTCCGATTGAGTTGGTGGTGATCAGATAGAGCGTTCCCGACAGGTAAGCCTCGGCGATCCTGTTCGAGACGGAACCGACGACGTTGGTGTAAACGACCGACCCGGTATAGGCGTCATTGGTTGTCCCTGCCCGGATAAGCCGCAGGCCCGCGTCGGCAATATCCAGCGGGTAGCCGGGCGCACCGATCCGCATGAACTTGTTGGCACGCAGCACCACGTTGCCGACACCGGCCGGGGGCGGCACGCTGATGTCATAGCAGGCATAGCCGTTGAAGTTGGTGGTCGCGTTGTTGGTCGCGGTCACGCCGTCCGACCAAAGCACCGTGCCGGGCGCAACGTCGAAGCTCCAACGCGTGCGGGGCGGCTTCGCAAGCACGCGGCTGTAATGGCAGTAGTAGTGCAGCGTGCCGTTGGTCTCGACGGTCTCGCCGACGACCGCGCCCCAGACGTTCTCATAACCGGGATCATCTTCCATGTCGGCCGCGAGATAAATGCGGCCGCTGAACTCGCTCGTGCGGTTGGTCACCGCGTACAACCTGGCCAGCGCGATCGACAGCCCGGCGGCCGACGCGCTGACAAGGTTGCTCGAGGCGTTGACCGATTCCACGGTGGCGGCCAGACGCTGGGCGTCGGCGATGCTGCCGGTCGGATCGCGGAGCGTGCCGCCCTGAACGCCCAGAACGTGCGTGCGCTTCCATGCCTTGACGGTTTGCACGTTGGACGTTTGAGCGGCCGCCGGAAGGCAGAGCGCAAGGACGGCGATTATGGAAGCTATCAGTCTCATGGTTGTTCGGCCCTGATCTCGTAATCGTAATCGCGGTCGAGGGTGAAGCCGGGAACAAAGACGCTCCCGGACACGCCCGTCAGGTTCATGGCGATGCGCTCCCAATTCGTGTCGTCGTGCATCCTGCGATAGATGCCGTAGGTCGCGTCGGCCGCGCCGCCGGTCCAACTGAACTGCACCGAATCCGGGCACTCGACCGGGGCGCTCAGGCGCAGGCCGCCCGCGTTCTTGTTGGCATTGGACGGAAGGGCGTCCGTGCCGAACATGATGTACAGGCTGCCGACAATGAGAAAGAGAGTTGCCGCGCTTGGCTTCTTCATTGCGCCACCTCGTTTGTAACGGACATGAGCAGGCCTGTCTGATAAGCGAACCTGAGACCGTTGCGGATCACGTCACCGGTGAACCCCACCTTGCCGTTGACCGAAAGGCCCTCGTACACGTCGAGCTTTCCTCCCGCCTGCCCACCGCCAGTGATTTCGCAGAAGGCCATGAAGAAAGCCGAGTTGTATATAGACGGCAGCCACACGGTTGAACGGTAGACCGTTTCATACAAGGTTCCGTTCACCGTCGTGTTGTTGAACTCAGCGGTGGACTGATACGCGGCGAACTCCCACCCGTTCGTTCCGTTGAGGTTCCGCTTGTACTTGATAGCGGACATGGTGTTCATGGCTTCGCTGTAGACATGCCAGATATAGTGCCCGGTGTGCTGCACCGCGTTCGTGGTCATTGTCCCTGCGGTTCCGAACTGACAGAACACGATATGCGCCGAGGCGTTGGTGCTGATCTCGACCGCGCCTGAGAAGCTGACCGTGTACCCGGTGACATAGGCGAACCCGTAAGCGCCGGTCAACGCGGCCACCACTTCATTGACCACGTTCGATGCTGCGGCCGTGGTCTGGTCGACCAGCTCGGCAGATTGCCGGGTCGCTTCGGCCTGCGCCTCGGCTGCCGCGATCTCGGTCAGACCTGCGGTGTATCCGGAAGGGACGATGTTGCCATGTTGATCGACCATGAGGAACTGAGCGGACGGCCAGTTGGCGACCGAGCCCCGTGCGGTGTTCGCCCAGCACATCATGCCGATGACCAACAAAATAAAAAACAGGAAGGTGAAAAAGGTTTTCATGGTTATCCTCAAGGCGTGTTTGTGTAGGCGATGGCCCAGCACCAGCCGTTGCTCCAGACCGTGCGCCAAATAAGATTCGTGCAGCTGTCTCGATGCAGCTCCTTGGTCACTTCAAGTGCTGAGACAAGCGCCACGGCGTCAACGCGGGAGGTGACTGTCTCGGGGCCGGAGCCCGGATACCATCCCGCAGGGCGAAACCAGAGTGTGCCCTGTCCGACACCTGCGCCTGATGCCGTAAGCACCACGGGAAGATTCGTCGACGTTGTGGCGGCTGTGAAATTCTGACCGCTCATCGCATAGCTCAGATACATGCTAAAGCCAGATGTGGAAAAGTTGATCCTGACATCGCGCCCGTCGAAAGTGTAGTCCACGGCATTATGGTAAAGAGGGACAGGCGGGGCGTGCTCAAATGCCTCATACGTGTAGGTGCCTAAGCCGTAGATCAGATTGGTGCCGTAATCCTCATCCCACGCCGTCCACATCGGGGTGGTAACGGTCAGCATCCAGGCCTCATCCATGAGCACGGGAGCGTAGGACACGTTCCAAACGCCGCCAGTCGGATCGATCCAGCCGGGGCCTGAGTACGTGGAGGCAGCGGCAATGGCGAGGCGGTTGGATTCAGTCTGCGACGACATGACACCAAGCGAGGCTTGGACAGACACGACGGCTTGAGATATGGAGGTCACGCTGGACGCTCTCGCCAGACCTCCCGTGGCCAAAGCGATCTGCGCGGAGACGTTTGTGGAGAGGGTCTGCACCGCCCCTGCAAGGGCGTTGCTGCCATTCTGCCAATCGGACAATTTCAGCCATGGCGAGTTCGTGACCGTGACGGCAGCGAAGTCGAGCATGCGGACGGGAGGCAGCAGGGAGTTGGGGACAAAGCCGGGAGACGGCAGCAGCTTGATCGTGCCGGTGAGCCTCCAGACCGGGGACGTAGATCCGGACGGCCAAATGCCGATCCAGTACGGGTAGGCCAGCGCACCGACATCCATGGCCGGTGTCCAGCGGACAGACAGCACGCCCGGTTTCGGCGTGGCGATGGACACGGAGTTCGTCCACCAGACGTTTCCGACCGAATTGGTGAACCAGTAGAAGACGGCCCGCGCCCCGGTCAGGTCATAGGCGGAAAAACCGTCCTGAACCGTGACGCGCATGTCAATCGCCTCGCCCTGCTTGTAGACGCGGTCGACGGCGCTGTGCTTGCGCACGTCTGCGGACCACGAGTCAGTCATCACGGCCGCGTTGAGCGTGAGGGCCGTCATGCAAAGCATCAAGATACGGATCATGGCGCGGGTTCCTCCTGTGTGCAGCCTGCGGTGGAAAACATGAAGGCTATCTCCAGCTCGACTCCCGTCTGCACGATGTCCACGGATTCCAGGACGGCACCGTGCTGCGTCACGTCGCCCTCTCCGGTTTCCTCAATCAGGATGTCGTTAGCGCCCCTCGGCATGATGCCGGGCAGCGCCATGCGGTACATGGTCGCGGCGGCCTCGGTGGCGAAGACGCGGGAAACGGAGAGGTCAAAGACGTGCTCCGCAAGGCCCCGGTCGACGGGCGTGGCGACCGCAGCCCGCAACGGGCGCTGGCGCGGCACGTTCCACTTGGCGGAGGAACGGCCGTCGCCCAGGGGGCCGGTGAAGTAGCCTACCTCGTTGCGGTGCCCGGCCCCGTGGCAGATCACGAAGGCCGGGTCTGTCTGGATGGTTACGGTCATGATTACGGTGCCGGGGTCATGGCTATGGAGCCGGGAACGCCGAGCGCCCCGGTGCTGAAATCGCGGTACGCGGTCCAGACGCACTCGCCCGCACGCGGGTTCGACTCGTCGAACACCAGCGGGTTGGCCGTCATCTTCGCGCCGTTCAGAACGGCGGTCACTCCGCCGAGATCCTCGGTCAGGGTGAGCGCGGAGCCGGTGACGGAGGTGCCCAGGCCACGGCTCGCGCCGATGACCTTGGAGGACCAGAGCTGCACCTCGGAAAGGTTGAGGGGCTTGCAGCTGGCCGTCATGACGATGCCGGTGATTTTGTAGTTGATCGTGCCCAGGTTCGACACCTTGCGCGGGACGAGGGCCACGCCGACGTTCACCTTCCAGCCGTTCTCCGTGAAGATCTCGATATCGGTACCGGCGGATTGCAGGCCCGTCCAGACGGCCTTGACCGGCAGGTGCTTCCACTCGGTCGGCACCGGCTGGCGCTCGAACGTGAGGGCGGAGAACGGCGTGAAGAGCGCGTTCGCGGCCGTGCGTGCGAGGCCCTTGCCGATCACGCCGACCATTTTGACGGAGCCCTCGAAACGCTGGTTCTCGACGCCCATGAGCAGCGTCGGGAACTGGATCGGCGCGGCGCAGGTCAGCTTCAGCAGCTTGTCATCCAGCGAGTGGATGTACGCGGCCGTGTCAGTCGCGCCGAACAGATAGGAACCGATGCGCTGGGAGAGCAGGCCCCGATAGATCCAAGCCAGGACATCGGCGTTCATGTTTCCGGCCGGGGAGAAGTCGCACTCCACGCGCTCGTCTGACAGGACCTGGTCAATCTCGCCGAAACCGGCGACCTTGATCACCTTCTTATCCTGGGCGAGCTGCACGTTGACGGCCCCGTCGCACCACAGGTACTTCCAGAGGTCGTAGGTCGCGCCGGTCTTGTCGATGATGATATGCGCCGGTGCTTCAATAAGCGTGGTCCGGTCGAGTGTGGGTTCGTATGCCATGGCATGGTCCTTTCTTACGTGAGCAAAGAGTCGAGGTTTGTGACGAGTTGGGTTGAGAACGTGATGACGGCGTTCTGTTCGCCGTCGCCCTGTGACGGGAACGCGATGCCCTTCAGCGAGGCGCAGCCATTGCCGATGGGCATGCCCTCCAGCGCGAGGGCGATGAGGTCGGCGCAGCGCTTGCAGGTCAGGCCGGAGCCGCCCGCCTCGGTGTCGCGGTTGGCGGTCGGGGCTTCGGAGACGGTGATCAGGAAATTGAAGGGGTTGAAGACGAGGGCCTGTTTGGCGCTGGACTTTTTGACGGCGGTCTCCAGATCCACGACGAGGGAGATGCCAACGGCCTGGAGCGCGTCAGCGACCTGCTGCTCAATCGTCGCCGCATCGGCATAGGTGATCGTGTATTCGCGGTCCTGGTTGACGAGCGGGGCGAGGGGGAGCCATTCGCGCAGCCAGCGGCAGACGTGGCGCTCGAACGCGACGAACGCGCCGTGCTGCCTGACCTCGTCGGCGTCGGGCACGGCCGGAGGCGGAGCGCCGTTCAACCACAGATCATTGGGCGTGGCCATCAGACGCCCTCCTGCTGGCGGCGGCTGAGCGTCATGCGCTTCGGGCGGGACATCGGCCGGGGCGCGACGCTCTTGGTCACGGTCTCGGTCTCGTCGGGCTCGGTGTATTTGACGGTTCCGGACTCGATGCGCTCGGCCAGCTTGATCGCGTCGTTATAGAGCGTGGTGCGAGGGTCGCTGACTTTCGCGCCGACGCGGGAACCGAGAAACAAATAGGCGGCGACGTGCATCGCCTGGGGAATGAGGTCGTGGGGGAGCGTGCGGTCCGGCCCCATGGACACGCGAGCGCCGGACCGCAATGCGGCGCGGAACCGACCGACCGCGTTGTCTATTGCTTTAGACACCGGGTCTTTTCCTTGGGCGACGGAGACGCGGGAGAGCGCAGACAGCTCCGCCTCCAGCATCGCGTCACGCAAATCATCGGTAGTCGGTTCACGCCACATTGCGGTCCTCCTTATTTCGCCAGCGTTCTCGCGGAGAACACCAGGCCGGTCGAGGCTGTTCCGAACTGATAGAGCAGCGAATCACCCGCGATCAAATAGGGACCGTTGGTGATAACGAGGCTCGCTCCGGGCGTGGTCGTGTAAGTGACCGTGGCCACGGTATTCGTAACCTTGCGACCGCTGCCAGGAATGGACAGGACATGCTTCAGCACGCAGGTGTTGTTCGTCAACTTGTCGTCGACGACCTGCACTCGCTGGAGCTGGCCGTTGCCCTGCGTCGCGGGCATGTCCAAAACGGACGCGGTCGTGTTTGTGATTCCGGTGACTTCGCGCACCGGCAGGTCAACGGCCTGGGCACGCGGAGGCGCGAGCAGGATCGCCGCGAGGGCGACTGCCGCGATAATGAGCATCATGAGCTTGGTCATGTGAGCTTTTCCTTTTCGTTTAACAGGGACACGGGCGTGGCCGCCCGTGCCGACTGAGAGGGTTACAGTTGCGGGATGGTCTTCAGCGCCAGGCGGCGGGCCATCATGGTCGAGCGGATGATAGGCTTGGTGTTCCAGGCCATACGCATCCAGCGCTGCACGCCGTCGTCGCTGAGGTACTCGTACACGCCGCCGAAGATGGCGGGGTCGGTCGCCAGGATGTTCGCGAACGCGGGCTCGTCGACCGACTTGACCGGGTTGGCGTAGAAGATCCAGCAGCCCTCGCCCATGAAGGGCTTCAGCTCGGGGTTCTCCTGATCGAAGCCGCCCTCGAGGCCAGCGCCCTTGAGGATGCGGATTTCGGGATTGCCCGGAATGCGCTTGCTGATCATGGCCGGGTCAAGCATCGGGATGAACTGCTTGTAATCGGCCTTGACCTGCAAGTTTTCCGTGAGGCAATACCACATCAAAGGCGACATGCCGATGCGGTTCGGGAAGAACCCGGTCTGCTTGTAGATTTCCAGCGACGCCAGCCACAGCTCCGTGATCGGGTTCACGTTATCCTTGGTCCAGTCGCCGAAGGTCGCGTGCTCCGGAACCTGCGAGCGCACCTGCTCATGCACGGTGGAGGCCAGAGACACGATGCCCTGGGACATCAGCGTCGCGAGCTTCGACCGCTCGAGCATGGTCACGCCAGAGGAGGCCAGCGGAATCTCGATCTCCGTGTCGATGGGGATCTTGAGCGCGTCGTTGTTGAGCAGATAGTCCACCATCTCGGCGGCCCAGCGGGCGGTGCGCGTCTCGCCACCGGCCCCGCGCCGGGTGTTGAGGCGCGTGAAATGCTGCTGCGCGTGGAACTTTGCATAGCGCCCGGCGAGGGTGCCCGTGGGCACGGTCGGGGCGAAGAAGTTGATTTCATCAATCAACTCCTGATGATCCTGCATGAGGCCGAAGCCGAAATCGGTGAGGTCTTGACGCAGGGTCAGGTTGGGGTTGGCGGGTTTTGCCATGGTATCTATGGTCCTTTCTGAACGACACGGGCAAGCGCCCGTGCCACGGGGTTACGCCACCAGCACGGGCGGCAGAAGGTACGCGTGAACGAGCGACCCGGCCTTGCCTCTCTCCGACGCCTGGGCGCAGCGCACCCCGGCCACGCCGGTCGTGAACTTGCCGTTCGCGTCGATGAACAGGTAGTCGAGTTCGGCCACGTCAGAAGAGACGCGGCAGGGCACGGGCTCTTTGCCGCCGGGCAGGGCGACATCGAGCGACGAGTTGTCGTCAGCGACCGACTGAACGACACCGCAAGGGATGTCGGTCGCGGCGGCGATGGCGATCACGGGTTCGGCTGCACCGGCGGCCGCGCGTTTGCAGCCGAGGCCGATGCACTCCAACGCGCCGAGCGTCGGACAACCGGGGATGTTATGGATTCGGTTCATGGTCTTCCTTTCGGGTTTGTGTTCCGGCGAGGCCAGAACGGACAGGGTTAGCCGATTCCGCAGGTGCGTTCGGCCATTTGCAGGGCACGCGTGCCCCTGATGCCAAGCCCGGAAAGCCGGGCGACCTCGGCACGCACGGCGCTGCGCTGGGCGCTGGCGTCGGACTGGGCGGCGGGCGCGGGCGTGCGAACCTGCGACGCGTCGATGCGACGCGCGGCCGTGGCCGGACGGAGCGTCCCGAATAGCGCCTTCGCGTTATCCGGGTCTTTCAGGTAAGCGGTCCTGAATGCCTTGGGGTCTTTGATCGCATCTTTGTTCGAGGCGATAAAGGCGTCGCATTCGCGCGTGCGCTGGGCTTCGGCGTCTGCGGCCTTCGAGTCGACCATCGTCTGGGCGGCGGCGCAAATGTCGTCGTCCGGTCCGAGGCCGAAAATCTCGCGGAGTTTCGCGAGGGTCTCTTCTGGGTTCATGGTTTGTCCTTTCGTCGGGTTGGCCGCAGCCCGAACTGCGGAAGCGGGTTTAAGATCGTAGGCGGGCACGTTGGTCAGGGCGATGGCGGCAAGGCGGACCGGGCGGAAGCGTTTCGCGCTGATCGTTTCGAGGTCGAACTCCGGGGAGCGGTAAAGATAGATCTTGTTATCCGTGACGCGGATGCCCTCGACATTGAGCGAGCAGAGGGCATACAGGCCGTCGTCGCGCTGTTCCAGTTTGCGAGCCCATCCGGCGGCGGCCGACGCGTGACCTGGCCGGGCCGAACTGTGGTCGATGTCAATCAGGTAGCCGGGCCAGTTCGGATCTTTGGAGCGCTCCGCACAATCAGCCAGGAGATTGTCATACGCCTTCTGGTCAATCAGGATCACGGCGTCCGTAATCTCTTTTCCGGCCAGGCGGATGGGGCCGCGATCCTCGCCGAAGCCTGGGAAGATCTGCATCCAGCGCTCAGAGGGACTTTCAGCCGTGGCGGCCGGTGCGGCGCGAAGGGCGAAAAATCCCCTGGCGCGGGTGCTGCCGTGGCCCGAGTCGCTTCTTAGCGCAAAAGGCACCAGGATCGCGCAGGACGCGCGGCCAGGCAGGGGGGATGCGCTGACCCGTGGAAATTCTTTGCAACGTTTGGCGGGGCCGTCTGAGCGTTTTGCAACGGGGTCTTGCCCCGGCTTGCGTGAAAAAGCGGTGTTCGTTCTCATTTCTTCTCCAGTCCGGCCTTTTCGGCCACATCGTTGGCGGCGTTGAGCAGCGACGCCATCATGGTGCCGCCGAGCACGCCCTCCAGTTCGCCCGATCCGGCTTCCGGCAGCGTGCCCGGAACCTCGACACCGGCCTTTTTGAGCGCATCGATAAGGCCGTCGTCGCCCGCCTCCAGCGCCTTGGCTATCAGGTCGCGCAACGGGGCGAGGTCTTTAGCCAGGGCGGCGGCGGCGGCGGGCTTGGCAGCGGCCACCACGGCGGCGGAAGGATCTGCCGAGCGCGTGACACCGGCGCTGCGCATGGCGCGGATGACCAAGCTGCGGGCGGCCTCGGGTCCGGCCTGGGGCGCGAACGATTGCAGGGGCTTGATGATCTGCTGCAAGAGCGCGGGGGCTACGCTCGGGAAGGCGGCCGTCAGGATCGGCAGCAGCGAGCCGAGCGGGATCTGCCTGGTGGCGGCCTGCTGCAACAGGTCGACCATGGCGGTGATCTGTGCGCCGTTGAGCGCGGTGGCAGCGACATTGTCGGCGGCGGACGTCACGTCGGCGGGCTTCTCTTCGGCAGGCGCGGGCGCGGCGGGAGCGGCCGGGAACTGGTCGACGACGCTGGCGGCAGGCGCGACGGCAGGCGGCTGAAACAGGATGATCTTGTACCCGGTCTCCTCTTCGACCTGCTGCGGATCAACGTAGTACCCGGCCGTGGCCAGGCTGGAGACGTTCGCCACGGTGCCGGTCACGTCGCGTTCGCGCCCGGCCTGTATCTCGAAGTAGGTCAGGATCGGACGTCCGGGGAAAAGGGAAGAGAGATAGGGCACGTCCAGCGTGGCCTGGAGTTTCTCGGAAATGAGTGCGGCCTGGCGGCGGACGATTTCGCGGAACGCCTGGGCATGGACCGACCCGGCAAGCGTGCCCGATCCGGCCACGGCCAGGCCGTTGAGCAGGCCGCCGGTGCCGACCAGGATGAGCTGCTCGCGCAGATATTGCAGGCGCGGCTGAAAGGGCTGCGAGCCGCGCACGGAGGCGTTGGGGCTCTTCACGTCCGAGCCGTTGGGCAGCACGCCGTTTCCGCCCGACGCGACATCTTCGGCCGCGTCCATCCAGAACTCGCGCTGGTCCTCTTCGATGTTCGCGGGAAGGATGATGAAAGAAGAGTCGAGCCCGTACGCCTCAACGAACGCGTCCCAGTCTTTCTCGGACGTGTTGCGCCGAATCCAGGATATGAGCCCGATGCGGTTCACGGGGCGCGGGCTCTGCATCATGATGTACTCGGCAGGGTCGAGCCGGTCGGCGGCCGGAATCGAATCGTAAGACACCTGCCGCATGTCGGGATTCCACGCCCAGTTGTTCGTGCCGATCTGGCGGACCATCGCGTATTGGGGCAGCGGCTCAAGCTTGGTCAGGAGCCCTTCCGGGGAATGCCAGGGATTGATGTGCGCGAAGCCCCTGAAGCGGGCGAGGGTCAGATGCTCCCACGCGGCTTTCAGATTCGAGCACTTCTCATAGTACTCGCGGTGCGCGGCTTCCTGCTCTTCGGCCAGCACGCGGTCGAAGCCGCGCGTCTCATCCGAGATCGTCTTGACCTGCCACGCGCACTCGGTGATGCCGGACACGGTGCGCTCCAGGATCACGGCGAGATCCGGATCGGTCGCCTCGACGCCGGACTCGGGCGCTCCGTAGGTCCACATCAAATCAGCGTACATGCCGCGCTGCGACGACTCGAACATGGCGACCGCACGGGGCATGTTGAGATTGCGGAGCGGGTTGTACGTCTCGCGCCAGGCGGCGGCGGATGAGACGGCACGCTGGGCGAACGTGGCGATGGCCGCACCGGCGGTGCGACGCGCGGCGTGCATGGCGGGGCGGAGGTCGGTCGCGGCGCGGCGGGCGACGGCCGTTTGTGCGCGGGGCGTTTTGGCGGTTGCTTTGCTCATGCTGCGTAAACCTCATATGAGGGGACCAGGATCGCTTCGTACTCGGGATGATTGCGCCAGCCGTGCATCATGCGGCGGGCGCGGTTAGCCTGGGACGCTCGGCCTTTACCGGGCCGGGGCTTGAACACGAACGCGGAGGGCTTTCCGGCGGCACGCAACGCCAGCGCAAGGGCTGTGCAGCGGTCGCTGTGGCCTTCGGCCGTGCGCTTCGCGGCATAGCTGTACTCGCCGTTGCGGATGATCTGCTGCATTTCGTGGAGATCCTCGCGGCACTCCACGTCCACGGGCACGCGCAGCTTGACGGGCGCTTCGAACGCGCGGCGGAGCTTCGGGAAAATGTCCCGCTTGAAATTGGCGGTGAACGTGCAGAGTTCCATCTTGCCGAACTTGTGCGCGGCCGGATCATAAATGCCGTGGTCCTTCGCCAGGTAATCGCCGAGGCCGATGCCGGGGCCGGTATAGTCGAACGCGACGCGGCGGGCTCTCTTGATGCGGTGATGCAAGGCGGCCTGCTGATCCGGCGTGGAGGTGTCGCGCAACACCAGGACTTCACGCGTCCAAAGGACATCGCCGACTTGCTCAAGAGTCCAGCACACGGTCGGGTCATTCGTGCGCCCGAAGTCGATGCCCAGAAATAAGGCGGCCTTTGACTCGGAATAGAACAGGGTGGGGTCGCAATGGGTGGAGGCGTCGGACGATTCCGCCAGGGCAATGATGTCGTACGGCAGCAGGCAGTTGATGATGTCTAGAAATTCGCACATGAACTCCTGCGCCCAGGCTTCGTCGTCGTCAATCGCGGCTCGGAGTTCCTCGACGTTGATGTTGAGGAACGCGGCCGCCTGCAAGATGGTCGTGGTGTGAGCGGACCACTGCGACTTTTTATCCTCGCCCGAAATCATCTTGTAGAAGCGTGCGCCGCGACCGCTCTTGCCGTTGGGCGTCGAAGAGACGAACGCCGTCTTCAGCCCTTTGAGAGGGTTTGAAATGCTCGGCAAGATGGCCTTCCACGTCGCGGCCGGATCTTCAAAAAAAGCAAACTCGTCCATCCACACATGAGCGCAGAAACCGCGCACCGTATCAGGTTTTCCGGGCACGGCGATGATGCGGGATTTGTTGGGGAAAACGATTGTCGAACTCTTCATGAGCGCGCCAGCAACGTCGCGCTCGTCAATGCTTTCAGCGATGGCAAAATCAAACGCGTCAGACCAGTCGCGGCATTTCAGCATCGCCTCAAGACTCTGGCGCTCGGATGGCGACGCGATCAGCACGTCGGTTTTCTCGCGCAGCTTGGCCATCGACACGGCCCGCGCCGCACCCGCAAAGCTTTTGCCGATCTGGCGCGACGCGCACCAGGCGATGAACCGGGCGCGGTCGTTATAGACCTCGCGCTGGTACGGCAAAAGGAAATCTAGTGGGCTTGCGGTCACAGTCCGAAAATCTCCCTCATCTTTGCGGTGCGCTCGGCGTCGGAAAGCTTCGCGTCGCCGACCACTTCTTTAGCCTTGTTCAGCCGCGCCTCTGCGGCCTCGAACTTTTCACGTGCCAGGCGCAGGGTTTCTTCCTTCGTGGACTGGGCTCTTTCTTTAAGGTCCAGCTCGATCTTCTTGCGCTGAGAATCGCCGATCATCATCGCCATCATCGTGAACTTTTCGGCCTTGTCGGCGTCACCGGTGCTGAGTGCCACGTCCGCTCCGAGCGTCTTGTAGGCTTCGATCAGCTCGATATCATTCTGGCCTGCGGCCTTGGCCAGCTTGCCTACCTCAATACGGGCGATGATCGTCTGCTCCACACGGTGGTCGCTCTCCTGTTCGCGCATCCTGGCCGCCCAGCGGTAGAGCGCGGATCTGGACGGCGGCTGCACGCCGAACTGTTCGGCCGCCCAGGCGGACACCTCGAACCAGGATGAGCGCCGGAACTGCGCATAGGCCTGCCAGCGCTGGGCCTCGGTCAACTCCGCGTCCCACGCGTCGGAGCGCGGCTTGTTCGCGCCGGTCGTGGCGCGGCGGTCGATGTGCTCCTGGATGGTTTGTTCGGGAGTCATGGCTTACATCCCTGCGAGCGTGTTCTTTCCGGAGACGGTGATCCACCAGCGCGTCTGCTCAAACGCATCGCGGCGGCTGTTCAGCCAGCCCTTGTCAAAGCAGAACAGGCGCGTGTCGGTCGCCTGATCCGTGGTCAGCGGCTTGCACGCGGCCACGCCCAGCTCTTCCGCCAGGGCGTTCTCTTCGATGCCTTCCGGACCGATCCGGTTCAGGATCTTCAGCAGATGCAGGATCAGGACTTTGTCGGGCTTCATGCGTGCTCCTTATTTCAACCGCTTCAGCACGGCGGTCAGCTTGTCGTCGATGGACGTGTAGTTGCGGCGGATTTCGGGGATAGCGCCCTCGAGCACGCCGAGGCGGATTTCTACTTTCGAGAGGCGCGGGAAAATGTCGTCGTGGTCTTTCTGGTTCTTTTCCAGCGTGCCGTCGACGGCCTTGTGCGTGGCGGCGCACGTCGGGTCGGAGATGTGTCCTGGCACGCTTTCAATCTTCACCGGCTGATGCGTGATGCGCACGTCCTGCCGCTCCCTGCTCTGGCGACTGCTCATAAACTTGTGCGTCCCCATGAACGTGACGATGGCCGTAACGAGGCTCGCCAGGATGCCGCCGGGAGGCACGTCGAAATAGGTGGTCGCCTTCGCGGCCTCTTGCGCCAGCGCGGGCAGGGCCATCATCACAAACAGGAGCAGCACTCTCATCGCCATTTTCATTCCCTCGTTGCGCTTTTTTGAAACCGGAACCCGGTGCCCCGACCAAGAGGCTTGTGGAGCGCGGGGCCGGTATCTCCCTCCCGCGCCAGGGGTGTTTTGAGCACCGCCTGGGATCACGTATGAGCACGTCGCATCAAGTGGTGCGGACTATATGGGAAGCGGGACGCGAAGGCCACGGAACGGCGGGCAATCCTGGCATCGCACGCAATTGATATAAAGACTGCCGACGCACTCAATACCCAGCAAAACACGCACTTTTGCACAAGTCGCGCATTGCGTTTTAGAGGCGGGACGCCAGAATTAGAACCCAACAACGAAAGAGTTTTGCGGAGCAAAACCAAACCGTGCGCGGAGGTGCCGAATGTAAGACATAAACCGGATTCGATTCGGGGAGTGTCTGACGTTTAAGACACTCCCGAAACCACCAAAAGAGTGTCTGACATGTAAGACACTCCCAACCGAAAAGAGTGTCTGACATGTAAGACACTCTCACAGAAAGAGGCACAAGATGGCGAAGAAACAGGAAGGCGCAGAAGCGCCCGACGCGGGAACTTCCGGAACCGGGACCGAGGCGGGCGCAACCGGCGAGCAGCCGAAGGGCGAGGCGGTGAAAGAGCCGAAGGTCAAGGAGCCGAAGAAAGACCCGGAACAATTGGCGGCGCTGATCGGCAGTATCGAGCCGAGCGAGCGGCAGATGTTCGCGGACTTCATGCTGGCGGTCGCCGGGCGCGACGACGCGAACTACAAGACCGCCGCGAAGGTCGCCGACGACGCGGCCGCGCTGACGGCCGAGTACTTCAAGCGGGCCTCCCAGTTCAAGGGATAACTGCCCGGACCAAAGTTTGAAAACGAGAAGGGGCGCGTCCGGTCACACGGA
>JANYBJ010000025.1 GCA_025360845.1 bacterium
GGCGTTGACGGCGGGCCTCGAAAAACGTATGATTTAGACGTTTTCCGGTCGGAAAGGGAAATCCGGTCGGACGTGTGGGCTCGGGCGCACCTGCACGGAGAACAGAGGAGGGTCGGATGTGTACGGAAAATTATACCGCGAAGCCGCTGGAGGAATTCGCGTTGTGCGACGTGCCCGGCAATGGCGCGCTCTACCAAGTCACCATGGCCGCGAAGGGCCTGCGCAAAACCGCTGACTAAAAAATGCGCTGGAAGGGCCTCAGTTTCATGGAAGCCTGTATGCGGGCCTACATCGGTGGCGCGAAGGAGCCGCTGATGTTGTCATCGGGACTCGAAGATTATTTTCTCGGAACGTACTACTTCAACAAGGGCCGATACGCGACGCCGGTGGCCGGGCTGACTCACTTCGACAAAAACGAAAACGAGTTTTCTGCCTACCGGTTTCACGAAGACGACCCCGTCTTTTTCCAGAATGGTTTGCGCCTGACCTGCCGGTGCGGCGAGAAGATCGGCGACAAAGTTTTCCACGATCCGCCCGAAGCCCGCTACACCACCTACACATGGGTTTACCAATGGTGAACTTCTATGAACCAGAATCCGCGGGCGTTGCAACCGCGGAACTCGGAATTCGAAGCACGAACGCCTTTTTGAAAGACTTGACGGTTCTGCCAGGCAAATGAAAGGAACCCAACCATGAAACACACCTTCACATTCCTCACCGCCCTGCTGCTGGCGCCGCTGACCGCGCTGCACGCGGGACGCGCCTTGGCAGAAGTTCCAAGGTTTGGAAAACTCCGCACCGGCTTTTTCCAAGCCTTGGAAAATCACGGCACACAAACTTCCAATGCTTGGAACTGACGAATCAAATGAAAACGAAAGGAGCCACACCCATGAAACACACCCTCACACTCCTCGCCGTCCTGCTGCTGGCACCGTTGGCTGGATTGTCAGCCGCAGACGGACTGATTGTGTATCCGCCGGTGCCGGGGCTTGCGGCTTCGGAGCACTACACGGTGCGTGTGCGCGCGGCGGGCGATGGCGGCGAGTGGAAGAACGCGTTCGCGTGGGAGTCCGTTTGCAAAACTATCGAGAAGAAGTCGGATGCTTATTTCGATCATCTCGCGGGCTGGTCGCATACCTATGTGAACGTTGAAACCGCCGGGGCCGTGGAAATCGAGATCGCACGCGTGAACGGGCAGGCGATTCGCACGGCGGCGGTGCATCCGCAGCGCAAGGCGTCGGAGTGTTCGGTGAAGGACGGCAAGGTTATCGTCCGGCTGGACAAACCGTGTCTCGTGGCCGTGGACATTGACGGGCAGATGGACGGGCAGGACACGGGCAAGGGCTACAAGGGGCCGCCGATTCACACGATTTCGATCTTCGCGAATCCGCCGCTGGACGATAAACCGAAGCCCGGCGATGCCGGTGTGCTGACGGTGAAGCCCGGCGAGACGCCGCCCTCCGACGGGCCGTGGACCACGCTCTATTTCCTGCCGGGCGTCCACGACATCGGGATCGGGTTTCCGGTGCGCGCGAATCGCAGCTATTACATTCCCGGCGACGCCATGGTTTATGGCACATTCTCCAACACAAAGTGGGGCGAGGCGCATCACGTCCGCATCTTCGGCCTCGGCACCTTGTCGGGCGCGCGACTGAAACATCCCGACTATGTGAAGCCCGCAGTTCCAGGAAAGGAACACGCGAATTACCGTCCCATCAATCTCGTCGGCACCACCGACACGCGCGTCGAAGGCATCACCATCGCAGACTCCGCGTTTCACTCGCTGATGCTCATTCATCCCTACAAAGAGGGACATCCCAATGAAGTGAAGTGGACGAAGATTTTCACCTGGCGCGCGAATGGCGACGGCATCAATCCGTTCGGCAACACACTCATCGAGGATTGTTTCATCCGCACGCAGGACGACTCGCTCTATGTCAGCGGCCTCGGCATCCGCCGCACCGTGCTGTGGAACGACGCCAACGGGTCGTCGTTCGTGCTCTCCAGCATCCCGCAACGCACCGACCGTAAGTTGGTCGTTGAGGACTGCGACGTGATCTATTCGCGGGCGAAATGGCATCACTGGAGTGGCGGACGCGTCTTCAACATGCGCGGCGAAGGCGACGGTGCCGCCGGTTCCGGCGTGAGTTTCCGCAACATCAACATCGAAGACCCGCGGCCCACGCTTCAGCAATTCTTCATCTGCATGACCGTGCCGAAACCCTACGGGAAGGAGGGAAATAAACGCGGACCCGGCGACCTCTCGGGCATCCTCTTCCAGAACATCTCCATCGCCGCGCCCAGCGTTTTGGGCGAACCGCAAATTCTCTGGGGCCAGCCCGACGCGCGCATCCGCAACCTCACCTTCGAGAACCTCAGCCTCGCTGGAAAACCCGTGCGCGACGCATCGCTCTTCACAACGAACGAGTTCGTTGACGGCCTCCGCTTCGTCCCAAGCCCGTAACCAAGCCATGAAGGTGTCACCAACCTTGTTGAGGCAGAACAAACCGCGGTTCACGCTTTTCGCGCGGCTGCCGCGCCTGAGATTTTTCAATGATTGAGGAAGCCGCCAAAAGTCAGCCGCACCCGTGGCGCAGGCTTTCTAGCCTGCGCGTTCTTGAGGGAATTGGGAGTTGGCGGATAGGACGTATAAGCTGCATTTTCAGTGAGCGGCGGGATACGGTAAGGGCGGATAACGGGGCTTATGTCAAGTCGCCGGGCGGTACGGGGACGGCCATGTGGGCATTTTTTGGAGCCCGGCGTTGACGGCGGGCCT
>JANYBJ010000046.1 GCA_025360845.1 bacterium
CGGCGGTTCCGCCCGAGACGTCGCGTAGCCACGCCTCAAACGTGGCGCGGTCGGCGGCATGCGCATTAATCTCACGCATCGGCACCCGCACATCGTCACCGCCGGAGAACCGCTTGTTGACGACCACGTCTCCGCCATCCGTGAGGCGCCCCGCGTAAAACCGGCGCTGCACCGACCGTTTTTTTTCAGGATCCCATTTGTTCCAGGCCAGATGCACATACTTGACACCCTTTCTGTTGGATGCGCCGCCAAAGGTGTCCGACATGCTTAGGTTACCTGATGTTGGCCCGCCGATTTTCGACCAGACTCCTATAAATAGATCCGCCGTGATGAAAGAGGGTATTATATTAGCCGTCAAAGTCACATCGAGATCCTGTACGCTGAACGAAGAATTGACAACATCTTTGTAGAAAATGACCATGTGCTTGTCAGGACTCGGACTGTGTGTCTCATCGAATGGCCACGATTTGTGTCCTTCAAATGGCGGCGGGTTCGTTGAAACGCCAGACTTGGTAGAGGTTACACATAATTACTTATGCAAGCCCATTTGTGGCACATGGCACTAGAGCTGATTTCATGACTTTACTCCCATTGGATTATACGTTGCCACCATGGCGGCTGAAGGTTCAATTCTCTGAGCCGCCGTTCCGCAGTGAATCTCACCCTTCCAGCAGTGAAGAATTTCCCAAACTAGTCCCACGTATGGTTATCGACGTTTTTTTCTAAAGGCTAGAAAAACAACCAGAAAACAAATTGGGATCGCGAGCAATGCCGCTAACGGAACAGCCACACCAAATAGGCCAAAACCTACGGCGACAGATTGCATTCCGCCGGATGAGGCTGCCTTCTGTAAACAGAAAAGAACGACAGCAACAACAAGGCCAAGGACCCCGAGAAATAAGACCGAAAACAGAATTAATCCGAGTAATCGCATAGCTATTGAATAAGAGTAAGATCGTTAAGTGTAGGCAGAAATAATGCTTGATCTCCCAATTCCCCAAAAATCACTGAATGCACATTTGTATCCCAGTTTGGAGTCGAGTCAGTAGGCTCACCAGTATCGTCAGCCAAAGCTTCAAAATGGCCACTGACCCTAGTTATAGTTGCAACCACGTTCGAACGCCCCGAAGCCGAATAGAAGGAATTACTTTGAGCCGCTGTAATAGCCTGCCCAAAATAGTTCGTCGCACCTCGGCCCCATTTTTGAAGATACGCCGCTACTAAACCCCTGGCAAAAAGCACTTCAACACTTCGGTTTGTGATAACATTCGCTTCGACATAGGACAAGATGTTTGAGGCATTCTGGGAACGCCATTGGGAGTCAAACATAGCAACAAAATTGGTGTCACCTGCACTTATCAGTAATGGTTTAACGATAATAACTGCGACAAATAGGACAATCGTTCTCATTTCATTCCCTTTCTCTAATCAGGCGTGGTCAGTCCACCATGGGTGGCTCCCCAAGTTGGATATGTCGTTCCCGTAGCCAGATCAGTTGCGGGCCACCCGCGTTTAGCAGTCTCAATCTGCATAGTATTGATCGCTTTGCTCTCAAGAATGGTCTTAAAATCACCTGAAGGGTTCTGTCCATGCGCGAAGCCTGCAGTATATGCGGCTTGATCGTCGGGATTGTCCGGAACTTTGTCCGTTAGGAGCGCGACAATATTTGCGCCAAAACGGGCTGTGCCGAATGTGAATCCTGTTCGAGCAGCAAGGTAAGAAAACAGGAAATTACCAATGTGATCTTTGCCAAACACGTATCCACTGATTGTGACAGTGCCATTACAATATGCTTTGCAAGTCATTGGTTTCAAACACCTGATATTTTTGGTTCATGTTGGCCACAGTCTTAGTGAAGTAGGCAAGCACAAGCGTGCCGCGTGTATATTCGTCCGAAGTTACAGTCTGCACACGAGTCTTCATAGTGCTCAACCAGTTGTCGTAACGCTGTGCCTCAGACAGATAGTAGGCTGTGACATCTGGTCCACCCAAAGGCAAGAAGCAGATTCGCACCACTTTTAGTGCAACCGCTTAATCCAATATCAAATTCGAACTTGTATAGGCCACCTTTCTTTGCATTCGAGTACTTGATCTCAAACGGATCAGCGCAACTCATGTTCCCCGAGTCCGGGCCTTCAGTCAAAGCCCAACTTTCGTTAAGTTGCCAAGACTCTAAGTTTAACGGAAGCATGTTTGCTTTAAGAGTAACATCATAATTTTGAACAACAAAATTTGCATCGCGGACGTCTTTATTAAATACAATAAGAGCTTGGCCTGGATCGACTTGATCACAAGGATCCCCAAAGTATGTATTCTGGCCTTCAAAGAACTGAGGGGTGTTATTTGCCTGTGGAGAACTAACCTCAATAGAGTCTACTTTAATGATGTTCATTACAGTTGAATCTTCGAGGTCCGGGAAGGTTGCAGACTGCACCGTCAGCGTGTGCACGCCGCCGGTGAGGCTGCTGGTGTCCACCTGCCACGGCGGCTGGCCGGTGGCGCAGAGCGAGCTGTCGATGAAAAGTGAGAAGCCGGCCGGGTCGTGGCTGACCGGGGCGAGGCCGACGCCGAGAAGGGCGGTCGAGCCGCAAGCTGTCAGGTAGACGTTGGTGGCACATTTCGCCGTGACCGCCTCGACCGCGAGGTTGGTCGAGAGGAAGGTTGAGCCGTAAGGGTCCAGCAGCGCGTAGGTCAGCGTCTGCGGCCCGCCGTTGGTCGCGCCCAGCCAGAAATCGCGGGCGGCGTCCACTGAGCCGGGCGGGCCGTTGGTCTGGAATGTCAGCGCGGAGGCGGCGGGCGCGCCCGGCGTGCCGCTGAAGAACAGCCCGCCGTCGGACGTGAGCCTGACGGTTCCCTCTTCGAGCCAGGATTCGGTCACGACGGAGACGCGGGCGGTGCAGACGCCGCCGCCGCGGATCAGGCAGCGGCCCTCGGCGCTGAGCGTTTCAGGCTCAAGCCGCACGTCCGCCACCGTGTAGAAGACGCACTGCGTGTCGGCCGGGTGGAGTTCGTGGCTGAAGGCGGCGGACGCGTCTCCGAAGTATACGCTGGGCTCCACGCCCTCCGCCAGCAGTTCAGTGGGGCCTGCCAGACGGGCGCCGGCCGTGACCGCGTTCGTGCCGCCGTCGCGCCACAGCCGGATCTTCGCGGAGACGGCGCGGACGACGTTGGTTTTCGTCTCCTGGACGTTCCACGCCGCGTGCTCGGGACATGCGCAGCAGGGCGTCACCCAGGGGCCGTTGGAGTCCGACATGTCCCCGACACGCAGACCCAGCGTCCCGCCGGGCGGCAGCGTCCCGCTTGTGCGGCCCCAGACGGTCAGGCACTGGCAGACGGGTTTGGTTTCGTTGTGGAGGCAGCACCAGTAGCTGTTGCCGTCGTGGCATACCATGCACTCGTCCCACGTTTTCCCGTGCATGCAGTACAGGCCCCGCCTGCAGCGCGAGAACGCCGCCTGTGCGCCGCACCCCGAGCCGATGAGGTGGTCGGGATAATAACAGACGCCCAGCGGGCCGGACGGGACGCCGTCCTGGGCGACGGACGGGCCGTTGCCGACACCCTCCAGATAGCGCGAATTGAGGTACCAGGCGAAGGTGCCGGGCAGGTCCGCCGTCACCCGCGCGGCCATGCCGGTCTCGCCCCGGTGCAGGCAAAGGACGCCGCCGGACCCCAGCCTCACCTCGGGGACCGCCAGCGACGCCGTGCCCGGCCCGCCGCCGCCGGACCTGAAGCCGCCCGTGGCACCGCTCAGCGCGACGCAGTCCTGAGCGGTGACGGCCACATGGACGCCCGGCGCGTTGACGAGGGCCAGCGGGCGGACCGTGTCCTTCTGGAGCCACAGGCTGAACTGCCGGTGGGCCGCTGCCATCACCGGGAACCCGCCGACGGAGAGGACGGCGGCGGGCGGGACGTTCCCGGAAACCGTGAAAGTGACCGGCCGGCAGTTCGGCGGCACGCCGTTCGACACCGTGCCGCTCGTGCCGTAGAAAAGCTCCTGCCACAGCGGGAAGCCGTCGCCGTCCGCGTCGGCTTCGGCGTCGTTCCAGGTCGCCGGCTCGGGGTCCGCGCCGTCGGCCATCCCGTCACGGTCCGTGTCGGGGTCGGTGGCGGAGGTGATCGACCCGGACGCCAGTTCAACGGCGTCGGACAGGCCGTCGCCGTCCGTATCGGCGCGGCGAGGGTCGGTGCCGTAGACCATCACCTCGTCATACGTGGACACGCCGTCGCCGTCGTGGTCCTCGACCTCCGGGTCGAGCAGACCGAAGGCCCGCCAGCGCAGCTCAAGGCCGTTGACGAGCAGGTTGGTGTCGTTGAGCGCGTAGGTCTCGCCGCCGCCGTTGTGCTGCGCCCCGATCGCGAAGTTCGTGAATGCCGAGGAGTGGAGCGACGCGAGCGTATTGGAAGCGAAGGCGTAGCGGTAGGTGAAATCGCCGTTCCAGAAAAGCTCGGCCTGGAAGGTCACGGGCGAGTTCGTGTCGTTTCCAGCGAACACGTCCTGCCACGTGAAGAGCACGCTGTTGGAGTCCGTGGGTGCGTGCCAGAAGCAGCCCTCCGGCGGCACGATGTTGAGGGGTCCCTGCAG
>JANYBJ010000066.1 GCA_025360845.1 bacterium
GAGAGAACGGCTTTTCTAAAGTTCACGTCAGAGGCGTTGGTGTAACAGAATGTAAAAGGGTTGCGAATTACGAGGTCACTGCTTCAAATGTCTAAAGTCAAATTACAACCCCTATCCCTTTCCCCAAATGTCTAAAGTCAAATTACAACCCCTATCCCTTTCCCATCCTTCTCCCGGTATGGATTACGATTACGAGTAAGATTACGATTATGATCATGACAGCGGTCACAATCTGGAGGGCGAGCGTCCTCGCGAGCCGCCGGTCCAAGCGCGGCCATGTCCGCTTTCCGGTCCCATGCGCAAAAACGGCGTCGCGCGGGACACCGCTTGCCGCTCACACTACAAAACCGCTGCCGCTTATGCAGGGGACGCGTCATGCGACCGAATAGCAGGTGCAACCAGCACCTCCACTTTTGACAGAACGCACGCAAAGAGAAGGCCCTCACGGGCCCACAAACGATAGCGCCTCGCTTTCTCAGGTTTGTGGCGCCGTGAGGCGCTTCTAAGCCAAAATGTCAGTTGCTGTGTTACGCCACGTGCGTTCCATCGCCTTCAAAAACAAGGCTGTGCTTCCCCTCGCGGCGTGATATAATGGTCAATAAGGATGCAGCAAGTGTATGCCAAATCAGAGCGGTCGCGTGTTGGGCTGCAGAGGGGGTGAAGCGATGTGTGTGAAACGGCACGAGAAAGGAAGAGAGGGGTGGCTAGTGTCTCGATGTCCCGATACGCCACCCGCTTCTTCAAAGGGGTTCAACAAGTGACAGACACATTGCAGTCGCTGTTGTCCGTGCAGGGCGTTCGGACGGAACAAGCATCTCCGCCCGTTCCCGACCATGCGCTCCTCTCAGCTGTTGATGCGTATGTCAAAGCCAAGTGGCGGAAACCGCCGCCGCGGCCCGTGCGAGATAACGTTGTCTTGGTTAGTCTTGCGGATGAAGCCCTCCCATCTCCCGTCTTTCCGCGCAAGGCAGATCTCACATGGGAGACGTCCCGGTATCATGACCCTCCGATGCGGACGTCGCCGGAACCGTTCGCGGCGTTTGTCATGAAGCTCATCCGAGACAGGGACCTCTCGGAGGTGGGGGTGTACACGAAGGCAAGGCTGGACAAGCGTCAGTTTGCCAAGATCAGAAATGGCGCCTGCCCGACGGGGGATCCCTACACGCCGTCAAAGGAAACAGCCCTGGCTCTGGCGCTGGCCCTTGAACTGTCTTTGGACGAAGCGGGTATATTGCTGAGGAAGGCGGGCCTAGCTTTGTCCGACGCGATCAAGAGGGATGTGATTGTCAGCTATTTGCTTGAGAACCGGCGTTACAGCGTTGACGAGGCGAACGTCGTCCTCTATGCGAACAGATGCCCTTTGTTGGGCACACAGAACCGTTGACCTGAAAGGTCGCTTCTGGAGCGACCTGCCGCTGCCGAAAGGTGATACATTGGTTCCATTCTAACAACGAGGTGTATCATGGCACATGAAATAGACACAAATTTCGACGAAATCGTTTCGAGGCGTGGCACAGAATGGCACGGACTGGCAAAACACGAACCCGACGAGATCACGTTTGAGAAAAGCGGTTTGACGTTCCGCGTGGACGAAACGCCGATCTATTTTGTCGAGAAGAATGACCGGTCGCGGTCTGGCATCGGCGGAAAGATCATCGACGGATGGAAAGGTTTGACCGCCGTCAGATACGTATACGAGGACGGTCTTTTCCGGGACCACCGATTGCGGCAGACGCGCGACAGCGGCGAGACATCGTTTCTCGGCGTTGTCAAAGACTCCTACAAACCGATCCAGAATGTCGAGATTTGGGAAACCGTCGAACGGGGATTGCGGCATGTGCGCAGGGACGCCTGGCATATCGCGACTTCGGGATCCATCCAGGGCGGAAAGCGCGTGTTCGTCTCCGTTAAACTGGAGGAGTCCGAGTGGGAATTGAGCGGAGGCGACAAGTACCATTCTTACCTATCTTTCACGAGCGGGCACGACGGGACGCTGGCTCTGGAGGCTGGCTTGAGCGGCACCCGCATCGTCTGCTCAAACACGTTCCACGCGCATCTCGAAGAGAAACGCGATGTCGCACGCAAAGTGGTGCATTCGGGGGCTGTCAATCGCAAGCTGCTTGACATGGCGGAATCCGTCCGCCGGTTCGCCGAAACCAACACCCGCGTTAAAAAGACGCTGGAGGGCATGCGCACCCATCCCATTTCAGAGGACAACGCATGGCGATTCGCCGTGGGATACTTCGACAAATGGAGCCACTTCGGCGATCCCGATGAATTGGCGGAGAAAGTCATCAACGCGTTTAAGAACGGCAAGGGCAACGAAGGCAAATCGCGCTACGACTTGTACAACGGATTTACGGATTATTACACGCATGACGGATATGACAGTAACCCGTGGAAAAAATTCGCGTCATCCGAATTCGGCTGGCGTGCGCAGCGAAAGGCGCACCTGTTCGATGTAATGACATCTGACCGGGAAACGGACGGATATGTCGAGAAAGGCAAGGCATGGCTCGAATCCGAAACCGCGACGCGGATCATTGAACCGCTGTAACGGCGCTTCCGTCAAGTCGCTGGCGGGCTGAAAAGGCGCGGGGGCCGGTCGGTTCGGGCATTTTTTGAGGCCCGGCGTTGATGGCAGGCATCAAAAGACGTATGATGTGGCCGTTTTCCAGTCGGGTATGGGAAACCGATCGGACGTGTGAGAGCGGGTTCGCCTGCACGGAGAACAACGGAGTCTCGGATGTGTACGGCACTGCGCGGCAACTTCCCGGCCGTGGTAACAACTTGTTGACAAATAAGGCGCAAGACAAATGAGTTCTGAGAATACCGCAGCCAACACCCGAGAAGTGCCTCGCAACAAGCGCTCCGTGAAATGGCTGTTTAATGAAGCCATGTGGTGTGGAGCGGTTTGTGGCTGGTTAATTACCGGTTCAGTCATAGTTCTGAAAGATGCTGTAAATCACAAAGGGCCTGGCGTGATAAATGGCAGCGACTGGAGACGTGGTGATGATTTGGAATATGATGTGTCTGAGAGTGGTTATAAGAATGCCCAATACAGGGGGGCATGTGTTCTTCTGCTCATGGGGCTATCCGTCTGGTACCACTCAGCTAAATCGCTAAGACATGCAAAAGTCTTTTCGTTAGCAATGGAACAGCAACTGAAGGCTCAGTTGCTAAAAGCGGACGCCTATCAACGTGCGATTGTTTCTGTTCTGGACGAACCCACTCACAAGCGTGTCATCGACGAAGCCAAGAACTCGCATGAATACCAGGAAGCATCTTACAACGCTGAAAATGCTATTGGCAAGATACTCCACGAGGAGTTTAAGAAAGACTACTATTTCTTATAAGAGAGAAGCTGAGTCGTATCGGGACAAACGGACAAACAAAGATGGCCGTTTGGCCGCCTTCTTTGTTTTTGGGTGTGACGTCCAGCGCTCACAGTTTCACTTGCCCTTCTTCAACTCCTCTGCCAACCACTCGTCAGCCGTGCGTTTCTTGTCGCCGCCGCCACACGCTTAACGCGCCTACCCCGCTTGTCGCGCCTAACCCGCCACCCCGGCTATCCCTGCTGCATACTGCCACTGCCGACTGCCACTGTCGCCTCCGGCGTCAGCCGGAACCCGGCCTCCACCGGCCAGCCAGGGAACGCGGCGGCTAAGAGCGGCTTGTCGAAGTCGCGCCGCAGGGCCTCAGTCACCATCACCGAGTCGGCCTTGGCCACCTGGTTGAACGCCTCTTGGTGCGCCGATCCGGCCAGCGTACCGCTGCCGCTCTCGGTCAACATCGTGAGCAGACCACCGGTGCCGAGCAACGTGATCTGCCGGTCGAGGTAGTCCAGATGATCGCGGAACGGCGGACGCCCGCTGCCGCCGCCGTTCACGTACTTCACGTCGGTTCCGTTGGGCAGGTAGCCCCGACCATCTTTCACGAGATCCTGAGCGATGGCCAGATACTGCTTCTCTTTCTCTTCGGTCACGCCGGGCGGCCCGATGAAGAACATCGACGGGATGCCGTAGACATCCAGAAACGAACTCCAGTCACGTAGGGCGAGGTTGCGGCGGAAGTACTGCACCGCCAGAATGCGGTCGAGTGCGATAGACGACTCGACCACCACAAAGTTGTTCCGCTCGATATTCTCGCCCTTCTCCACACCCGAGCGCGCGTCGCGGTTGTAGGTCCACTCGCCGAACATCCCTTCGCGGCACCAGAACCACTGTTCCACCGGCTCAAGGCACATCACACCACCATTCGCATCATAATGCTTCTCGACATGAGCGAATCCCCGGAAGCACGCCGAAGACAGGAAGGCTACCGCCTCGCGCAGGTTCTCCACGCGGTCATACCGGTCGCGCAGAAACGACGCCTGTCCATTGGCGAGCACCGCATCGGTCGGATTCTCTTCCGGCTTAACATGCCATTGACAGGCAAGGACGAGGGAAAAGGCAGTCAGGGCGGTTAAGAACCTCATCAAGGCCCACTGCATCAACGAAATGGAACTCAAGTCAGCCCTCACGGCAACTTGAAGTTATGGACGAGCCGATTTCATCCTCGGTCACGAAGAGTCCGAAGCCGGCAAATTGACGGGGTCGTAGAGGTCCGAGAGCGGGAGGGTCAAATGGGGTCGTAATTCGACATGTGGTTGCGCTGAAGAAGTCGGCTGCGGACAGTTGCCCATAACCGCCAAGCCCTGTTTTCTGTCGGCAGTCATTTTGCGCTTTCCACCGCGCAGGATCAAGCCTGCGGCCGTTTCTTCGGTAAAGGGGGTAACCGTTTAGCGGATTCCACGCTCGGTCACGAGGAGTCCGAAGTCGGCAGATTGCCTGGGGCGTAGAGGTCCGAGAGCGGCGTGTCGAAGCCGCGGAGCAGGACGGTCTTTATCAGTTCGATGGGATCCTTGCCCTGCC
>JANYBJ010000081.1 GCA_025360845.1 bacterium
ATGTATTTCATCGGGCCGCATGTGTCGATCGGGGGCGGGGTGGCGAACGCGCCCGTCAACGCCAAAGCGCTGGGCGCGACGGGCTTCGGCCTGTTCGTAAAAAACCAGCGCCAGTGGACCGCCGCGCCCTATGCGGCGGCTGACATCGACGCGTTCAAGAAGCAGATGGTGAAGGACGGCTATACGGCCGCACAGGCGCTTCCCCATGCGGGCTACCTCATCAACCTCGCGAATCCCGACGAGGCCGCGCACGCGAAGTCCATGGCTTCGCTGATGGACGAGCTGCACCGCTGCATGTCGCTCGGCCTCGACAAGCTGAACCTTCACCCGGGCAGCCACCTGCGCCTGATCACGCCGCAGGAAGGGTGCGAGCGCGTGGCCCAGTCGATCAACACCGCGCTGGCGCAGACGCGCGGCGTGACGGTGGTGATCGAGAACACGGCGGGCAGCGGCGGCAACCTCGGATCGGTCTTCGAAGAACTCAAGGCGATGATCGACGGAATCGACGACAAGGCGCGCGTGGGCATCTGCCTCGACACGGCCCACACCTTCGCGGCGGGCTTCGACATCCGCACGCGCGACGGGTTCCTCAAGACCATGGAGCATTTCGACAAGACGGTCGGCATGCGGTATCTGCGCGGCATGCACCTCAATGATTCCAAGGCGGGCCTGAACTCGCATGTGGACCGGCACGAGTCGCTGGGCGCGGGGCTGCTGGGCATCGATGTGTTCACCTGCATCATGAAAGACACGCGCTTTGAGAACATCCCGCTCGTGCTGGAGACGCCGAACGAGGAGATTTGGGCGCAGGAGATTCGGCAGTTGATGGAGATGGCGGGGCAGGGGTGAAACCGAATTCCACGAGCAGCGCGAAGCGGATCATGGTTGTGGCCGAGAAGTCCCGCGCGTACGGGCGGGCCCTGTGCGAGGGCATCGCCAGCTTTGCCCAAGAGCAGGAGGACTGGACGCTCCAGCTCATCGACGACATCGCCCGAAAGGACTTCCACGGCTTCCGGGGCTGTTCGGGTGTGATCGCGCGGATTATCGATGACGAGGCCGTGGCGGCGCTGCAGGCTCTGAAAGTGCCCGTGGTCGACATCTTGGCGCTGGGTCGGTATGCGGGCATCGCCGCTGTTGGCAACGATCAGCTACTCGTGGGAGCCTGGGCGGCGGATCATTTTCTGGAGCGCCGTTTTACCCGGTTCGCCTTTTGCGGCTACGGCGGCGTGGCCTTTTCAGACGCGCGCGGCGAAGGGTTCGCCAAACGGGTTCAGGAGAAGGGTTTCGAGTGCTTGCGCTTCAAGGCCTCGGGGGAAAGGATGCGGGAGCTGGCGAAGCGCGGCATTAGTCAGGAGCACCTCGCGCTCGACCCCGACCGCGTGCAGCTCGGGAACTGGCTGAAGCGGCTGCCCAAGCCTGTCGCCCTCTTTTGCTGTCATGACGCGCGGGCCTACCAGGTGCTGACGCTCTGCAAGCGGCTCGGCATTCACGTTCCGGCGCAGGCGGCCGTGATGGGAGTCGACGACGACCGCATCCTGTGCGGCTTTGCGTCGCCCATGCTTTCGAGCATCGACCCGGACGCGTTCGGAATCGGGCGCGCGGCGGCTAAAACGCTGTCGGACATGATGGCCCACCCGAACGGGAAGCGCGACGCCTGCGTCCTGCTTCCTCCGAAAGAGCTGATTCCCCGCGCCTCCACGCAGATCTACCCGGTGGAGCCGCCGTGGCTGTCAGACGCGTTGATCTACATCGGGAAGAACTTCGCCAAGGGCATTAATGCGGAGGACGTCTTTCAGCACACCGGGCGCTCGCACACCAGCGTGGGAAAGGCTTTCCGCGACGTTTTAAAGACGACCGTCCACAAGGAGATCCTCCGCGTCCGCGTCGAAACCGCCGCAAGGCTGTTGCGGACCACAGGGCTTGCCGCGGCGGTGATCGCCGACATGGCGGGGTTCTCCTCGCCGCAGCAATTCAGTTGCACTTTCCGCAAAGCCTGCCGCCTGACCCCGGACGCCTACCGCAAACGGAAGCAGGCGGGCGTTCCGCTTAAGTTGCAGAAATCGTAATTCTACTTGCAATAATCACAATTGACGCCAGCGCCCGGCAAACGGCACAATAGGCGCCAGTAAAGTTACGATGCCGCGGGTGCTGGCCAGATAATAAGTCGGCCGGTCGCTTGGAACCATACGGGAACGGGAGAAAGGGAAACGGTTATGAGAGGCTTTATTATTGCTGCGGGGCTGGTTGTTGCGGGAGCG
This sequence comes from bacterium, assembly GCA_025360845.1. Classification (GTDB taxonomy): domain Bacteria; phylum Verrucomicrobiota; class Kiritimatiellia; order RFP12; family UBA1067; genus JAHFSX01. The sequence goes on from JANYBJ010000081.1 coordinate 2,259, forward strand.
GTCTGGGCGGGGACGGCGGTCACCACGCGTTCGCTGTTGGAGGAGATGACGGACCGGGAGGCGGTCGCGCGTTTTCCCGAGCCGGCCTTCACCTGCCGGCAGTTCAGCAGCTACGACCGGGAAAGCAAGGGGCCGGACCAGCCCGGGTGGTTCGCGAACGATGACAGCAGCAAGTTCCTGCGCGTGGAGACGCTGCGCGGACGGACGGAGTACGTGATGTTCGATGCCGAGGGGCCGGGCGCGATCGTGCGCTTCTGGGTGACGGTAGCGGGCACGGACGGCTCGGGGGTCCTGCGCATCTATCTGGACGGGAAAGAGACGCCCGAGGTCGAGGGGCGCGTGCTGGACGTGCTCAGCGGCGGACAGTTGTGCGGGGCGCCGCTCTCGTCATCGGTTTCCATCAAGACGGACTATCTGCAGCGGGGGCACAACCTGTATCTGCCTATACCCTATGCCAAGCGGTGCGTGGTGACCTACGAAAGCGCGACGGTCGGCAAGGGCGAGAACTTCTACTACAACATGGAGTGCCGGACCTATGAAAAGAGCACGGAGGTGGACACGTTTTCGCTGGCCGCGCTGAAGCGCGATACCATGGCGGTGTCCGAGCTGGGCCGGAAACTCGCGGGTGCCGGTTTCGGTCTGGCGGGGCAGAAGACCGAAGAGGTGACCTTTGACGGGGTCCTCCAGCCTGGGCAGTCGGTGACGCGGACAGTGAAAGGGACGCGGGCGGTCCGGCGGCTGGCGATGAATCTGAACGGGGGCCGCACCGATCAGGCGTTGCGCTCGACGGTGATCGAAATGACCTTTGACGGGGAACGGACGGTGTGGGCTCCGGCCGGGGATTTCTTTGGCACAGGCTACAAGCTCTCGCCTTACCGGACATGGTACACGGCGGTTTCGGGCGGCGGGCTCATGGAAGCGGCGTGGGTGATGCCGTTCAAAGAAAGCTGCGAGCTGACCTTGCGCAACGTGGGAACAAACGCGGTGGAGGTCTCGCAGGGCGCGCTGGTGACGGCGCTTTGGAAATGGGACAGCCGCAGCATGCACTTCGGCGCGGGCTGGACGGAACTCAACAAGGCTTGCACCCGCACAAAGACCAACGATCACTACGATGTGAACTATGTGACGCTGCAGGGGGAGGGCGTGCTGGTCGGAACGGGCGTGACGCTTTTCAACACGGCTCAGACCTGGTGGGGCGAGGGGGATGAAAAGATTTTTGTGGACGATGCGGTCTTCCCGACGCATATCGGCACGGGGTCGGAGGACTACTACTGCTATGCCTGGGGCAACGGGAATTTCTTCGACCATCCCTTCATCGCCCAGCCGTGCGGCACGGGCGCTGCGAGTTTCGGGCTTGTGATCAACCTTCGGAACCGCGCGCTGGACGCGATCCCGTTCCGCAAGCGGCTTCAGTTCGATATGGAAATGTGGCATTGGGCCAACACGATCATCAACTACGCGCCTGTCACCTGCTGGTACATGAAGCCGGGCGGCGTTTCCAACCGCAAGCCGGAGCCGGAGCTGGCCGCTTTGCCTGTCGCGGAGACGCGCCGCGACATCATGCCGCCGCCGACGTTCAAGGACGGGCTGCTCGAGGGCGAGTCGTTGGACGCCGCGGCGAGCCGCGGCAACGTGACGGGGCAAAGCCACGCGGATATCAAATGGAGCGGCGAGAAGCAGCTCTGGTGGACGGGCGGGAAACCGGGTGACACGCTGAAACTGGGCTTCGCGATGAAGGCTGGCGGACGTTACAACCTCAGCGCCACCATGACCTGCGCTGTGGACTACGGCGTGGTGGATGTCGGGTTGAACGGGGCGGTCCTGGTCAAAGGGTTCGACGCGTATTCGGAGAAATTGGAAACGCGCGTGCTGGAACTCGGGGCCGTGGATTTGAAGCCGGACATGAATGAGCTGACGCTGACGATCACGGGTGAGAATCCCAAAGCGAAGAAGGGCGAGTTCATGTGTGGTGTGGACTGCCTCACCATCAGGGAGGTCAAATGAAGCGTGTCGGCTGGATGATGGCTGCCCTGTTGCCCTGGCTGGGAACGGCGTTGGCCGCTGCGGATGTCTTTAACGGAACGTACGAAGGCGCGCGGCTTAACCGTATCGCGTTCCCCATCGGCGGTCTGGGCGCGGGTATGTACTGCCTCGAAGGCTACGGCGCGATTTCCTCGATGTCGGTGCGGCACAAGATGGAGTTCTTCAACGAGCCGACCTGTTTCGCCGCCGTGTGCGTGTTGGGGGAGAAGCCGGAGGAGAACATCGCCCGGGTGCTGGAGGGCCCGATTCCCGACTGGAAGTATTTCGGTCAGGGCGGCACGGGCAACGGAGCGTCGGGGCGCACCTACGGGTTCCCGCGCTTCCGCGAATGCACGTTTCTGGCGCGGTTCCCCTTTGCCACCGTTTCACTGCGCGACAAGGCGGTGCCGCTCTCGGTCGAGATCACCGGATGGAGCCCGTTCACGCCGCCGGACGCCGATCCCTCCAGCCTGCCTGCGGGCGCGCTCGAATACCGCGTCAAGAACACCTCCGCCAAGGCGCAGCGGGCGGTGTTTTCCTTCAATGCCCGCAACTTCATGGGCGATGACGGCTCCATCGGCCCGATCACGGGCGGGTTCGTGCTCTACGCGAAAGCGGGCGCCGACCGCGAGCAGGGCGGCACCTTCGCTTTCTGCGCCGATGAGGACGGCGTGCAGGTCGACCACTGCTGGTTCCGCGGCGGCTGGTGGGATCCGCTGACGATCGCGTGGAACAACGTGGTTCAAGGGCGTGCGGTCGCCAACCCCCCCGTGCAGAAGGATGCGCCGGGCGCCTCGCTGGCGGTGCCGTTCGAGCTGAAGCCGGGCGAAGAGCGGGTCATCCGTCTGCACACCTGCTGGTATGTGCCGGGAAGCGATCTGAAGACCGGACAGCCGCGCAGCGGGGCCGCGGCGTTCGGGCTGGCGCCGTCTGCCGGCCCGGTCGCGGGGCAGCAGCCGATCGCGGGATTCGTGGGGAAGGGGCTGGTCAACACCTTTGACCCCGACGGCGATGACGGGGTCGGGACGCTGACGTCGCCCGAGTTCGAGCTGAACAAGCGCTACCTGCACTTTCTGGTCGGCGGCGGGGCCTTCGAAGGCAAGACCTGCGTCAGCCTGCTTGTCGACGGGAAAGCGGTCCTGTCCGCCACGGGCAAAGGCACGGAGGCGCTCGAGTGGGCGACGTTCGACCTCGCCGGGGTCGCGGGCAAGAAGGGCCGCGTTCAGATCATCGACCGTCAGACAGGCGCATGGGGACACATCAATGCGGACCAGTTCATCCTGAGCGACGAGCCGGTCAGCGCGCTGAAGCCAGGCGCGGGCAACGCCCTTGCGGCCGACGCGGCCCGCTTCACATTGCTGGCGGATTTCGAAGGCAAGGATTATGGCGGGTGGGTCGCCGACCCGCCTGTGGCGAAGGCAGAGCCCTGTGTCTGTGAGCCGGGCACCGCCTGCGCGCCTGACAAGGTGCCGCGGACCTACGTGCCGTGGTACGCCACGCAGTTCAAGTCGATTCAGGCGGTGGTCGATTACTGGCGCGCCCACAACGTCGAGTTCCGCCGCCGCAGCGAACAGTTCAGGGACGCTTTCTACGACACCACGCTGCCGCCGGAGGCCGTCGAGGCTGTGGCCGCCAACCTGACGATCCTCAAGTCGCCCACGATGCTGCGGCAGCACGACGGGCGCCTCTGGTGCTGGGAAGGGTGCGGCGACGGCGGGGGGTGCTGCGAAGGGTCCTGCGCCCACGTGTGGAACTACGCGCAGGCCGTGTGTCATCTCTTCCCTGCGCTGGAGCGGGGCATGCGGCAGACCACGTTTAACGAGGGGCAGGACGAGAAGGGACGGCAGGCGTTCCGCGTCAACCTGCCCATCACGCCGGGCGGCAGCGCGTTCGACGCCTCGGACGGGCACCTCGGCGAGATCATGAAGGCGCACCGCGAGTGGCGCATCTCGGGCGACGCCGCGTGGCTCAAGCGCTACTGGCCGAAGGTCCAGACGGCGATGGAGTACGCGATCCGCACCTGGGACCCGCGCGAGACCGGGCTGCTGGAGGAGGATCACCACAACACGTATGACATCAATTACTTCGGGCCGGAGGGCCACTGCGGCAGCTTCTACCTTGGGGCGTTGGCCGCGGCGATCCGGATGGGCGAGGCGGCGGGCGGCGATGTGACGCGCTACCGCACGCTGCTGGCGAAGGGCCGCGGGCGTATGGAGAAGGAGCTGTTCAACGGCGAGTACTTCATCCAGATCGTCCGCAAGGAAGGGCTCGACCGCAACTTCAATCCGCTCAATCCGGAGGATCAGAGCGCGGCTTATCGAGAGATCGCGAAAAAAGTGAACGAGCAGGGGCCGAAGTACCAGTACGGCACGGGCTGTCTGTCGGACGGCGTTCTGGGCTTGTGGATGGCGCGCATGTGCGGCATCGAGGAGGATCTCGTTGATCCCAAGTTGGTGCGCAGCCATCTGCTGGCGGTGTACAAGTATAACCTGAAGCAGGACCTTTCGATGCACGCCAACCCCCAGCGGCCCTCCTATGCGATGGGCAATGACGGCGGCCTGCTGCTGTGTTCGTGGCCGAAAGGCGGCAAGCCGCTGCTGCCCTTCGTGTACAGCGACGAGGTTTGGACCGGCATCGAGTATCAGGTCGCCGCGCACCTGATCATGCTGGGCGAGGCGGACAAGGGGCTAGAGATCGTGCGCGTCTGCCGCAAGCGCTACGACGGCGTGCGGCGCAACCCGTTCAACGAGTACGAGTGCGGCCACTGGTACGCCCGCGCCCTGTCGAGCTACGCGCTGCTGGAGGCTCTCTCGGGCGTGCGCTACGATGCGGTCGACAAGGCGCTGCGTCTCCGTCCCGGCGCGCCCGCTGCCAGCCGCTCGTTCCTGTGTACGGACACGGGCTACGGCATGGCGACGGTCAAGGACGGAAAGGCTTCGGTGGAGGGTGTGGTCGGTAAGATCGAAGTCGGGAGCAAGTGAATCAACCGGCGTTGGCGGCGGCGATCCGCCGCCTCACGCCTGAATGTCCTCACGGGACAGCTCGCAGTCGCGCAGGATCTGAGCCAGCAGACCACGCCCGATCATCTCGCCGCGATGAACCGGCACAACGGTGCAGCGGCCGTCGGGATGCCGAAGAAAATGATGACTCCCCTTGACGCGTATGATCTCGAAGCCCAGACGCCGGAGGGCCTTGATCAGTTGGGAGCCGCTGAATGCCGGGAAGGTGCTCATACCATGACCGCGACGCGCTGAACGCCGATGAAGCGGTTGGACACTGGCGCGTCCTCCACTTCCAGACACAGTGATATGGCTTCTTTGATGCGTTTCATCAGCACATCAAGAGACTTGGCCTGCGTGTGGCAACCGCGCAGGGCGGGCACGGACGCGACGAAATAACCGTCCTCATCCTGCTCGATCACAACACTGAATTCTCTCGACATCACACATCTCCTTTTCAGCCTTATTTTAGCATCTTGTGTCGGCAACAGCCAAGCCGATTACTCCGGCGTGTCGGATTAATCCGGTGGCACCCGACAGGACACAACGCTCAAGGCCGGGGTCGGCCGACTGGAGAAACTCACCGGCAAAGCCGCCAAGCCCCCGGCGGCCGGTGGCGGCGGCGACAAAAAACTCACTGCGGACGAGTGGCTGGCCGAGGAGTTGAAGAAGGGCAAGTGAATGCAGCAGCTCTGGACGGCATTGTCCGTTTGTCCCGACCCCTGACCATGAGAAGCGAGATTATTTCACGCAAAGGCGCAAAGACGCGAAGGGTAGGGACGCCCCCCCGAGGCGTCCGCAGAGCATAGTGTACGGCGACCGGCGGACGGTTCGGGGAACCGTCCCTGCAGAACGGGAAGAGACGAAAAAACGATGAACACTTTGATACCACGGGGCGCAAGCTGCCGCTGCCGAAGGCGCGTTACGAAGCGCCCGAACCTTGGAAGGACGCGGACAGGAAGCAGCTCCTGCAGTTTCTGAAAACGCCGTCGGGCACCAAGTTCCTGCTCACGCTGCACGATGTCGCGGCGGGCCGGGCGCTCTCGGTGGCCGAACGGACGCCGCACGATTACGGGATCACGGCGGGCATGTCTGTCATGCTCGGCCTGATCGAGAACATGGCAAGCGAGACGGAAGAAGAGACGGGCGAGTAAATGCGATTTGCCGCAAGGAACACATAGAGCGCAAAGAAAACGCGATTATACAGGGCTTTTTTGATTTTTCCCGTCTTTGCGTTCCCTGCGTTCTCTGTGGCTATCATTCAACAGTCGTTTCTAGATTTACTCGATTATCCCATTGAACAAACACAAACAAGAGGAGAGTTATGAGCACACCCGATGACGTTGCAAAAGAAATGGTTGACCAGGCTGCCGCCGACAAGGTTGTTGCCGACCTCACTGCCGAGCGAGACACATTGAAAACCGAACGCGACACGTTCAAAACAGAGCGCGACGCGCTCAAGGCCGAGGTCGACCGGCTGGAGAAACTCACCGGCAAGGCCGCGAAGCCCCCGGCGGCCGGTGGCGGCGGCGACAAGAAACTCACGGCTGACGAATGGCTGGCCGAGGAACTGAAGAAGGGCAGGTGATACCGTCTGCGGACATTAACCCCATAAGCAATAAAGGCGGCTGGAGGCCGCCTTTATTGCATCATTTGTACAAAGTACAACTACGACCCCTCACCTACCCGGGGAGCGCTTCGGCAAGGCGCTGGCCGCGCAGCCTTTTCCCGCGTTGGTGAACGTGGGTCAGCCCGAGAAAAGCCGCATCCTCCTGGCCGCCTTGCCGGAATCGGCGGGCGGCTGGGGACAGTTGCCGGACGGGTTCAGCGGACTCTCTGATCCGGCGTATGCGGCCATGCTGGCGAGTGTGAAATCCGCGATCAAGCCGTTGGCTTATTCGGATATCCATGGAACCTGCGGCCGGGGGTTGGCCTGCGTCTGCCAAAGCTGCTGGGTCTGGATGGGGCGCTTCAATGAACCGGCCCATGAAGCCGGTAAAAATAAGAAGCCGACCCGCTGAACGGCTTGGGACGACGTCTAGTGCCGTGATACGCCGACCAGGGCAAGCGTTGTCGAATACGGTATGGGAACAAAATCCATTGCGCATGAGTGCCGGAATGGTGTATCGTTGCAAAACAATTGAATTGATTGAACGATTCCGTTAACAAGGACTACGCATGTAGAAGAGTCTGGACCAAAAACCGATTTTGCGCTTTCGCGCATAACGCTTCATAAGAAAACCGTCAATTTTCATTCCAGAAGCGGGATGCACGGGGACGCGCCCCTCTGGGCGCGGCCCCTCTCCCGTGTTTCCGATAAGGTGCTTGGTGGTACCTCT
>JANYBJ010000082.1 GCA_025360845.1 bacterium
GAGGGCGAGCGTCCCCGCGAGCCGCAGCGCGTGAAGCGTGCGAGAGGCGGCTCGCGGGGACGCTCGCCCTCCAGGCGCTGCGAAGGCGGTCTTGGTCTCGAATGAACAGAGACAAGCACAACGTAGGGTGTTACATTACACGTTCTCTTGTGAAATTCGAAAGGATGTCTTATGGATCGGAAAAGAGTATGGGCGTTTGCAGGTCTATGGATGACGTGCGCGGCAGCCGCGACACTTGGCGCCGCTACGCCCGCGTGGGTCAAACAGGACAACGGCTACGCCTTGACTTTCGAACAAGGGGTGTTTACCTGCGACAACCAAGGCCGTCTCGCCCTGCGTGCGACCGGACAGCCGGCGCTCGAGATCGGATTCTTTCTCTGGCACGACGAGTGGGTGTACGAAACGTTGGAGGCGGGCAAGGTCGAGTCGGCTGCGGTACAGCCTGACGGCGCACTGCGTCTGCAAGGCCTGTGGGGCACCCGCGACGGTGCGTCTCCGCTGCGCTACTCGCTGACGCTCTTTCCCGAAAAGGACAGGGTCGCCGCACGTTTGGAAGTTGAAAAGACGGTCGAACTGAAATTGTCCGACGGTATCTGGTCATCGATGCGGACTACGGTCGCAACGAACGACACGCGCACCGTCTACCTTCTTCCGAGCGGGGATGCTCCGCTCGGCAAAGGCATCGAAGGCCAGTTCAAGCAGACCTATATCGGACAGGCGATGGGCTCTTCTGTTTTCTTCAGTGGCGAAGGGATGTGCTATTTGCGCTCGAGTGTGGACCGCGGCAGTCAAGCCTTCGAAGTGAAGCTCGCCAAAAAGCGCGACTTTCCGCTCGGCGAGAAGATGTCCGTCGCGGCGGTCTTTGGCTTCGCGTCCATGCCGAAGATCCTGCGGCCCGTGGTGACTAGCCATGCGCCGCTCAGCCTCTCGGCAACAGCCCCCGCGAAGGTCGCCCTCTACGGGAAATGCGAGATCGATGTGACGCTGAGCGGCACATGGGAAAACCCTTATGATCCGGATGACATCGCGCTCGACGCGACGGTCACCACGGCGTCCGGCAAGACCTATTCGCAGTCCGGCTTCTTCATGGTGCCGCAGCGGCATGAGCAGGAGGGCGTTGAGGATATGATGTTGCCTTCGGGCGAAGGTCAGTGGAAGGTGCGGCTCGCGGCCACGGAGGCCGGCCCGATGCGCGTGACGCTCACGGCCCGCGACCGCAGCGGCAAGGCGGTCTTTGCGCTGCCTCAGGCGATCGCCGTGGCCGCCGACAAAAAGGCGAAAGGTTTCGTGCGCGTGAGCCAGGCGGACGCTCACTATTTCGCGCATGACAACGGCGCGGGCTTCGTGCCGATCGGGCACAATGTGCCGATCTGCCAGAGCAGCAACGACATGTCGCAGAAGGATATCCTTGAGAAGATGGCTGCGAACGGCGAGAACTGGAACCGCTGGTGGATGTCCAAGAGCGGGCTCGGTCTCGAATGGGAGCCCAAGCTCGGCTGGTACCGCCAGGCCCAAGCAGCGAAGCTCGACCTGCTGCTGGAGGACGCGGGGCGGCTTGGTATGTACTACCTGCTCTGCATGGACACGCATCAGGATTTCCGCGAGGAGGGCTGGCCGGGAAACCCTTTCAACGTGACTCAGGGCGGGCCTTGCAAAACAGCGGGCGATTGGTTCACGGACGCGACCGCCAAGGCGTACTACCGCAAGCGACTGCGCTACACGGTCGCCCGCTGGGGCTACAGCCCGCACGTGCTGTGTTGGGAGTTCGGCAACGAGTTTGAAGGCTGGGAAGACGCGAAACAGGAGGCGATCATCGCGTGGCACCGCGAGATGGCGCCGGTGCTGGCCGCGCTCGATCCCTATGGTCACCTCATCTCCACGAGCTGGTGGTCGAAGACCGGTCCCGAGACCTGCTGGCAGATTCCCGAGATGGGCATCGTGCAGACGCACAGCTACGCCAACGACGATCTCAACGTGGCTCTTGCCACGCACGAGTACAGTCTGACGCAGTGGAACGGCTTTCAGAAGCCGCATCTCTTCGCCGAGTTCGGCATCCGCAGCCACAACTTCTCCCCGGAGGCTGATCCGACGGGCCGCGCGATCCACAATGCCGCGTGGGCGGCGATCGCCAGCGGGTGCTGCGGCACGCCCATGCCGTGGTGGCATGAGAACTACATCGAGCCGAAGGGGCTCTACTTCCACTTCAAAGCGATCCGTACTTTCGTGGACGGACTGCCGTTCGGCACCGAGGCGTGGCGGCAAGTCGCAGTTGCTGCGCCCGCCGCGGTGACGCAACCCGCCCGGCCGTCGCAGCGCGATGCGGTGGTCCTCACGCGGAGCGGGTTCCGCAAGCCGGCGGCGAACGTGTTCGCGGTCTCGGCCGACGGGTCCGTATCGAATCCCGACGAGGTGCTCTCGCTGCTGCAAGGCCGCGGCCACGACGATATGGTGAACCCGCCGACCTTCGAGGTGACCTGTCCCGCGGATGGCGCTTTTGTCGTGCATGTGGACAAGGTGTCGAACTCCGGACTGCTCAAAATCTTCATCGATGACCAGCTCGCGCTGGAGAAGCCGCTGCCGTGCGGTGAGGGCCAGGGCAAGTCGTGGAAATACGTGGCGCAATGGAAGCTGTGGGAATCGGTCTACGACGCGGACGTCACCGTGCCTGTCAAGGCTGGGAACCATCGTATCCGCGTGGAGAATCACGGCGACGACTGGGTGGCGGTGACGCGCTACACGTTCACCGGCTGCCGCACGCAGGAGCGTCAAGAGGTGGTCTGCTATGCTCTTGCGGCGAAAAGCGCGGCGGTCGTTTGGATTCAGAACGGCGACAGCACGTGGGTCAACCACGCGCGGCATGCGGCGGAGATCCGCCCCTTCCCGGCGTCGGCCTACACGCTCGACGGTTTCGCGGACGGCGCGTACACGGTGGAGTGGTGGGAGACGTGGAAGGGCTCGCCTCAGCGGCGCGAGACCGTGCGTGCCGCAGGCGGCAAGCTCACGCTCGACCCCGGCCCTGTCGCCACCGACGTGGCGGCCAAGATTGTGCCGATAATGAGATAGCCGCATGCGGTTTGCGAGCAGGGCAGGGGCTCGTGGTCGGGGCTGAATCCAGCGGAGCCACCCGTGTTACGCGATGGTGACAACCTTCTCCGAAGCCCAGAGGCCGTGGATGTTGCAGTAGGCCGTGGCGTAGAGCGTGCCCGTGGCCGCCAACTTGGCGCGGACCGAGAGCGTGCTGTCGGTGTAGGCCGGACCTTTGTCAGGGCCTTCGGCGGCGGCGCCGTGCGCGCTGAACTCGCAGCGGGTGATCTCGATCGAGGTCTTGGCGCCCGCCGGGACGAAGTGCAGCGCGATCCAGGCGATGTGGTGGTTCGTGGTGTTCGGATGGGCGATCTCCTTGCCCACGGTCACCGTGATGGCCACGGCCTCTCCAGCCTTGGCGGCGGCGACGCACTCGATGACTGGCACGTGTTTCTCGCTTTTCCAGTCTGCGCTTTTGACGAATTCTGACAGCATGGTTGGCATCCTTTCGTTTGGGTTGATGTTTAACGTCATCATTCTAAAGCCGAAGGCGCTCGAAACGCAAGCGCCCATCGCGGCGCAATCGCGATTCGGTTGTATGACGCGTTCACAGCATGTTCGAGGGCGCATCCCCGTTTCACTGACCACCCGCGCCCGGAGGTCGCGGGCTACCTCGCGCGGCGCATCTTTCAGGGGTGGCGCGCGACCTCCGGGCGCGCACTGCGCAAGATGTTGCACGACAAGTCAGTGAAACAGGGATGCGCCCCATGTTCGATAATCCATTAAAGATGATTTGAACTGTCACATAAGTCATGTTATCTTTATATTAATTTACAAGCGATATACGATGGGATGCACCGAGTTCAGTAACGACCGAAGCCACATCAGAGTTGAAAAAAGGTTCATAATGATCTCAACCGTCAGTTCCAAAGTGCTCGCTCTTTGTGTCTACCTTGCCTTGTCTTTCACTCCTCTCTCATCTTCCGCCGACTTTTTTGCTAACTACACGTATACCGTCTTCAACGGCAAGGCCACGATCACTGATTGCAGATCAGGATATGGCGCTTTAACTATCCCAAGCACGTTGGGCGGGTGCCCTGTCACCAGCATCGGGGATGCGGCGTTCGCCGAACGTGATTATTTGACAAGCATCACGATCCCCGATTGCGTCACCAGCATCGGACCATCAGCATTCGCGGCCTGCTACCGCCTGACCGGAATCACAATTCCCGATGGCATCACCAGTATCGAAAACAGAGTTTTTGAAAACTGCCGCAGCCTGACCGGTATCGCAATTCCTTCCAGTGTGACCAACATCGGGAATTGGGCTTTTTATGGCTGCTATAGCCTGCCCGGCATCGAAATCCCCTCCGGCGTTGCCAGCATCGGGGATTGGGCATTCAGCGGCTGCTACGGTCTGGCCGGCATCACAATTCCCAGTGGCGTTGCTACTATTGGATCTCGTGCGTTCTCTGGCTGCAAGGGTTTGCCTAGCGTCTCGATTCCATCGGGCGTGACTAACATTGGCAAGCTGGCCTTTTCCGAGTGCTCCGGTCTGTCAGCCATTACCGTGGAAGCTCTCAACCCCAAATACAGCAGTGTGGCAGGTGTCTTGTTCAACAAAAAAAGAACAGAGCTCATCAAGTGCCCGGATCGCATGACGGGAAACTACTCGATTCCCGGCAGCGTAACCAATATTGCGGAATCCGCGTTCTCCGGCTGTAACGGCCTGACCGGCATCACGATACCTGCCAGCGTCACCAGCATCGGCGATGCCGCATTCTCTGGGTGCAGAGGCCTGACCGGCATCACGATCCCTGCCAGTGTGACCAGCATCGGGAATATGGCATTTGACGGCTGCCCTAGCCTGTCAAACGTCTATTTTAGAGGAAACGCTCCAGTCGATAACAATACTGTTTTCATGAATGATGACACTGTGACGGTCTATTACTTTTCGCGGACCACAGGCTGGGGGCCGACGTTTGGAGGACGTCCGACTATCCCGTGGCCAAACCGTATGCCCTTGATGACAGTAAGGTCGCCATCGGTTGGTCAGGCGACGGTCAACGAAGGTGCATCGATTGTCTTCAGCGTGACAGCGAACGACAGTACGGACGACGATACAATCATGCGCGGCATGTCCAACGTCGTCTGGTATGTGGATGACGTCAGGATGCTGGAAACGCGGGCGGGCGCCCCGAACGCGATCACTAGCGTGTTCACCTTCAGACCTGGCTGGAGCACGGTACAAGGCGTGACGTTTCGCGATCTCGAGGTTAGGACTGTGGCCTCGGATAGGCAGGGCGGGTCAACAGGAACAGTCTGGACCGTGCGGGTGAATAACTTGCCTGCCAGCCAGACGATCACGTTTGCGGCTTTACCGATCATGGAAATAGGCGTGGACGTTGTGGTCGCCCCTGGCGCGACAGCGTCGTCCGGACTGCCGGTTACGTATGCGAGCTCCGCTCCGGCCGTGGCCGAGATCAAGGATGGTTTGATCCACATCGTCGGAACCGGCACGGCGGTGATCACGGCGAGGCAGCAGTCGGGCGGCATTGATTTCAAGGATGCTGTGCCGGTGACGCAGACGCTGACGGTCAAGGCGCGTTTGGCCGCGGAGTTTCCTGACGGAGGCGGCACGGTGACGGGCGTTGGGCTTTATATGCCGGGCACCCAGGTGGCGCTCACAGCGAAGCCAACAACAGGCCACACCTTCCTGCGCTGGGAAGACGGCTCTCAGACGACCTCCCGGTGCCTCGTGATGCTGAACACGAGTACCGTAGTCTCCGCATTCTTCGGGATCACGACCAACGTGGCTCCGCCGGTGGTCGGCGATCCAGGTCCGCAGCGGGCCATGGTCGGCGTTCCTTTCACGTTGCCTTTGGATATCCAATCCGACAGCCTGCCGGCGGTCGCCGTGGCAGGGCTGCCCGCAGGCCTGAAATACAGCGCGACCGCGAAGTCGATCACTGGCGTGCCTACAGCATCCGTCACCAACAGGACGGTGACGGTGACGGCAAAGAATGTGAACAAAACGCAGACGGAACGGGTGTTCTCGGTCACGGTCGATCCGCTGCCGCAGTGGGCATGGGGCTCTTTCAACGGCACGGCGGAAATGGAAACGCTCGGTTCCGGAAACGCGACCATGAGTATCACGCCGGCCGGCAGAACGACAGGCAAGCTGACGCTGCGGGGCACGAACTATAGTTTCAGCGCATGGTCCTACGCATTTCGAGACGAAGAGGGCTCGTTCTGGCTGACGACTACGGCGAAGGTCGGCGTGGTCGCGTTTCCGCTGACGCTGACGGTGGGAGTGCCGGAGATCAGCGCTCTGCAGGACATTGTGCCGGGCACACTGGGCAAAGCGGTCGGCGTTTTCGGGACTGATGGCCAGACAACCCTTTACCGCAACGTCTGGAAGGATTCGGGCATGGCCGCCGGGGCCGCGCTTTACACCGGCTACTACACGGCGACGATGCCGGGCTGGGTCGAGTATGGCAGCGGCTATCTGACCCTCACGGTAGACAAGGTCGGGGGTGTGAAAACGGCGGGCAAACTGGCGGACGGCACAGCCGTGACACTGAGCGGGACGCTGATCCTTGACGAGGCCGGAAGGATCTGGACGGTGCTTTACACGTCCCCTGCCGCGTATAAGGGCGGGGGCTTATTCGGACTGGTTGAATTCATAGAGGAGGGTATGGGTACACATGTGGTCTTAGGTCCTCTGGACGGTGTGCCGCTCCTCTGGCAAAGCCTGAACCCGCAGGCGACGCAGTTGTATGGTTTGGGCTTCAGCCGCGATCTCGACCTGTCAGGCGGGTGGTATGACAAGCTGATCAACCTGCGAACCTACTATGAGAAAGGTCTGACCGTGGGCGCTGTCGCGTTACCTGAAATGACCACCCTGGTCAAGATTACGGATTGGGACGAGACCGGAACGCGTAAGATCACGCGGACAGAACCGATGAATTGCGGCGCGGCCGACGCGTCTCCTAACGGGGTGGTCTTGAGTGTCACGCCTGCCACAGGCATAGGTGCGGGATTTGCCGTGCCGAGAGCGGACACGCCCATACGGAATATCGAGACAGGCGAATATGACTACACAGCCGACTCCACGGGCGACGGCGTGTCCAACACGGGCGCACTGACCGTGAACTTCACGAGGGCGACGGGCTTGTTCAAGGGTTCATTCAAAGCCTGGTACGACTATGTTTCAGCCGAAGACCGCACGACAGGCGGCGTGACGTTGACGCACACGTCGAAGAGCGTCGCGTTCGAGGGCGTGCTGACACCCGAACGCGCCAACAGGTCAGACGGCGTCGGTGGTCGAGGCTTTTTCCTGTGGGCGAACAAGGGCGAGTATCTCACCCCGCAGGGCAAGCCTGTGCCGTACAGTTTCAGTTGGTCGTATGACTTGAGTCTCCTGCTTTCGGAGTAGTGTAGTGTCCCTCAAATTACTGCAAGTTTTGTTGCCGAGAACACAAAGAAATACTCGCGGATAATTCTGCCCTTGATTCTTCTTGTCATAATCCACGTTCAAGAAAGCTGCCCCGGCGTATGTTCCCGTCCCACGGGTGACGGTCTTCAACGGTAGGGACGCCCCCCCCGAGGCGTCTGCGGCGGTTTCGGGGAAACCGCCCTACCAGAGTTACCCGCAACGTCAGGCCGCATTTCAGCCGCCCGATGTGCAGCGCGAGGTCGCGCCCGTAATCGCCGCGGCGTCCGATGAAGTCGTCCCGGCGCGCGCCCCTGACGGCTTCCACCGCCCTGACCACCTCGGCGAACGGCAGCAGCCTGCGCCAGGAGCGCGCGTTCGTCTCCCCCCCCCCGCGCCGTGATGTGGTACCGCCCGCCGGCGAAATGATGCCTCAGTTGTCTCGCCTTGCCGGCATCACATCAAGGCTGACTCCGCCTATCAACCCGCTTTGTCTAAAGTCAAAGTACAACCCCTAAAAGCCGATTGACACGGCAACGTGATATTGTACAATTGTACGTGTTTGGTGGTGGAGGACCTTATGGACATTGTCATCGACACATCGGCCTTGCTGGCTGTCATTGTTGGCGAACCAGAGCGTGACCGCATAGTAGAACTCACCTCTGGCCACACACTTCTCGGTCCGGGGGCCATTCCGTGGGAAGTGGGGAATGCTCTCTCTGGCTCACCAAGCGGGATTGTACGCATACGACGCCTACGTCCTCGATTGTGCCTCTCGCCACGCGGCACCGCTGCTGACGCTGGACCGTGGTCTCAAACAAGCAGCCAAGGACATCGGTATCAGGCTCTTGGAGGTGTGACATGCAGGTCTATACGTATTCAGAAGCGAGCCAGAAACTGGCCAGCGTTCTCGACACAGCGGAGGCGACGGGCAGCGTCATCAGCCAGCGGCGGGACGGCAGAAGCTTCACCTTAGTCCCCCAAAAATCGCCGGTCTCACCCTTGGATGTCCCATCGGTCGGGGCACGGATCTCGACTGGTGAACGGGTTGACCTGGTGCGGGAAGAGAGAGGCAGAACAAGAGGGTGGAAGTTACGGCGCTAACCGTACCGAACTTCACCCTCGTCGGTCTGAAAGGAAGACGATGAGGAGAACTGAAAAAGAAATAGGGAACCGGGCGGAGATCGACTCAATCATCCGCCGGAGTCAGGTCTGCCGCCTTGGCCTGTGCGACCAAGGGTCTCCTTACGTGGTCCCCCTCTGTTTCGGTTATGATGGTCAGGCCCTGTACTTCCATTGTGCGAGAGAAGGCCGAAAGCTGGATATCTTGCGGCAGAACGACAGAGTGTGTTTCGAGTTCGACATCGTCGAAGGCATGGTGGAGGAGGACCAGGGTTGCGATTGGGGCATCCGTTACCAAAGCGTCATTGGATTCGGTCGGGCGAGTGTGGTTGTGAACGCCGAAGACAAGGCGCAAGCCTTAGCGCTCATCATGGCCCAGTACTCGGAGCGAACTTACTCATTCCCCCCGGATGCCGTGAGCCGCACCGCCGTCGTCAAGATCGAGATCAAGAGCCTGACGGGTAAACAAGCGAAGCGGCAAAACTGACGGAGCAGACAACAGCGCGGTAAAGGGACAAACGAGAAAGGCGGCCATTGGGTCGCCTTTATTTGTTCCGCATTCAAGAAAGCTGCCCCGGCGTATGTTCCCGTCCCACGGGCGGCGGTCTTCAACGGTAGGGACGCCTCCCCGAGGCGTCCGCGGCGGTTTCGGGGAAACAGCCCTACCAGAGTTACCCGTAACGTATGTTCCCGTCCCACGGGCGGCGGTTTTGTCTACAGCCCGATGAGGTCGCGGATGTCGTCGAAGGAAAGCTTCTGCATGACGCCCTCGTCGGTGGTGCCGATCGTGGCGTTGATGACCGCCTGCTTCCTCTGCTGCATGGCCAGCACCTTCTCTTCGACCGTGTGCTCGGCGATGAGCTTGATGCTGTAGACCGTGCGCTTCTGGCCGATGCGGTGGGCGCGGTCGGTGGCCTGATCCTCGACGGCCGGGTTCCACCACGGGTCCATGTGGACCACCATGTCCGCGCCGGTGAGGTTGAGCCCGGTGCCGCCCGCCTTCAGACTGATCAGGAAAACCGGGATGTTGGGGTGCAGGTTGAAGCGCTCGCACTGCTCCAGCCGGTTTTTGGTCGAGCCGTCGAGGTAGCAGTAGGGCAGCCCGCGGCTTTCGAGTTCGGTGCGCAGAATTGTGAGCATCGAGACGAACTGGCTGAAGACCAACATGCGGTGGCCGCCGTCCATGGCCTCGTCGAGCAGCTCGAAAAAGCCGTCCATCTTGGAGGAGGGGTTCTCGTAGGCGCCGGGCTTGTGGTGTTCCTTGAGCAGGTCGAGGTGGCAGCAGACTTGGCGCAGGCGCATGAGGATCGCGAGGATCTCGAAGCGGGCGCGGTCGAAGCCCTTGGCCTTGACGAGGTCGCCGATGATGCGGCGCGACTCGGCGAGCAGGTCGTTGTAGACGCGCTGCTGGTCGAGGGTGAGCTGGCAGAAGGAAACCTTGACGATCTTGTCGGGCAGGTCCTTGGCCACGTCCTTTTTCAGGCGGCGCAGCAGGAAGGGGTGGAGCTTGCGGCGCAGCTTGGCCTGGGCGATTTCGCCGTCGCGGTCGCCGGCGGCGATGGGGAGTTCGTAGCGGCCGCGGAACAGCTCATAGTCGCCGAGGTACTGCGGCATCAGGAAGTCCATGATCGACCAGAGGTCGGCCACGCTGTTCTCCACGGGCGTGCCGGTGAGGACGACCTTGCCGACGGCGTTGATCTGCTTGGCGGCGACGGCGTTCTGGGTGGAGCGGTTCTTGATGTGCTGGGCCTCGTCAAGCACGGCCACGGAGAACTGAAAGGCGCGGTAGGCGTCGAGGTCGCGGCGCAGGAGCGCGTAAGAGGTGATGACCAGGTCGCTCTCGGCGATCTGCGCGAAGAGCGCTTCGCGGTCGCTGCCGGCGATCACGAGGCGGCGCAGGTGCGGCACGAAGGTCTCGGCCTCGCGGTTCCAGTTCTCGACGAGGCTGGTGGGGCAGACGATCAGCGCGGGCTTGCCTTTGGCCTGCGGGTCGGTGCGCGGCAGGCTGAGCCAGGTGAGGGTCTGGAGTGTTTTGCCGAGGCCCATCTCGTCGGCGAGCAGCCCGTTGAGGCCCGCCTCCTCAAGGAAGCGGAGCCAGTAGACGCCCTCTTTCTGGTAGGGGCGCAAGGTGTTGTCCAGCGCGCCGAGCGGCACGGGCTTGAGGCGCGTGGTGCCGGCGCGGTTGCGGGCGGCGGCCTTCTCGCGCCAGTCGGGCGGGTCTTCGACATCGATGCCGTCGATGGCGTTGAGCGAGGCCTGCACGAAGGGCGCGTAGAGCGCGGGCATCTGGAAGTGCCCGGGGGCTGAGCTTTCGCGGCTTTGGCAGTCGCTGAAGATCGTGCGCATGGACTCGACGGCGTCGCGGTCGATCAGCAGGGTCTGTCCGTCACGCTCAAGAAAGGCGTCGCCGCGGTTGAGGGCGCGCTGGATCTCGGCGGGCGGCAGGGCGGCCTGGCCGGGCAGATCGAAGGTGAAGCCGACGTCGAACCAGCCGCCGCTTTTCTCGGCGATCTGGACGACGGGGGTGACGACCGGAAGCGAGTCCACGATGCTTTCGAGCCTGTCGGAGAAGGCGATCTTCCAGCCGCTGCGGCCGAGCGCGGGGTAGCCGCTGCCGAGAAAATTGAGGGTTTCACGTGCGCCGACGAGCGTATAGGAGGCTCCGGCGGAGGTCGGAGAACGGTCCTCTTCGAACCCGCAACTTTTGAGCAGGGAGACGGCCGACTCCTCGGCGGGAAGGTTGCGGGTGTGGTACGTGAGGATGTCGTCGGGATCGGGCAAAGCGAATTCGTGCTGCGTGTCGGGCGCGGCGGCGCAGAAGGTGTATGCGCCGTAGGCGGCCTTGAGCGTGGCGCGGAGCGAGGCTTTGCTGCCTTGGAGTTCGAGGCGGAAGACGGGGGTTCCGGGCACGGCGGTGAAGAGGTCCGGCGTCTCCTCCATCTCGATGGGCGTGAGGGCCTGAAGGCTGGGCAGGTCGCGGCGGAGGAAGTTGATGACGCGCTCGCGCGGCACGATCTCCTCGGCCTGGTAAATGCCGTGGTAAGGCACGGGCAGCACGTTCTTCATGGGCCAGACGTGGCCGTTGGCGAGGACGCGTCCGTGGCGGTTGTTGACGAGGTAAACCGGTATTTCGCCGGGTTGGATGAAGGGCAGTGCGGTACACGGGAAGATGATGAGTTCGCCGGTCTCGTGATCCAATTCGATGCGCAGGCCGGTCTGCATGGGGATCTTCTCGACGGTGAGGTCTTCCTTGCCTGCCACGACGAGTCGCGTGTGAAAGGCCACATCGAGAATGTTCAGGAAGTCGGCGGGTGAAACCTCGAAGCGGCCTTGGGGCGGCCCTTCGCAAATGTCTTCGAGCACGGAGAGCAAGGTGTCGTCCTCGGGCGAGAGCGCGAGAACGGCGCGGGGCGGAACGGCTTCGGGCGGCAGCGCCTCGGCGGCGGTGAGCACCAGCAGGCTGACGGCGATACGGCCTTTCCAGAAATCGGCGGTCCACGAAGGCGGGACGGCAAGGCCGAGGCGGGCGGGCGTGCCGCGGGGGCCGCGCTGAAGGTAGGCGGACTCGTTCACTTCGGCCATGCGGCGGGCCCGGCGCTGCTCCTCCTGGTACTTCTGCTCGCGCAGGGGGTCGGCGTGCCGCAGCATGAGGGCGATCCCGAGAGCGACGACGTGCGGGCAGACGAGCCCTTGGTTACGGTTGGTGAAGCAGGGGCAGAGGCTCTCGATGGTGCCGTTCTCACGGATGCGCAACTTGGTGAAAAGCTCGGAGGCGGACTCGCGGGCGATGACACCTTCGATGAGGTCGCCCTTCAGGTCGGCCTTGAACACGGCACCGCGCCGGACGATCTGTTCGGCTTGACTGTAAACCGACTCGCCGCCCCACTGAACGAGCATGTTTCGCGTTATATTCGAAGGCCGCATGAACTTACGTGGCTGGTGTCGGCGAGGCTGACGCCCGCGGAGCGGGAACAAAGGATGGGGTCACTTTCGTGAACGCGGATTAAGATTAGGATTACGATTACGAATTGTCCCGATCCATCCTAATCCTAATCCTGCTCTTAATCGTAATCTGCTTGAAGTTAGAGTAAGGGGTTACTCCCGGAAGACCTTGTTCAGGAAACGCGGCAGGTTGATGACGCCCTTCAGCTTCTTGCCGTCGAGGACATAGCATTTCGTTGAGTTGTGCCGGGTCATTTCCCCGGCCACGGAGACGGCGGGCGCATTCAGTTGAACGGAGGCGAATTCATCGATGAGAATGTCGGACAGCCAGGATTTATGCTCCTTGCGGAGGATGGTGGTGAAGGGCTCGAAGTTGATGATCGGCGAAAGATCGGACATCCAGCGCAGGTAATCGGGCAGACAGACCTTGAGCAAGGCGCCCGCGCGGACGACGCCGACCAAGTCATCGTTGCGATCCAGCACGGGGATCTCGTTGATCTCGTTGGCGATGAAACAGTCGATGGCGGTCTTGATGCTGTCTTTTTTGTGCAGGGAGATGAACGCGTCGCTCATGATGTCTGCGGCGCAGACGTAATCCGGCAAGACCGTGCCCCCGTGCTCAAAGAAGCGCATCACCTCATCCGGCGTTGTCGCCTGTGAGACGGAGCGCGCCGCGTCATGGTCGCGAAGGATCTTGGCCAAGGCGCGCAGGATCTGCAGATAGAGGCCGGGCTGGTCACGCGGGATGAGCAGCAGCAGAATCAGGTGAACCGGCGGCTGGCCCTCGGCAAACAGGATGCCTTTGGCCGAGGTCGCGACGCCCACATAGGGGCGGTTGAGCCCGTCCAGACGGGCGTGCGGGATCGCGATGCCGTGGGATACGACCGTGCCGCTGGCATTCTCGCGCTCAATGATGGCATTGTAATACGACTCCATCTCCATGATCCCGTGGCTTTCGGCCAGGTGCGTGAGCAGAAGCCGGATGATCTGGTTCCGCGAGACAGCCTCCTGATGAATCAGGATGTCGTCCACGCTGAAAAAGGAAGTCAGCGACACATTGGGCTTTGGTGGCAGTTCTGGTTTTTGCATGGGTTCATCCCGTTGCCCGTCCGCAGGTGACGCAGAACGCGTCCTCAACAAACAGGTGTCTGTGCAGTGTTTGTAATAGATTACATTTTTTTTCGCGGTTCGACAATGAAAAGAACGTAATCGAAGAGTGTATGCACGGCGTATACACCATGAGGCGTCATTCGCCCGGACGGGCCTCGGAGGGGGCTTCGCCGCCCCCTAACACCGCGTAAAGGCGCACGAGATTTGCGAGCTTCGCCAGCCGGAGGAAAACCAGCCCCTGCTGTGCGCTGTAAAGAGACCGTTGCGCGTCCAGGACACTCAGGTAATTGTCAATGCCTTTGTCGTAACGGGACAGGGATAAGCGGTACGTTGCCGACACGGCATCGACGAGGGACTGTTGCGCCGACACCTGCTCGTTGACGGTGCCGCGCACGGCCAGCGCGTCGGCCACCTCCCTGAACGCGCTCTGAATGGCCTTCCCGTATTGGGTCACGGCAATTTCCTTTTGCGCTTTGGCCGCCCTGAACGCCGACCAGGTGCGCGCATCGAAAACCGGCACGACCACTTGCGGCGCATAGTTCCACGTGCCCGATCCGGATTTAAAGAGCCCGGAGAGTTCGCCGCTGGCGGTGCCGAAGGCGGCCGTGAGGGAAATGCGCGGAAAGAACGCCGCCCGCGCCGCGCCGATGTCGGCATTGGCGGCTTTAAGCAGATCTTCGGACTGGACCACATCGGGCCGGTTCAGGAGAACCTCGGAGGACACGCCCGCATGGATATCCCGGGGCGGAGTGACAGCTTCCAGTTGCGTGGGCAGCAAGGTGTTCGGCACCTGAGACCCGACCAGAAGGTTCAGCGTGTTCTCGCCTTGCGCGGCTCGCTGGCTGAACGAGGCGACATCGCCGCGGGCGGTGTCCACTTGGGTTTGCGCGCGGTAAAGGTCGAGTTCGGTCACGAGGCCTGCGTCAAAGCGCCGCTTGATCAGATTGTAGGCGTCCTGCTGTGACTTCAACGTGGTTTCCGCCAGTTGCAGGCTCTCCTGATCGGCCGCCAGCGTCAGATAGCTGGTGGCGACCGAAGCGATCAGCAGGATCTGCGCGCTGCGGCGGGCCTGCTCGGTGGCCATGTACTCCTGCAACGCGCGATCCTTCAGGCTGCGGATGCGGCCGAAAAAGTCGGGTTCCCAGGCAAAGACGCCCAGATTGGCACTGTATTGCTCGAAGATCTGGCGTCGCCCGGCAGCTGAGAGGTCGGCGGTGTCCTGATGCTTGCTCTCGCTGCCGATCGCGTTGACGGTCGGCAGCAGTTCGGCGCGCCGGATGCCGTACAGCGCGCGGGACAATTCCACATTCAGCGCGGCAACCCGCAGGTCGAGGTTGTTCGTCAGCGCGGCGCCGATGACGTGCCGCATTTTTTCGTCGGTGAAGAATTCCTGCCACCCCAAGGCAGCGGCTTCCAAGGCGTTTGTCGCCTTTCCCGTTTCCCCATAGGCTGCGCCTGTCGGCCAACCGGCAGGGACCGGGGCGTTCGGGCGGGTGTATTTCGGGGTCATCTTGCAACCGATCGGGACGATGGCGATTCCGAGCAGCAGGAGTATGAATAGTTTAGTCATGTCAGTGATTCCCGGATGGAGGGGGTTCAACACCCTAGGTTTTCGGCCCCTTGTTGCGATTGCCGAAGGTCTTCTCGATCAATACGAAAAAGAGCGGCGCAAAGAGGGTCACAAGAAAAGTCGAGGTCACCACGCCGCCCAGCACCGCCGTGCCGATGGCCTTCTGCGCGCCCGCGCCCGCCCCGCTTGCAAACGCCAGCGGCAGGACGCCGAAGCCGAAAGCCAGCGAGGTCATGATGATGGGGCGCAGCCTAAGCTTCGCGCCTTCCAGCGTCGCCTCGGTCAGCCCCATGCCTTCCTCCACCCGGCTCTTGGCGAACTGTACGATCAGGATGGCGTTTTTCGTGGTCAGGCCGAGGGTGGTCAGCAAGCCGATCTGGAAATAGACGTCGTTGGGCAGCCCCCGGAGCGACGACCCGAGCACGCCGCCGATGGCCCCGAGGGGCAGGGCCAGCAGGATGGCAATGGGGATCGGCCAGCTTTCGTACAGCGCCGCCAGGCACAGGAAGATCACCAGAACGGAAAAGGCGTAAAGGGGGGCCGTCTGTGAGCCGGCTTGCCGCTCTTGGTAGGACAGGCCCGTCCAGTCAAAGCCGATTCCGCGCGGGAGCTTTTTGACAAAATTCTCCATGGCCTGCATGGCTTCGCCGGAACTCCGGCCCGGCGCGGATTCGCCTTGGATGTTGAGGGACGGGAACCCGTTGAAGCGCTCTAGTTTCGAAGAGCCCGAGGACCAGTGCCCGGACGCAAACGAGGCGAAAGGCACCATCTTGCCCGTGGTGTTGCGCACATACAGTTTCTTCAGATCCTGTGGCAGCATGCGGTAGGAGGCGTCGGCTTGGACGTACACCCTCTTCACGCGGCCGCCCTGAATGAAGTCGTTGACATACGCGCTGCCGAAGGCCGCCGAGATCGTGTTGTGAATCGACGTGATGGGCACCCCCAGCGTGCCAGCCTTCTCCCAGTCCACGTCGATGCGGTATTGGGGCACGTCCTCCAGCCCGTTGGGCCGGACCTTCGTCAAGGCCGGGTCCGCGGCCGCCATGCCGAGGAGCTGGTTGCGGGCCGCCATCAGGCCGTCATGGCCGATGCCGCCCCGGTCCAGCAACTGAAAATCAAAACCCTTGGCCATGCCCAGCTCGATGACCGCAGGCGGCGGAAAGGCGAAGACCATGGCGTTTCGGATCTGGGAAAAGGCGCCCATGGCTCTTCCGGCCACGGCGGTGACCTTCAGGTCCGGCCTTTCGCGAAGCTTCCAGTCCCTTAGTTTGGCGAACGCCATCCCGGCGTTTTGTCCACGGCCCGAAAAGTTCTGTCCGGAAATCGTCATGATGGACTCCACAGCCTCTTTTTCACGCTCCATGAAATGCTTTTTGACCATGTCCATGACCTCTTTGGTCTGCTCAAGGGTCGAGTTGGCCGGAAGCATGGCCTGCACCATCATGATGCCTTGATCTTCATCCGGAAGATAAGCCGTGGGCATCCGTCTAAAGAGAAAGCCCATCGCCGCCACGATCAGCACGAAAATCACCAGGTAGCGAACGATTCGCGAGAGGGACTGGCCGACCAGATGCAGATAGGTGTCTCTGGCCCGGGAAAAGGAACGGTCAAACCAGCGAAAGAAGGGACGAAGGAACCAGACTCCGGACTCTGACGCCTCATGCCCTTTGGGAACCGGCTTGAGAAAAGCGACGCACAGGACCGGCGTCAAAACCAAAGCCACCACCACCGAAAGCAGCATGGCGGCGATGATGGTCACGGAGAACTGACGGTAGATGACGCCGGTGGACCCGGTGAAAAACGCCATCGGTCCGAACACCGCCGAGAGCACCAGCCCGATGCCGACCAGCGCGCCGGTGATCTGGTCCATGGACTTGCGCGTGGCCTCCAAGGGCGAGAGGCCCTCTTCGCTCATGATGCGCTCCACGTTCTCCACCACCACAATGGCGTCGTCCACCAGCAGGCCGATGGCCAGCACCATGGCGAACATGGTCAGCATGTTGATGGAGAACCCGAACAGCCCCAGCACCGCGAATGTTCCCAGAAGCACCACGGGCACGGCGATGGTCGGGATCAGCGTGGCCCGCATGTTGCCCATGAACAGGTACATCACAAGAAACACCAGCAGGATCGCCTCGAAAAGGGTCTTGACCACTTCCCCGATCGCCACGCGGACGAAGGGCGTGGTGTCATAGGGGTAAACCACCTTCATGCCGGCGGGAAAGAAGGTGCTCATCTCATTCAGCTTGGCCTTGACCGCGTCCGCCGTCGCCAGCGCGTTGGCGCCCGCCGCCTGCCGGATGGCCAGGGCCGCGGAGGGCCTGCCGTTGTTGTAGACGTCGACATCGTACGCTTCGGTTCCAAGTTCCGTCCGTCCCACATCGCGAACCCGCACGACAGAACCGTTCGGGTTGGTGCGGAGCGGTATCGCCGCGAACTCCTCGGGCGTCTTGAGCATGCTCTGGACGATGATGCTGGCATTCAGGCGCTGACCCGGCACCGCGGGCGCCCCGCCGAACTGACCGGCGGACACCTCCACGTTGTAGGCCTGCAAGGCCATGACCACATCCTGAACCGTCATCTGGTATTCGGTCAGCTTGTCGGGGTTCAGCCACACGCGCATGGCGTACTGGCCGCCGAAGATCATGACCTCGCCCACCCCCGGCACCCGCGAAAGCACCTTCTCAAGGCTGGACTGGGCATAGTCCCGCAGGTCGTTCCCGGCCATGCTTCCGTTCTCCGAGATCAACCCCACGACCATCAGGTAGTTCCGGGTGGACTTGCTGACCTTCACGCCCTGGCGCTGCACCATTTCCGGCAGGCTCGCCATGGCGAGCTGGAGCTTGTTCTGGACCTGGGCCCAGGCGAGGTCAGGATCGGTTCCCGGCGCAAACGTCAGCTCGACGCGGGCCGCGCCGGCCGAGTCGCTGCTGGCCGACAGATACAGCATCTTCTCGAAGCCAGACATCTTCTGCTCGATGATCTGCGTCACGCTGTTTTCCACCGTTTCCGCTGAGGCGCCCGGATAAAAAGCGTCGATGGCGATGGAGGGCGGCGCGATGGGCGGGTACTGCGATATGGACAACGTGTGGATCGCCAGGCCACCCGCCACCATCAGGATGATGGCGATGACCCAGGCAAAAACAGGACGGTTCAGGAAGAATTTTGACAACATGGCGCGACTCCGTTAGTTCGCTTTCGGGGGCGGCTGGGACGTGGTCGCCGGTTTGGGGTCCTGCTCCCGTTTGCCCGCGAAGGGAACCTCTTTGACGGCAAAACCGGGGCGCACTTTCTGCAGGCCCTCGACGATCACCCGGTCGCCGGGCACAAGCCCGGAGGAGATCAGCCACTGGTCGCCGATGGCCTGCTCAACAACCAAGGCGCGTTGCTCAACC
The DNA here is from genome assembly GCA_025360845.1 of bacterium. GTDB lineage: Bacteria > Verrucomicrobiota > Kiritimatiellia > RFP12 > UBA1067 > JAHFSX01. The sequence goes on from JANYBJ010000082.1 coordinate 18,599, forward strand.
TTGCCGGCCGCGTCCACGATCATCGCCAGGGGATTGCCCTTGGGGTCGCGCGACACGGCCTGCTGCGGAATCAGCAAAGCCTGTTCGTTGACGCCCTCTTTCACCACCGCACGGGCGAACATGCCCGGCAGCAGCGTGCCGTTCGGGTTGGGGAAGACCATTCTCAGAATCACAGACCCCGTGGTCGGATCCACCGACACATCGCGAAATTGAAGGGTGCCCTCCAACGGGTACTTGGTTCCGTCTTCCATCAGGAGTTGCACTTTGTTTGCGCTCGCCGCTCCGTCACGATTCATGCTTCCCTCGTCCAGGCGGCGCTGTAGGCGCAGCAGCTCGGAGGTGGACTGGGGCACATCCACATAGATTGGGTCGAGTTGTTGAATGGTGGCGAGGGGAGTCATCTGGAACGCCGTAACGATGGCGCCGTCGGTCACGGTGGATTTGCCGATGCGGCCGGAGATGGGGGCCGTGATCCGGGTATACTCCAGATTGATCCGGACCGCCTCAAGCGCCGCCGCGGCCTGCTGGATGGCCGCTTCGGCGGCGGCCACCGCTTCCCGGGCGCTCTGCACCTCGGCCTCGTTGACCGTGAGGGTGGCCTCGGCCACATCGGCTACGGTCACGGCTTGCTCGCAGTCGCTGGCGGAGACGGCTTTCTCTTTGTATAAATCCTCGAACCTCTTTCGGTTGGTCCGTGCGAAGGTCACCGTCGCCTGCTGCCGGGCGACGCCTGCGATGCTGGCGTTCAGCGCGGCCCGCGCCCGGTCGGCGCCTTTTTTCATGGCCTCAAGGTTCGCCGCGGCATTGTCCAGCGCCGCCTTGAACGGAGCGGGGGCAATCTCGTAGAGAGTCTGGCCGGCCTTGACGTCGGAACCCTCGGTAAAGAGCCGTTTCTGGATCAGCCCGCTGACCTGGGGCCGGATCTCCGCAATGAGATAGGGGGAGGTGCGCCCGGGCAACTCCATGGTCAGCAGGACCTGCCTCGGGGCGACTGTCACCGTCGCCACTTCCGAAGGAGGCGGCGGTGGCGCCGACTTTGGCTGGCGATTGCAGGCGGTTAGCGATAGAACGCAGAAAAGGCCTGCCAGACCCGCTTGGCAAGCTCTGAAAAAACCGTCGAGCCGGATCCGGCCACCGCGTCGAAAAGCCCTGTTGAAATGATTGAATTGCGTTGTTGTCATTCCGTTCTTTCTCCTTATCCTGAACAGGCGTTACGCCCTGATGGCGTCGATTACCGTTCCGAAACCGAATCTAATCGCTTTCGACAAATCGATCTCTAAGCACTGGTCGATCTGTAATTTCATCAACCCCAGCCAGGTCGATCCCAGCACCGCTGCTGCGGTGGCGATGTCCGCGTCGGGCCTCACCTCACCCTTTATCTGCAAAGCCGACAACGTGTTCTCAAGAATCACAAAGGGCCCCGTGCCGAGCTGACGGAGACGGCGTTTGAGGGGGATGAATTTCGCCGCCGGCCAATCCATGCTCAACATCATCAGAAAATACTTGCGGTTGACCGGTTTACCTACGATCAGGTGCGCCCGCTCGATGAAATGCGCAGTCAGCCCGTCCAGTGAAACGGGGGCGGACAAAACTCGGGCGATTTGCTCAGTATGCTTGGCCGTCATGTCCTCGACGAGTTCGGCGAACAGGTCGGGCTTGCTCTTGAAATGCCAATAGACTGCGCCTTTGGTCAGCCGGATCCGGTCGGCCACATCTTCGAACGTGGCGCGTTCGTAACCTTTCTCGACGAACAGGTCGAGCGCCGCCTTCAGAATCTTCTGACGTGTCTGCTCGGCCTCCGCTTTGGTTCTTCGTGCCATAGCCACCTTTCCCGCTTGAAAAAGCCGATTATTATACATACCTTCAGGTCGGTATGCAAGAGTGAAAAACGGATAAAAAAAGGGGAGCGGATGCGCGGCTTTAAGAGTGGAATTGTTGAGCGGTAAATTTAAAAACCGGTTGCGTGTGTATACGGGAATGGTGTATCGTTGCAACACGATTGAATAGATTGAATGATTCCGTCAACAAGGACAACGCATGTAGAAGAGACTGAACCTGAAAACCGATTTTGCGCTTTCGCGCATAACGCTTCATAAGAAAACCGTCAATTTTCATTCCAGAAGCGGGATGCACGGGGACGCGCCCCTCTGGGCGCGGCCCCTCTCCCGTGTTTCCGATAAGGTGCTTGGTGGTACCTCT
>JANYBJ010000083.1 GCA_025360845.1 bacterium
TGAACGTCGACCTCGCCCCGGTCAGCCACGACCCGGCCGGGTTCTCGCTCTTCATCGACGGCTCGCTCTGCGCCACCGGCCAGCCGCCGTGGCAGGTGGACACCAGTTCCCTGACCGGCGGCGTGCACACGCTGACGGTGCTGTCCGCGACCTTCCCGGACCTGTTCGATTCGGCCACGGTGAAAGTCCTTAAAGTTGACAAGATTCCGCTGGGCGGAAGCACCAATCTGTCCAAGTTCATTATCGGAAAGGTGTACGTCCCGACCAAGTGGGGCGGAGAATTGAAGCTGTCGGGAGGCAGCATCGAACTGTTTTACACCGACGGAGCCGATCTTGATGTAGATACGGCCATCCAAATCGCAAAAGGAGAACTCGATGAGAACCGGGTGGCTCAGGGAAGTCCTTGCGTCTACGAGGTGCCGGACTACAAACACAAGTGGTACTACGTGAAGATATCCGACGCAGCAGGCGCATCGGTTTCAGCCGGATTCATTGAATGGGGAGAGGCGGATGTCACTCCCTGGAACGGCTGGTATTGGCCGTTGTTGAACACGGTCGACCCCAACCTCTACGAGGTTTCGGGAGGTAACACGCCTCTAAAGGATTACGACACGATTTACGGGACTAACGAGAGAGCCGCCGAAGAGGCAAACGGTTCGACGAGTGACACGAATGCTACGTGGGAGGGGCATTGCTGGGGATGGTCGCTGGCCGCGATAGCGATATCTCAGCCTCAGGCGCTTGTGAAGAACAACGTTACCTTCACCCGAGACGAGATGGAAGGCCTTTATACCGAACTCGCTGACGGTGCGCCGGAGACGGGCGGTTGGACGTGGAGAGTCGGTACACCGGAAACAGCCGAAAATCCAAACCCAATTCCGGCCGGACCGCCGACAGCCGCGATGGGAGAGGCCGTCGACGAGTGGGCCGATAAAGTCCAGAACGGGTTGTGTCAGTACATACGCCGAGAGCGCTTGGCCATGAACAGCAACCTTCGCGACGCCACGGGTACGGATGCGTCTGAAGTGTGGAATCACGATATTTACAAATATGCCAGCACAATGGAGGAGGCCGACGGCGGGAACGAAAAGGTTGTCAAGGTTACGACGCGGATCACCTCCAATTCCGATAACACGATAATGCCACCTGCGACTGACAAGCGGGAAGACTCATACGTCTATGTGCTGGAATACACGGGCGATGGGGAAATTGACGGAGCGAGCGCCAACCAAAATTGGATAAGTTGCACGGGATTTGCGCCAAAGTGGTTGGGGACGGTCGATAAGCGACAGTTTGTATGGCGGGCCAACCATTGCACCATCACGAAAGATAATGTTGATGCGCTGTATCAGTGAAAAGGAGGAACAGGTAAGATGAAAATGGGAAACGTTGCCAGAGCGCTCATTTTTGCGGCATGGTTCGCCGGACCCACTCCGGCCATCTCGGCGGATACCGCCGGACCGAAACGCGCGGACTTCGCGCCGGTTCTGAAGGTCGGCGCGAAATGGAGGGTGGCGGTCGAGAAGATGTCGGAAGCACCAGGTCTTTCAAAAGAAAAGCTTGTAGATTGGAAGCCCTCAAAATTCGTGGTCGTGTATCGGTTTTTCGTCGAGGCACTGGAGGAAGTCGGTTCGGAGCCGTGCTTCCGCATCAGCATTGACGCGCCAACGGACGAAGAAAGAAAAAAACTCCCGCCGTTTGATTATTGTTGCTACTGGCGCATCTATTTGCGACAAGTCGGCTTCGCTCTCAAGAAGGTGGAACGGGTGAACGACCGGACAGGCCGCGTCCAAGCGTCCACGATGTTCGAGTCCGGCCCGGTCGACGCGACCGACTGGGTCGGCATCCTGCCCCTGGCATTTCCGGCTTTTCAAGAAGGACAATTTGATCAGGAACCTCCCGTCAGGAGGAGAAAGGATGGCAGTTCCATGGGCACGCCGTCTGGACATTGCCGTCAAACCGAAGGGACCACAAGGATACAAGTTGCCGGAAAAGAGACGGAGGCGTTGAGGATCACACTTGAGAAGAAAGACAATGATGGTTTTCCGGGACATACGACTCAGACTTGGGTCAAGGGCGAGCCTTGGTGGACAGAAGCTACTTACGACCGTGACGGCCGCCAAGAACGCTCGGCCAAACTACTCAAAGATGACAAGGAAGATCGGAAAGCCATCCCGGAACCGGTGACACCAGAAAATAATTCTTAGCATGCCTTTATGAGGCGGCGCGGATAACCAAGGAACAGGTCTGAATGACGATATGAATTGAAAAACTTCTGTTGTCAGGCTCGGCCTGCGACTGACAAACGGGAAGACACATACGTCTACGTACTGGAATATACGGACGATGGGGAAATCGACGGTTCGAGTGCCAACCAGAATTGGATAAGTTGCACGGGTTTTGCGCCAAAGTGGCTGGGAACGGTTAATCCATTACGGATGAAGTGGAAGGCCAATCATTGTGAGATTACGAAGGAAAAAGTGGACGCCCTGTATCAATGAAAGGTGGTGAGTGACATGAAACATCGAAATATTCGCGGAGCGCTATTTGCTTTCGTTTTGGTCGTCGGGTCAATGCCAGTTCACGCGGCTGACGGCCCGGTTCTCAAACGCATGGAGTTCAAGCCGACTTTGTCGACTGGAGGCACGTGGAAAGTGGAGGTCGAGAAGATGTCGGAAGCGCCAGATATTCCAAAAGAAAGGCTTACAGGTTGGAAACCAACGAAATCTACTGTCGTGTACCAGTTTACTGTCGAGGCGTTGGAGGATATAAATATGGAAAGTTGTTATCGTATCCATATTGACCCTAAGACTCTCGACGGAAAGCCATATAGCATACCCGTCCCGTATTTTCGCATTTACTTGCGACAGGCCGGGCTCACTCTCAAGAAGGTTGAACGGCTGAACTCCAAGACAAACCACGTCCAAGCATCCAGGCTGTTTGAGTCTGGTCCGGTCGACGCTACAGACTGGGTAAGTGACCTGCCTCTGGCGGTTCCAGCCTTTCAAGAAGGACAATTCGATCAGGAACCTCTCGTAAAAAAAAGCAAGGGGGGGATAGAGCACAAATCCTCGGATCGATGCAGTCAAAAAGAAGAGACTGCGCGTATTCGTGTTGATGGGAAAGAGATAGAAGCGCTAAAGATGACGCTTGAACAGAATAGGAATGGTGATTCTTTGCGACGTGCAACGCTAACGTGGGTCAAGGGCAATCCTTGGTGGACGGAAGCCACCTACGAATGGGGGGAAGGGCGTAAATACTCGGCCAAACTGCTCAAAGATGACAAGGAAGATCGGAAAGGCATCCCGGACCTGGTGATACCAGAAAAATAATTCTTCGCACGCCTTCATATGGCAAAGTTCTGTTGTCAGTCTTGACCTCGAAGGTCGTTAATTGATCATTTGACAAAGTGCAATTACGTTCCCATTTCGGTCATGAATATGCGATCAATGTTTTATATATATTCGTTCGTTAAACGGTATATTACAACATAAGTGTATAATAAATGTGTCTATCCGACACGTCGATGTCCTTGACTTGTTGCATGCAAATGGTCGCATCGGGGATAAAATGCCCTGCCAGAACGCGAATTCCGGTGTTGTCAGAAACGGCGCGGCGGTGTATTATTGAACACCTATATCGTTTGCTTCATGGGGAATTCAGTCAAGTTGGGGGGAGTTCGAAATGGTGACGAGGTGTTCGTGGCAGCTTTCGGGGTTCGTTATGGTGCTGGCGTGCGTGGGCTGGTGCGCCGACGTGCGGCCGCTGGACTGGTCCGGTTCGAAGTGGATCTGGTGCATGCCGAAACCGGGGACGGCGTTGTCTTCCCTGCCGGAAGGCGTCTGCTATTTCCGCGCGGGCGTTGCGGTGACGGAGAAGGCGCGCATCGTGTCGGCGGACATTTCCGTCACGGCGGACAATCTCTATGAGGTCACCCTCAACGGGAAGCTGATTGGCGGGAACCTGTCGAACCCCGACGAATGGAACAGTCCTAGGCGGTTCGATATCGCCACCCTGCTGACGGCGGGGGACAATGTGATCGCGGTTGAGGCGGCGAACACCGCTCCCGGCCCCGCAGGGCTGCTCCTCAAGTTGCGCGTAGTTCTGAGCGACGGCCTGACGGTCGAGCGGGTCACCGACGGCTCGTGGCGCTGCCATGCCACCGAAGAGCCAAACTGGACGCAGCTCGACTTCAACGATCAGGAGTGGCCGGTCGCGACCGTGGTCGCACCCTTTGGCGAAGGCCCTTGGGGGACTCTTCCCGTGCCGGCCACGGCCCAGCCTCCGAGCCAAAAGCACGATGACGCCCAGGAATCCCCCGCGCCGGCGGATTATCCCTGGCCGCAGGGCCTCGTGTTCATCGGTGACGACTGCAGCCTGACCCGCTCGCCCGCGCACGGCGGCACGGCTTACGAAAGCCTCGGGGTGACGATCTTCAATCCCGGCCATACGCGCGCCTTCCCCGAACACGATCTGCCGGGGCCGATGAAGGTCGGACACAAGCTCTTCGCGCTCACTCCAGCCAAGCCCGGCGTGACGCCCCGCCTGCTGCTGGACGCCGGACGCGGCGCGCTCGGCTCGACCAGCGTCTCGTTCGATGGCCAGTCGATCTATTTTTCGATGGTGCGGGAGGGTGACGCGTTCTTTCACCTGTATCGGATGCCTGCGGGCGGCGGCACCCCGCAACGGCTGACGGACGGGCCTTTTCACGACATCGATCCGGTCGAGTTGGCCGACGGGCGCATCGCCTTCACCTCGACGCGCACCGGCTGTTTCGAGGAGTATCACAACACGCCTTCCCGCGGGCTCTTCACGATGTTGCCGGACGGGCGCGCGATCCGCCGCCTGACCAGCACCTTCGTTTTCGACAACGAGCCGGAGGTGATGTCCGATGGGCGCATCCTCTTCATCCGGTCCGACAACTTCTTTGATCGCGGCAAAGTCGAGACGCTGTTGCACGCGGTTCACCCGGACGGCACGGAGGGGTATACGGAGTTCGGGCTGGATCTCGGACCGGCGTACGGCAGCCGTCTGCGGGCGTTCAACTGCGGCAGTCCTGCACCGATGCCCGACGGGCGCGTCGCGTATCTGACCGGATCGGGCATCGCGGTCGGTCGGCCCGGTTGTGCCCAGCGCGATCTCGTCAACCTGCCGCTGGCGGCCGGCGATGTGGCCGCTCTGCCGGACGGGCGGTTGCTCTGCACGGCGGGCAGTTCGTCCTCGTATCTGAAGCGCAAGAAACAGAAGACGGCCGATACGGCTCCCGAAGGGTTCGAGCGGATCGGCATTGTTGATCCGGAACAGAGGGACGGAAAGATGGTGCAGGTGTTCACCTCGACCAACGGGCTTTTGCACTCTCCGGTCTTTCTCGGTCCGCACGAGCGTCCGCCGCAGTTGTCCTCGCGCATGGATGAGAAGCGGACGACCGGCCTGCTTTACTGCCTGGACACGCGCTTCACACGCAATACGGCGGCAGGGTGGCCGCATGTGCGCGCGATCCGGGTTCTCTCGGGGCGGGGCCTGACCGTCCGTTCGTCGCACTCGTACATCGTGCATGCGGGCAACGAGACGATCGAGCTGGGCACTGTGCCGATCGCGCCGGACGGCTCGTTCGCGGTCGAGGTTCCCGCCGATACCGCCATCGCGTTTCAGGCCGTTGATGCGGAGGGGCGTTCGGAGCTCAACGAAATGTCGTGGATCTTTGTCCGTCCGGGCGAGAGTCGCGGCTGCGTGGGTTGCCATGCGGTCCGCCAGACCGCCCCGCCGTCCGCGCGGTCTGTGCCGCTGGCCACGCGCACTCCGCCGCTCCGGCTCACGGACGCGGGAGACCCGAACCGTTTCCGCGGCAACAATGCCGCTGTCACCGGGTTGACCGAGCTTCAGTTTGACCGGTACCGCGAGGTCGCGGGATTGAACCGCGCCAGCGTGTCCGTCGCCGAACTGATCGTCCGGCTGCAGAAAGGCGAGACGGCTACACGCGTCTCCGCCGCGCAGCGGCTCGCCCTCTGGCGCGACGCTGCGGCCGCGCCGGCGCTGGCCGAGCGTTTATCCGACACGAACCGCGAGGTGCGCGTCGCTGCGGCGTTCGCGCTCGCGACCTGCGGCACGCGCGAATCCGTTCCGTCCTTGCTGAAGGCCATGGCCGTCTCGGACCCCGTGTTTCAACAGGCGCGCGCCATCGCTTTGGAGAATCTGACCGGCCATTCGGAGCCGGGCGACTGGCCGGCGTGGTTCCGCGCCACAAGTTGGGAGCGCATCGAGGCGGACCTGGTGAAGCAGCTCTCGGTTGTAGACCGTGACGTGGTCCGGCGCGCGGCGGTGGCGCTCGGGCATGTCGGCGGCGGCGAGACCGCGCGTGCGGCGCTGCGCGAGACGCTGAAGAAGATGCGCGACGACACGGCCTATGTCGAGTGGCGCAAGGCGCATCAGGGAGACGATGCCAAGTTTGTGGCCCAGGATGCCGTGAATCCCCGCACGGTGCAGGAAGTCGCGCGAGCGCTCGGCCGTCTGAAAGATCGTGCGGCCGTGCCATTGCTCGCCGAGACGCTGAAGCGCCACGCCGATCCGGATACGGGCAACCTCTTCCTCGCAGAGGCCGCGGCCGAAGCGCTGGGAGGCATCGGCACGCCCGAAGCCGAGGCCGCGCTGATCGAGACCTTCGCCGCGCTTAAGGATTATCCGCTGTTCACGAGCTGGTATGGCGATCACGGGGCGCTGATGGCCTGTCACGCGTCGCCGGTCCACCTGCGGATCGTCGAGGCGCTGGACACGCTCTCTGCCACGAATGCGGCGGCGCTGGTGCCGCACCTGATCCGGTGCGTGCCGACCGACCCCGACCGCGCGCTCTTTCCGGAGAACGACGACTGCGAGACGCTGATCGGACGCGTCATCCGGCGGCAAGGCGCGGAGGCCCGCGTGAGCGAAACCTGCCTCGCCGTGCTGGGCGATCCGCAGGCGGCCCGCGATAAGGACATTGAAGCCGCGCTGGGGCGTGTTCATGGCGCGTGGGCCGGAACGCCGGACATTGCGAATCGCGCCGCGCAAATCCTTTCGCTGGCCTGCCGCGACCGTCAGTACGTGCCGCGTGTTCAGGGCGCGTTTGCACGGTACTCTGCGCTGACGAACGACATTCCGCGCGTGTTCGACAAAGGGATTCCCGTGGTGTTGAAGCTGCCTGCCCGGCACTGGGTCTGCTTCTATCTGGGGCGTACCCTCGGCATGCTGGGGGATGTCCGTTCAATCGACACGCTGCTTGCCGCGCTGGCGTCGCCGAACGAATTCGCCGGTGGCTCGCCTGACCCGCTCGGGCCGGGGATCCTCTTTCTGCAAAACGATCTGACGCCTTGCTGGAGGGCCTCCGCCGCATGGGCGCTGGGCCGCATCGGCGACGCCCGCGCCGTGCCGGCGCTGCTCAAGGTGGTCGGCGATCTGGGCAACGCGACCGACACGCGCCATGCGGCGGCCGTCGCGCTTGGACGCATCGCCGACCCCTCGTCCCGTGCGGCGCTCCGTAAACTGGCCGCGGAGTATCCCGAGGTTTCCACGCGTCTGGCGCTCGCCGAAGCGGAGCAGCGTCTGGCGCGTCCGAAAGATGGCGCGAAATGATGCGCAAAGGCAAGGTGTTGTTTTGTGGCTGCGCCTTGATCGGTCTATCCGTCTCGGCCGCCGAGAAAAAGCTGATCGAACTCGGCTGGGATATTCCGACCACCGCGTTTATGAAGGCACACTGGGCTGAGATGGACCGCGAAGCGCCTTTCGACGGCGTGATGTTCAGTGTGGCCCTTGAGGACGAGGGGAAGAAGTACGATAGTCAGTGGGGCTTCGACAACACGCCTTGGCGGCGTGCGGCCTTCACCAACGCGGTTGCCGATCTGAAAAGCTGCGTCTTCACGCGGCTGACAAACAACTTCATCCGTCTGAATTTCTCTCCAGGCAGCGTGGCATGGAACGACGATGCCGGCTGGAAGATACTCTGCGAGAAGGCGGCCATTCTCGCTTGGGTCGCAAAAGCGGGCGGGGCGAAAGGGCTTGCGCCGGACTTTGAATCGTATGGCGAACACCTGTTCCGTTACAAGCCGGGCGGGCCTCTGGGCTTCGCGGAGACTTCGGCATTGGCGCGTCGGCGCGGCGCGGCCTTTATGACAGCCGTGGCGGGAGAGTTTCCCGATGCGGTGTTGCTGCCGCTCTGGCTCAACAGCATCAACCTCAAGGCGGGCGCGGGCATCGACCCTGGCGCCATACTCGCTGCGGAAGAGTATGGACTGCTGCCCGCTTTCATCAACGGCATGCTGGACACGTTGCCGCCTGCGATGACCCTTGTGGACGGGTGCGAAAACGGGTATTACCTCGACGGCAACCAGGCCTATCTCGCGGTGGCACAGGACATGAGGAGCTGGCACGGTCCTGCGGCGCGGCTGATCGCTCCAGAGAACCGCGTCAAATACCGTGCGCAGGTGCAGGCTGGGTTCGGCTTCTACCTCGACATGTATCTGAACGAGAAGGGCAACAACTTCTATTTTGGGCCGAAAGAGGGGGGTACGCGGCTGGGCCGGCTTTCGGAGAACCTCGCGGCGGCGCTTTCCGCCTGCGACGAGTACGTGTGGGTTTACGGCGAACAGTGCCGCTGGTGGAGGTCCTCCAAGCTGGGCGGGAGCGTCGAGAAAAGCGTGGGCAAGGGTGTGCTGTGGGAGGAAGCTCTGCCGGGAGTCACGCGGGTGATCGACCGCATCCGTGACCCCGTGACTGCGGCGCGTGCGGAGTTGGAGTCGCTTAAGCAGAAGAACGCGGCAACCAATCTCGTCCGCAACGGCAATTTCGCGATCCCGGATGAGAAAAGGTCCTTGCCGGCGGAGTGGTCGGTATGGCAGGACGAAGGACCCCAGGGCGTATTTTCGCACGATGCGCAGACGAACGGCGGCGCGGCGAAAGCGGTGAAGGTCGCGCGGGGATGTCTGCTGCAGAAATATCCGGCGAAGGCGGGCGAGCTGTTCTACGTGACGGCGCGTTGCAAGAGCCTCGGAGCTTCAGCGCCGACCGTGATGCTCAGGTGGCAGCGAGCCGACGGAACGTGGGTGCGCTGGGACGCGGATGTGACGTTGGCCTTCGCGTCGGGAGAGAGCGGCGCTTGGCGCACATGCAGCGGCGTGGCGGTTGTTCCGTCCGAAGCGGAGCAGCTTGTGATTCTGTTGAATGTTCATCAGCAGTCGACTGACGCGGACATCTGCTGGTTCGACGACGTGGAGGTCTACCGCTTGGGAATGCCAGGCAAATGAGGAAGAGCCCGCATGAATAATGAAACTGCGGCGTTTGCGCGTCAATTCACCGGAAACGCAAAGACGCTGTTGCTGATCCTGACGGTCGGTTGGCGCACCGCTGTGAACGCGGCCGATTCAACCACGACGCTCGGGTACGACAAGCCGGCAAAAAGTTTTCACGAGTCTCTTCCTCTCGGCAGCGGGCGCATCGGCGCGATGGTGTTCGGCGGCGTGGACGAGGAGCGCATTGTGCTTAATGAGAGTTCGTTGTGGTCCGGGTCGCGAGAGGAGTCAGACCGTCCCGAGGCGCACAAGGCGCTGCCGGAAATCCGCCGTCTTTTACGGGAAGGCAAGAACATCGAGGCTGAGAACCTGGTCAACGCGAACTTCACCTGTCAGGGCAAGGGCTCCGGGTCCGGGCAAGGAGCGAACGTGCCTTTCGGCTGTTACCAGACGCTGGGCAACCTGCGGCTGAAGTTCGGTTCGGCAGACGGCGCGAGGCTCCGCTGTGCCAGCGGCCACCGCGCGTGGTCGGCTGACCAAGAAGTCGAGTTCTCTGCCGACGGAGTCATAGCGACGAAATGGTGCATCATCCACGAAGGGCGGCCCGTGGTCTGGCAGTTCGACGCTGGCACGGACGGCGTGTTGGTCGGTGGATATCGGTTCACTTCGGCGGAGGATGTTCCGGAGCGTGATCCGCGCACCTGGAAGCTGGAAGGTTCTGCGGACGGCAAGGAGTGGACGCTCCTGGATGAACATACGGATGAGCCGGTATTCGCCGGGCGGCATGAAACCCGCTCGTACAAAATCGCGAAGCCGGCCGCGCGCCGCTTTTTCCGCTTCACGTTCATGCCAAATCAAGGGGTCACGCATTTCCAAGTGGCAGAGATCGCGCTCGACGGGGTTGAGCCTCTTGCGTCCGCGCAGAGCCGGGCTGAGGGCTACTCGCGAACGCTGGATCTTCGCTCGGCGTTGGCGAGCGTCTCGTACACGGAGGGCGGAGTTCATTTTGTAAGAGAGCATTTCATCAGTGCCCCAGATGACGTGTTTGTATCGCGGCTGAAGGCGGATAAGCCTGCGGCGCTGTCGTTCTCCGTGGCGTTGGACCGGTCCGAACGGTTCGATACCAAGGCAGCTTCCGACAACGACTTGCTGATGACCGGCACGCTCGACAACGGGCACGGCGGCCAAGGCGTAAGTTATGCGGCCCGGCTGCGTGTTCAGGTGCGGGGCGGAACCGTGAAGGCACGGGCAAACACACTTGTCGTTGAAAAGGCGGACGAGGTTCTGCTTATGCTCACCGCCGCCACGGATTACAGGGGCTTTGCCGGGCGGCAGTTGAGCGACCCGGTTGCGGCGACGCTGGCCGATCTCGACAAGGCGGTTAAGAAACCCTTCGACGAGTTGCGCGCCGCGCAGAAAGCGGATCACGGGAAATGGTTCAACCGTGTCGAGTTGAACCTGCCCGCGACGGCCAACAGCGGACTGCCGACCAGCGAGCGGCTGACCGGCTTCGCGAAGGGCGAGCCAGACCCTGCACTGGCGGCGCTATACTTCAATTTCGGGCGTTACCTGCTGATCAGTTCGTCGCGGCCCGGCGGGCTGCCCGCCAACTTGCAGGGTATCTGGGCCGAGGAGGTCCAGACGCCGTGGAATGGCGACTGGCACCTCGACATCAACGTCCAGATGAATTATTGGCCCTCACAAATCTGCAACCTGACCGAGCTGCAAGAGCCGCTTAACCGACTTATCGCCTCGCTCGTCGAGCCTGGACGCAAGACCGCCAAAGCCTACTACAACTCGCGTGGATGGGTTGCGCATGTCATCACTAATCCATGGGGCTTCACCTCGCCCGGCGAAGCCGCATCGTGGGGTGCGACCGTCAGCGGCTCGGCTTGGCTGTGCGGACACCTCTGGGAGCAGTACGTATTCACGGGCGACCGCGCGTACTTGCGCTGGGCGTATCCGATCCTGAAAGAGTCCACGCTGTTCTACCTCGACAATCTGATCGAGGAGCCAAAACACAAGTGGCTGGTCACGGGTCCGTCAAATTCGCCCGAGAACAGTTTCAAGCTGCCCGACGGCAAGGTCGCGAACGTTTGCCTCGGGCCTACCATCGACATGCAATTGCTGCGCGAACTCTTCGGCAATACCGCCCGAGCGGCGGAAATTCTCGGAGTGGACGCCGACCTCCGTAGCCAGGTGCTCGATAAACGCGCCCGGCTCGCGCCCAATCAAGTCGGCCCCGACGGACGCCTGCAAGAATGGCTCGAACCGTATCCCGAGCCAGAGCCGACCCACCGCCACACCTCGCCGATGTATGGCCTGTACCCATACTCGGAGATCACGCTGCGAGGCACCCCCGAGTTGGCCGAGGCGTGCCGTAAGTTTCTCGACGCTCGCGGCGACGACAGCAACGGCTGGGCACTGGCGTGGCGCATGAACCTCTGGGCGCGCCTTGGGGACGGCAACCGTGCACACTGTTTCTTAAAAACGCTGCTCCGCCCGGCAGGTGGCGGGAGCGGGTCGTTGCCCAACCTCTTCGACTCCTGCCCGCCGTTCCAGATTGACGGCAACTTCGGCGGGTGCGCCGGCATAGCCGAGATGCTTTTGCAGTCACGCGACGGCGAGATCGAGCTGCTTCCCGCGCTCCCAAAGGCATGGCCAAGCGGCAGCGTCAAAGGGCTGCGAGCCCGCGGCGGGTTTGAAGTGGAGATCGCATGGAGCGACGGCAAGGTCACGGAGTACCGCATCGCCTCCGCTGAGCCGCGCGAAGTGAAAGTCCGCCTCGGCCACGAGGTGTTCAATGTCAAGAGTGCGAAGCTCCGTTGAAAGTCGCCAGCAGGGCCACGAATCCGAACTTGTCCCAAGCCGGCAGTATGCTATCCTGTAGCGAGTGTAGGTTGGGATTTCTTAACAGGGGGTACATATGAAACGCTTGGGGCTTTGCCTGATGTTCTGCCTGCTGGGCATGGGGGTGATGGCGCAGGAGGCGGCGGTTGCGTTGCCGGACGAAAAGGGCGTGAGGCCCGCCTTGGGGTGCGAGCCTTTCCCGAGCCGGCTGCACACGTTCGTGTGGCGCAACTGGACAGTGGTGCCGCAGGCGCGGTTGGCCGAGGTGCTGAAGACCACGCCGGAAAACGTGGCGCAAGTCGCGGCCTCGATGGGGCTGCCGCCGCAGGGTGCCATTCAGCCCGAGTGGAAGGACAAGGGCTACATCACGGTGTTGCGCCGTAACTGGCACCTCTTGCCTTACGATCAGCTCCTGACGCTGCTCGGCTTTTCGAAGGAGCGGCTGCGCGAATCGCTCGTTGAGGACGATTTCCTGTTCATCAAACTCGGCAGCGTCAAGCCGAAGTGCGAGCCGCTGCTCTATGCGACGCCAACGGCGGAAGAGTCCGGCGCTGCCGCAAAGCTCGCCGGGTGGTTGCGCGAAGAGGGGATCGCCGACAGCTACTCACTGCCCGAGGAGCCGCGCTTCGCGTTCGTGCAAGAGCTGTCTAAACTCGACCCGAAGCTTGCGGATATAAAACCGGCTGTCGCGTCGCAGTTCGAGTTGCGTTATATATTTTCATACTTTGCGGATTACGGTGACCCATTACTAGACCCGGAGATGAAATCCTATCCCGATGGCCTGTTGCAGCGACTTGCGGCGGCTGGCGTGAACGGCGTGTGGATCCATACGGTCTTGCGGACGCTCTCGGCGCCCGACGCGGCCTTTCCTGAATTCGGGCAGGATCACGAGAAGCGCATCGCGGGCTTGCGTATGCTGGTGGCGCGCGCCAAGAAGCACGGCATCGATATCTACCTGTACATGAACGAACCCCGTGCGATGCACGAGAGCTTCTTCAAGGCGCTCGGGCGCGAGGCGATGCTCGGGGTGCGGGAGGGCGAGAACTGCACGCTCTGCACGTCGAATCCCGAGGTGCGGCGCTGGCTGTCGGACACGCTGGCTAACGTCTTCACGCAGGTGCCTGGACTCGGTGGCGTGTTCACCATCTCGGCCTCGGAGAATCTGACGAGCTGCGCCTCGCACGGTCAGCAGGCGCAGTGCGAACGGTGCAAGTCGCGGCCTTACGCCGAAGTCATCGCCGAGGTCAACGCGACCATCGCGGCGGGCGTGGCGCGCGGCAACCCCAAGGCCAAGACCATCGTGTGGGACTGGGGGTGGGACGACGCCCACGCGGCTGAGATCATCGCGAAGCTGCCGAAGTCCTGCTGGTTCATGTCGGTCAGCGAGTGGTCGCTGCCGATCGAGCGCGGCGGGGTGAAGTCGGCGGTCGGCGAGTATTCGCTCTCATCGGTCGGGCCGGGTCCGCGGGCGACCGAGCATTGGGCGCTGGCTCGTGCGGCGGGACTGAAGACGGTGGCCAAGGTACAGACCAGCGCGACGTGGGAGTTCAGCGCGATCCCGTATCTGCCGGTGTTGGATCTGGTGGCCGAGCACGGCCGCAACCTCTCGGCGGCGGGCGTGAACGGCCTTATGCTGAGCTGGAGTCTGGGCGGTTATCCATCGCCGAATCTTGAAGTTTTTCAGGCGTTCACGGGGAAGAGCCAAGAGATAGGCGAGGTGCTTGACCGTGTGGCCGAGAAACGTTACGGCAAGGCGGCGGTGCCGCTCATACGGCAGGCGTGGACGGCCTTTTCGGGCGGGTTCCGCGAGTTCCCTTATCACATCGGGACCGTCTATCAGGGGCCGCAGCAAATGGGGCCGTCGAATCCGCTCTATCTCAAGCCGACCGGCTATCAGGCGACGATGGTGGGGCTGCCGTACGACGACCTCGCGGCGTGGCGCTCGATCTATCCCGCCGAGGTCTGGATCGGGCAGATGGAGAAGGTGCGTGCGGGCTTTGAGCGCGGCTGCGGGATCTACGGTCAACTGCTCGCGCAGACAAGCGGTGCGGAGCTGCATGAATTGCGGCGCGAGTCTGGGATGTTCCGTGCGGCCACGCTGCACTTCGCCTCGTGTGCGGACCAGGCGCGTTTCGTGGCGGCTCGCGACACGTTGCTGGCCGCAACGGATGATCCGGCACGGGCGGCGTGCCGGGCGGACCTGCGCAAAATCGTTCAGTCGGAACTCGCGACCGCGAAGCAGTTGCTGCCGCTGGCCAAGGCCGACGCGCGCATCGGCTATGAATCCTCGAACCAGTATTATTACATTCCGCAGGATCTGGTCGAGAAGGTGCTCTGCTGCCGCCACATCCTGTCCGCTTTAGATGAAGCCGATGCCCGGGGAAAGAAACCCTGATGAGATGACGCGGAATATCAACCCTTTTCAGCCAAGTAGAACAAAACGCTCGTGAAGTTGAAGAGGGCGTGCATGACGATGGGGGTGAGGATCGAGCCGGTTGCCGCATAGCCCGCCGAGAAAGCGATGCTCAACGCCAGCAGGGGCAGGAACGAGGGCGCGTGGAAATGTACGAGCGCGAAGTAAAAGCCGGAGAGCAGCGCCGCGAAAAAGAAGGAGCGGGCCTTCAGAATCGAGGGGAAGAGAAGGCCGCGGAACAGCGTTTCCTCCACCACGGGCGCAATGATAACCGCCGCCGCCATCATGAAAACGCGCGTGCTCAAAGCGAGTGAGTCATCGCCTAGCCAGTCGAAGACCTCTTGAAGCTGCGGCTCATAGCCGAGCGCTTCGGTCACGGTGGTCATGACCAAGGAGAGAAGCACGACGGGCGGGATGATCGCGAGGCCGTAAAGCAGGCCTTTGCCGAGTGCTTGCCCCGTGGTACACCGGGGTGATAAGAAGGCATGACGAAACGAGGTGCGCGAATAAGTCAGGCAGAGGACGGTGACCATGAAGCCCGCGAAGGCATAGAGCAGCGGGCCGAGAATCAACGAGAGGTCGTTGGGGACAGCAGGACTTGCCGTTTGGGAAAGCATCGGCAAGGCGAACATGAGGGTTGCGAACAGCGTCAGTTGCGCGTGGAAAGCGGTGAACGGGCGTCGGGACAACGCGTCATATGAGCGAAGCGACGGTGCGACGCGGCGGGTCTGCACCAGTACGGCGAGGTAGAGATCGGCCGTGGCCCCCGCGATCACGATGAGGCCCGCAAG
>JANYBJ010000090.1 GCA_025360845.1 bacterium
CGGCCCCAAGGACAGCGTTTTCTAGATGCAGGAAAATTGTGGGGAAATTCGGGGTTGACTCTATTCACCCCCCCCCCGCATAATAGATGCCAATCATGGGAACCGGCATGTTGCCGGCCAAGCCTATGGGATGCTAGTGAACACGAAATAATCATGCGGTTTGATTATGAAATATTCCGTTGTTTGTAAACTTTATTTGTGAACAGCTCCTTAGACTTCCCGTCCCTCTGTTTGTTTGGGTGGCCAAGATCGAGCAGAAGGACCGGAGGATCGACTTGCTGGAATATGCGGCCTACTGCATCGCATTAGGAATCGAGAACATGGATGACGGCATAGCGGGCCGCGGCTTTTTCCTGTGGGCGGACAAGAGTTCATTTGACTCGGGGAAGATGGATAAGCTCGGCAATCCGATCATGACGCCGTACTCCTTCAACGGAACGTATGATTTCCTGCTGTTGGGGAAATGAGGAGGATGATTTGTTTTTCCGCCGTTTGACAGGGGATGAGCGCCATGGGATACTGTTTGCACAAAGACTTAGTCAGACTAGGTCAGGAGGTGAACATGACGGTCAACTCGATATCGGAAGCGAAGGCCCATTTTTCGGCACTGATCGAAGAGGTCTGCAAGGGCAACGATGTTGTCATCGGACGGGCGGGAAAGCCGATTGCCATATTGACGCCCTTTACGCGCCAGCGCAAGCCGAGGGCAGCCGGCGCCCTGCGCGGAAAGATCCGAATCGGTTCCGACTTTGATGTTTTGCCGGACGATGTCGCCTCGGCATTCGGGGCCGCCAGAGCATGAGAGTGATTGACCGCAGGACATTCCTTCAATCCGCGCTGGTTGCCGGTGCGGCGCTGGCCGTGACGGCGCGCGGCGCGGCCTCGGCAGGCGCGGCCCGCCCGATCCGGCTCGGGGGGCCGGCCTTCGCGAAGAGCGACGATCCCGTCGAACTCGCCCGCTGGCATCGCGCCGCAGGCTACCGCGCCGCGTATTGTCCGCAGCTCGCGCTCGCGGACGCCGACCGCATCCGGGCGGTGGAAAAGGCGTTCGGCGAGGCCGATGTCGTGATCGCCGAAGTCGGCCGCTGGTGCAACCTGCTCGACCCCAATCCGGAGAAGCGCAAGGCGAATCTCGCCAACGTCACCGAGGGGCTGGCGCTGGCCGACGCCGTCGGCGCGAAAGGTTGCGTCGACATCGCCGGGTCGTTCAATGCGGAGGTGTGGTACGGGCCGCATCCCGACAACTTCACGCAGAAGTTTTTCGACGGCGCGGTTGAGAACGCCCGGGCGATCATCGATGCGGTCAAGCCGCGCCGCGCCAAGTTCTGCTACGAGATGATGGGCTGGACCATGCCGGAGTCGGCGGACCGGTACCTCGCGATGATCAAGGCCGTGGACCGCCCCGCCTTCGGCGTACACCTCGACCCGTGCAACCTCGTCAACTCACCCGAGAAGTACTACCGCAACGCGGACTTGCTGAACGAGTGCTTCGACAAGCTCGCGCCGTGGATCGTGAGCTGCCATGCGAAGGACCTGACGTGGGACGTGGAGATGAACGTCCACTTCCGCGAGGTGCGTCCCGGCACTGGGTCGCTCGATTACGGCACCTTCCTGCGGCGCCTCGCCGCGATGCCGGAACCGCCGCCGCTGATGATCGAGCACCTCAAGGACGAGGCGGAATACGCGGCCGCGGCGAAGCACATCCGCGAGACCGGCCAGGCCCTCGGCCTGACGTTCGAGCGCGGGGCGTGACTTTTACTGCAGCAACCATTCTCAATATGGCTTAGACCGCCATGAGAGAATGCCCTTACGGGCACACTACAAACGGGTTCTCCAAAGCATTCGTGCGTTCGTAGTGACGCCGTGAGGCGTTTCCCTACCATATGGAGAATTGCTGTTACTGCAGCAGCACGGCGCGATAGAACCGTTGCGTCACGCCTGCCGCCGACGTATCCGTAAAGAGCCACTTGTCGGCCAGCGCCCGGTTGGTGCAGAGCGGTAGCCAGACAGGCGCCTGGAGGGCGTTCTTGTACTGCACCACGTAGGCGTGTTCCGGCGATGTCAGCAGGCTGATGGTGGCGGCATGGGAGGGCTGGTTGGTGATGGCGACGATGTCGGGCGCCTGCGGTGAGCCGAGCCGGTTGGAGGCCCGCGGCGTCCAGTTGGACATGCTGTAAACGGCGTTGGTGTTGCCGTCGGGATAGAGCCCCTGGCTCACGTTCTGGATCTGCTGGCCGAAGGTGACCGCGTGTTGCCGCACCCCGGCGGGCGAGAAGAGGCCGATCGCCTCCCCCTCGTTGTTCAACTTGAAGGCCGCGTGGAGGTCGCTGTTGGTGCCGTTCCCGTTCTGCGCGGCCTCGTCGTCGGCCCAGACCAGCAGGAAGCCGTGCTGGGCAATCACGGTGTTTGTCGGGATCAGCCACTTGGCGGGTTTGGTGAGATCGTCCGTGAGGGTGAAGCCGGAGAGGTTCACGGGGGCGCTGTTCGGATTGTAGAGTTCGAACCAGTCCTGGAATTTCTGATCGGACGCGTCGGGGTATCCGCCGGGGCCGCCGTTGTCGGCCATCCACTCGTTGATGACCACGGGGAAGGGCGCGGGCGTGCCGGTATTGGTGACGGTGATGGTGTCCGCCACGTTGGTGAGCAGGTTGCCGTGCAGATCATAGGCCTGCAGGCTGAGCGGGTTCGCGTAGCCGGAGAGCGGCACGGTGAGGGTCCAGTTCTGCACGCCGGTCCAGGTGACCGGGTAATCCACGCCGTTGACCTTGATGCTCTTCACCGTGTAGGACCCGGTGCCGCCGAGCGTCACGGGGCTGTTGGTGACCGTGAAGCTGTTGCCGAGGTTGTTGGTGATCGCGAAGGCGGCGGCAGCCGGCATCTGGCTGCGGACGTAGTCGGCGCGGTCCTTCAGGTAGGTCACGGCGGCACCCCAGTTCTGGCCGACGAGGCCGGCGTAATGCGAGGCCCAGCGGCCCATGTAGGCGGAGTCGCCCGTGACAGACGCGAGGTCGTACAGGTGCCCGTAGTAGGCGTGGAGGTTCGCCGGCAGGTTGATGATCTTCGTCGTGTTCGGCGACGCCTGTCCGGGGAAGACATCATTGATTGCGGAGTAGAAGGCGAAGTCCATGTCCCACGGGAAGAGCATGCCCTTCCCGTCTTCGGGCCGGAAGTAAAAGATCGTGTTGTGCGAATAGCCGTACGTGTACATGTCGGGGCAGCCGATCAGACTGAAAAACGCCACGCCCCGCATCCACTCATCCACATCCATGAGCTGTTTTATTTTTGTATCGAGCGCGGTGCCGGTCAGGCTGAAGGCTTTGGCCAGCGCGACCATCGGGGCGTAGTTGTTGCGGTCGGTGTGGTTCTCCTTGAGAAAGGTCCAGCGGTAGGACTCCGGGTTGCTCCCGAGGTCTCCGATGTCCGTGTTGAGCACGTCGTCGGGCTGTGGCAGTTTATACGACTGCACGTCGCCGGTCAGCGTGGTGTACGGATAATAGATCAACTCGAGCTTGAACATGTCGCCGTCGCCACCGCTCGCGTATTGCGTGTCGAGGAACTCGCTGTCGTATTTCGCGAGGATGAACAGGCCGGTTCCGTTGTCTTGCGTGCGCGGGGCGAACACCTGGCAGAGGTCGTCATACATCCCGGGCAGACCGCCGGCCTTGTTGATGGCGTGTTTGAGCAGGAGCTCATCCTGAGTTCCGCCTCTGCCGGAATAGCCGCCGGAGCGGTCCACGGTGAAGCCGTCCAACACGCCGCGGTACAGCCGGTCCGAGGGCATGCGCACGGTGAAACCCACGCGTGAAGCGGCATCGCGTCCGCGCTCGCTGCCTTGCAGGTGCAGGCCCGCGTCGTAGGCCACGGTGCGCTCGTCGGTGATGAGCGTGCAGCCGAGGCGCTCGTTGCTCATGACGTTGATGCTGCTGTGCAGGTAGGTCGTGTCGGCGGGCGTCATGACGATCCGGACCGTGTGGAGGCGCGGCTGTATGGCCGTTCCATCGGACACCGCGAACAGGGCGCGCGAACTCGTGCCGTCCGCGGGACAGGTGGACTTGACGCTAAGGGTGTCCGACGCCTCGACGTAGAACTGCACGACGCTCCCGGCGGCCTGGCCGGGCATGGTCGCACCCAGCGTCACGCCGCCGCCGGAAGCGGCCTGTGCCGTCATGGGGAGGCTCTGCCACGAGCCGCTGTTCACGGCGTAGTACAGCACGCCGGTCTTCACGCCGTCCGGGTCCGACGCGCTCACCGACACGCTCACCGCCTGTCCGCCCGTCGGCACGACCGGCGAGTGAGACAGGCCGCTGAAGGTCGGCCCGAGATTCGCCGCGTACCGCGAGTTCCGCGCGCCCGGCGTGCCGTACCGGGAGGGGGTTGCGATTTCCGTCAGTTGCGGCAGCCGGTTGAAGTACAGCCGCGTCAGCAGCCGGTTGCAGCCCGCCACCCACTTCGCGCGGAAGGAGATCTGGTACTCCCGGCCGTTGACCACGGACGCGCCGTTCGCCAGCGTGGTTTCGGCGTGGTTGTGCATGTGTTCGGTATAGCCGTCGGAAACCAGCCGCAGCACGTGGTTGGCCGCGTTGTCGGGGTCCACGATCACCTCGCTGGAGCGGTGGTTGCCGATGATGCGCCAGGCGGTCGCACCGGTCTCGAAGGTGCGGTTCTGGAGCAACTGGACGGGGGTGCCGGAAGGCGACTCGACCACGCTGACGTCGTCGAGCAGCACCTCGCCCTCGCCGATCAGGCCGAGCACGAACTCGTTCCAGAGCGTCGGGCTGCTCGCCGTCTCGACGGTCGCGGTGCCGCGGTACGTGTAGGTCTGCCAGGAGACCTTGGCGCGGTCGTCGCTGGCGGCCCAGGCTTCGGGACGGGAGTTGTCGGCCCGCGGGTCGCGCAATTCGAGGCTGGCGCCGAGGCCGGCGGCATACGAAGGCCACGGGCTGACGTCCCCGTAGCGCACGACATCCACAGGGTTGCCCGCGGCGTCCGGATTGACCGCGGGATCGAGCGGGAGTCCTGCGGCGTCGAACAGTTCGAGCTTGCCGCCGCCGCCGGGCAGACGTTTGGAGAGGTTGCCGATCATGGCGACGGAAGGATAGAGTCCCTGCAGGAAGGCGGCGTCGAGGGCGACCACGAGGTAGCCGCCGGCCGCGAGCGTCCTGCCGGCGGGGAAGCGGAAAGCCGTCTCGCCGTTGATCTCCAGACGCCAGCCGGCCAGGTCCACCGTCCCCGTGCCGCGGTTGTAGAATTCGATCCACTGTTCCGGCGAGTTGGTCGCCGGACCTTGCGGGGTGCGCGGGTGGTACATGATTTCGTTGATCACGATGTCGTCGCGCAGGGCGACACGGTTGGTCGTTCCGGGCGTTGACTCGGAGGGGTGCAGCCACGGGCCGGTGCCCTCCGGCCAGCGCGCCCGGGGATAGTGTTTGGCGAACACGGCATCCAGTACCGCCGTCTTGTCGGGCATGTAGAGCACGAGCTTGTCGCCCGGGTCCGCGCCGAAGCCGAGGTCGGCCCTGTTCAAGAGCAGACGGACTCCGGGGGAGAGCGTCTGAGCGGGGATCACATACTCGGTATCGGTTGCGCCGAAGCGCTTGAAGATGTAGTTCGTAAGGTTGACGCTCTGGGAGCCGTAGTTGACGATCTCGGCCCAGAACACCGGGTTGGTGACAGAGGGCAGTTCGTTGAGGGCGAGCGTCGGCAACCACTTGACCGACGTTCCGCTGGCCTCGACGCGGAACCCGGCGGGGTTGGGGCTGGCCGTATAATTGGCGGTATAGAAATCGAGGGTGTTGACGCCTGATGCGAAGCCGTTGGAGATTACACAATAAGGGCTGAAGACTCCGAACTGCTCCCACGGCAGGACCGGAAGACTCTTGGAGACGCCGTTCAGATAAACGGCCGACAGCCCGTTGTCAACCGCGAACCGCAGCGAGAGGCTCACGCCGTTCGTTTCCATGCCGCTGAGGTCGAAGGTAGTGCGGAAAGTGTAGTTCCCGCCGGGCACGCCGTCCAAGCCGCTGGCGGTGGCGCCGATCCAGCGGGACGTCGCGTCGTTGGCCAGCCAAGCGGGGTGATTGGCCATCACCGTGGCTCTGATCGCGGGCGGCGGCGGCGTGCTGTAGGCCGAGGCGGTGAGCGTATAATGCGGGTCGGCCTGGCCGGGCGACAGGGGCTGCCCGGCGGCGTCAAGACCGCTGCTGAACAGCGTGGTAATGGGCTGTGTTTCATAGAGCTGCCCGGTTGCCGCACTCCCGACGGCCGGGTTAGCCTTACCTGGGGAACCACCCATCTGGAGGCTCGCCCGCCAGTTGGCCGGGTCGGCGCTGGCGGCGTCCTCGTCGATCTTCGCGAGCGAGGGGCCCGCGCCGTCGGCTGCCACGGGCCAGGCGTCTTCCGTGCCATAGGCCAGTTCATCCATCAGGCGATGGTTGTTGTTCCGCAGCTCGAGCGTTTCGCCGCTGTTGCTGAGCCGCCCCGTGAACGGTCCGAAGACGTTCGTCGCGCCGGTGGCGGCGGTCAGTTCAACGGGTGAAC
The DNA here is from genome assembly GCA_025360845.1 of bacterium. Lineage (GTDB taxonomy): Bacteria > Verrucomicrobiota > Kiritimatiellia > RFP12 > UBA1067 > JAHFSX01. The sequence goes on from JANYBJ010000090.1 coordinate 6,538, forward strand.
CGGCTACGACAAGATAGCCTCGGCCCGGTATCACGGCGTTCTCGGGAAAACGGAAGTCGATCCCGCCCTCGACCGTCCACCCCGAGAGGTCCATGTCCACCGCCATCTGGTTCCGCAGCTCGACCCACTCGAAGGCCGCCTCGTTCGTCTGCGGAGGATGGTACATGACCTCGTTGAAAACGACGGTGACGTCGGCCCATGCCGCCGCGGCAAGGCAAAACACGGCTACACCCACAGGGAACTTTTGCTTTCTCATCTTACGTAAACCTACCCGTTTCTTGCTTCATAGTCTATCAAGTGCCGGGAAGGGGAACAAGTTCAGATGCCCTAAAAAGCCGTCACAAGGGTGGCCAGAAAGTGCAAAAAATCGGCCAGAAAGTGCATCGCATTTTCTGGTCAGATCGGGGATAATAGAGGGACAAATTGATCATAGGTATTGGAGAAACATGAAGACGTACGAAACAATGACCTCGCGTGAACGGCTGCTGAAGACCCTCAACCACGAAATCCCCGACCGCGTGCCGATCGACCTCGGCGGCAATCAGACCGGCATCCACAAGTTCGCCTATCAGCAACTGGTGAAGCACCTCGGCATCAAGGACGAGGTCAAGATCATGGATGCGGTGCAGCAACTGGCCCAGCCGTGCGAGGCCTTGCTGCAGCGGTTCCGCGTCGACACCCGTTATGTTGCGGCCGGGGCTGCGGGCGATTGGAAAGGCGGCATTGTGCAGGCCCGCCGCGACGGCAAGCTCTGGCACGACCTGACCGACGAGTTCGGCATCACCTGGTCCATGCCGGAGAGCACGCCGCTGTACATGGACATCTCGTGTCACCCCTTGGCCAAGGCGACTCTGGCCGACATCAAACAGTATCCGTTTCCGAAAGGGGACGATCCCGGGCGGTTTGCCGGACTGAGGGAGAGGGCGCTGGCGATCCGGCGCGATACGCCGTATGCGGTGGTGAGCGGGATCTCGGGCGTGGTGTACGAGATCTGCTGGTACATGCGCGGCCTGGAGCAATGGCTGTGCGACCTGCTGCTTGAGCCGGAATTCTGCGAGGCGCTGATCGAACAGACGCTGAAGTTCTGGACGGATTGGTTCCGCGCGTTTCTCGACGAGGTCGGCGACGTGGTGGACGTGATCATGATCGGGGACGACCTCGCAGGACAGGACGGGCCGCTGTTCAACCCGGAAATCTACCATCGCATCGTCAAGCCGCGGCACAAGCAACTGGTGCAGTATATCCGCTCCCGGACAAAGGCCAAGATCTGGTATCACACGTGCGGCTCGTGTATGCAACTCATCCCCGAGTTGCTCGACAACGGCATCGACATCTTGAACCCCGTGCAGACGAGCGCCAAAAACATGGACCCGCAGGAACTGAAGCAACGGTTTGGTTCCAGGCTGACGTTTTGGGGCGGCGGCTGCGATTCGCAGCATGTGTTGCCCACGGGGACTCCCGACGAGGTCGCCGCCCATGTGCGGCAGCAGGTCGGCATCCTTAAGCAGGGCGGCGGCTACGTCTTCAACAACATCCATAACATTCAGGGCGGCGTCCCGCCGGAGAACATCGTCGCGATGTACGACGCCGCCTACGAGGCCGGTTTCTATGAGTGAGGGCAGGCAAATATCAGGTCGATGAACGGAAACGAAAAGGAGATCAAGTCATGAAAGCAATGAGGCATGAGTGGTTGTCGGTGATGATGGCGGGTCTTGGACTGGGAGCGGCGCTTCCGTCTTTTGGCGGCGGTATGTTCTCCGCGTCGGGTGCGCTGGGTAACGGCAATCTGGACGCGAGCATCGGGCTCAATAGCGGGAAAACGTATAAGCATGCGTACAACATCCGCGGCGGCGACGTGACCGTCAACGGTGTCGGGTTCACGGGCGTCCCCAATTTCGCAGGAGTCGACGGCGTCTTCGGCATGTCCGGATGGAATATGGAGGTCGGGAACGACGGTTCCGATATCGGTTCTGGGTCGGGACTGAACACCTTGCTGAAATCATTTAACTACCACGACACGGGCTCGCCGGAAACGCTCACGCTCCTCAATCTGGAGGTCGGGCAGGCCTACATCCTGACGTTCTATAACAAGGCGTGGGGATCGGCGGGCGGCCAGCGCATCCAGTCCGTCACCACGTCGAGCGGCGCGGCGACGGTGTTCGACGAGAATATGGGCGGGGAGCCCAACGCCAACCTGCTGCGCTACACGTTCACGGCCACGAACGCAACCGAGTGGGTAAGCTTCGCGAGGCAAGGCCCCGGATCCTTTCATTTCTATGGCTTCTCTACGGAACAGGTGTTCAACAATGTTTGGGGCAGCGGTGCGGACTGGACCAGCGCCACATGGGGCAAAGGCGTTCCCAACGCTGCGGGCGCCAACGCCAATTTCACGTCGCAAGGCGCGCCCACGGCCATCAACCTCGACGCACCCGTGACCGTCGGCCACATCCAGTTTGACGGCGCGAACGCATGGACGCTGTCCGGCGCGAGCCCGCTGACTCTGCAGGCCGATGTGGGCGGCGTGTCCGTCCTCAGCACACCTGCCGGTTCGCACACGATCACCACCGCCATCACGCTGAACAACGATCTGATGAAGGTCGGAGCGGGCGCGCTGACGCTGGCCGGGCCGGTTTCCGGACCCCGTGTTGTGACAATCGCTGCCGGAACGCTCGAGATCACGGCACCGAACACGCTGCCCGCCGGCACGGCCGTCGAGATCGCGGCAGGGGCCGTCCTGAAACTGAGCAACGCCGGCGAGCAGACGGTTACGGGCCTGACGTTCGACGGCAAGAGACAGACCCGCGGCACCTGGGGAGCGCCCGGCAGCGGCGCCCAGTTCACCAGTGCAAGGTTTGGCGGAACAGGCGTCTTGCGGGTCCTCGTCGGCCCCGTCGTTGGCTTGTTCACCGCTTCGGGCGATCTGGGCGGCGGCGATCTGGACGCGAGCATCGGTGTGAGCACCAACAAGACCTATCTCAACGCCGTCAACACGTTCGGCGACCCCGTGACGATCAACGGCGTACCGTTCGCGGCCGGCCCCCGCGTGGCGAATCCGTCGGGCGCGACCTATTCAACCGACAACTTCGGTAACTTTGTGGATGCGGGTCAAGGCACCATTGGCGGCAATCTCAAAACCCTGGTTGAACATTTCAACTACGGGAACGGCACGACGCCGCAGACCTTCACCCTCACGACGCTCACGACCGGCCAGACTTATATTCTGACCTTCTACAACCGGGCCTGGAGCGCGTATGACAACCGCACGCAGAGCTTCTCGGCAGCGAGCGGCGCCACGACGACCTTCAATGAGGACAACGGGGCTCAACATACGGCCAATCTGCTCCGCTACACGTTCGTCGCATCCTCGCCCGCCGAAGTTGTTACCATAACCCCGCAGCGGGCGACATTCGCATTTCATCTGTACGGGTTCTCCACGGAGCAGGTGTTCAACAACGCTTGGAGCAGCGGCGCGGATTGGAGCACCGCAACATGGGGCACGCCCGGCGCCCCCAACTCCCGGGGCGCCAGCGCCAATTTCACCGCGCAAGGTTCGCCCACGGCCGTCAACCTCGATACCCCTGTGACCGTCGGACACCTCCAGTTCGACAGTGTGAACCCGTGGACCGTGACCGGCGCCAATCCGCTCACGCTGTGGGCCGATGTGGGCGGCGTGTCCGTCCTCAACGTGCCCGCCGGCTCGCACACCCTCTCGGCCGCCGTCACGCTGAACAACGACGTCGTGAAGGTCGGTTCGGGCGCGTTGACGATGAAGATGGTAGGCGACCAGCCCGCGCGTGGCAATATTCTCATTAGCGAGGGCACCTTGAGAGTAGGCGTTGCCTCGAATGTTCCGCCCGCAAGCCCCGTGGCGTTTTACCGCTTCGACGGCACGGCGTCTGACGCGACCGGCAAGGGCCACGACGGCACGCTCGAAGGGGCGGGAACCAGCTATGATGCCGGCCGCTCCGCCAGCGCCGGACAGGCGCTCAACTTCACCGGTGGCCAGGATGTGACCGTCGGCTACTCGCCGGATTTCGCGCTGAACACCTTCACGGTTTCGGCGTGGGTCAAGCTGAACACCCCGCCCGGGGGCGCGCTGTTCGGCATCCTCGGCACCCGGTTTGGCGGTGAAACGACGTTCGACTTGAAGGTCATGAGTGAAAAGGTGCATGGCGATATCGGCAGCGGCGGCGGCTGGCTGAACACGTCCGTCGATTTCAGCGGGTCCGTGCCCGCCGGAGAGTGGCATATGATCACGTATGTGGTCGATGGCGGCGCCGGTCAGGCCCGCCTGTACTACGACGGCGCGCTGACCAACACGCTGGGCTTCAGCGGGACGCCGCTGCTCATGAAGGCGGGCCAGTCGCTGAAGATCGGGCAGTCTTCGCCGGGCGAGTATATGAACGGCCAGCTTGATGACGTCGCCATCTATGGTGCCGCTCTCACGTCGGACCAAGTGGCGCGGCTCTTCAGCGGGGAAATCGCAAACCCGTTGCCGTATGCGGCCAGCGTGACGGTCGCCGCAGGGGCCACCCTTGATTTGGGCGGGAACGCGCAGACGCTGAACGGGTTGACCGGCAGCGGGCTGGTGACCAACGGCGCGCTGACAGTGACCGGCCTGCTCTCTCCCGGCGGTTCGAACACGGTTGGCACGCTGACGCTGGCACTGCCGACGACGCTGAGCGGCGCGACCTTGCTGGCCGATGTCACGTCAGGCGGCGCGTGCGATCTGCTGCGCGTGCAGGGCGATCTGAACGTGTCCGGCTCGACTCTGCAGGTGGTGGACACAGGTCTGCTGAACATCCAGCAGACCTATACGGTCGCCAAGTGTACGGGCAGCCTGTCCGGTAAGTTCAACACGACAAATCTTGTGAAGCCGTGGTTCGCCAGGGTTGACCCTTTCTCGCGTGAGGTGAAGGTTGTTTTCAGTTCCGGCACGATGATCCTGGTCTTCTGATCGGGCTTCGTGTGTAAGGAAGGGTCACATGCCCGGCGTTTTGGGCATGTGACTCTAAAGCATCAGGCAGACAGGAGGTCCAGTTATGAGTATGAACGCAGTCAAGAGTCTTCGAAGCATCAGGAAACAGGCCGCCCTCGGTTTGGGCGCGGCCGTGGTTCTGAGTGGGGTTTGGGTGGCGCAAAACGCGCGTGCGGACGGTCTCATCGCGCCTTTCGCCGCAACGGCCCAGAGCTACTTTGCGGGGGATAACCGTGCGCCGGTCACGGCCATCGACGGCTCGGGCATGACCCCCAACAATCCTGTTCTGGCCACCTCCACCGCCGGCACCGCGACCGGCAACTCGATGTGGCTGAGCGACGGGACAAAGCGGACCTGGATCACGTTCGATCTGAAATCGACGCAGACCATCACCGGGTTCCATCTGTGGAACTACAATGAATTCGCCAACAATACCAGCGCGTACACCGGGCGGGGCGTGAAGACCGCCGGCATATATGTGGGGAACTCGCTGCTGGCCGACGGAAGTTCCTATGCGTCCGCAGGAGCGGCCTGGGGCACGCTGGTGACGAACATGGTCTTCGCTCAGGCCGACGGAAGCGCGGCCTATGCAGGCAGCGATTACTTTTTCGCCGCTCCGGTCACCTGCCGCTACATTCAACTGTACGTCACCGACAATTTCGGGTTTGACGATTATACCGGCATTGCCGAGATCGGGTTCTACACACCCGCTTTCCCCACGTATATGGTCACCGGTTCGAGCAGCAGCGGCGCCTACGCCGTTTCGGGCAGGGACTTGCTGCAAACCGCAGTCAGTTCCGCCAACGATGCGCTCATCGTCAACACGGTTGAAAACGATTCGTGGTCCCACGGGACTACGGCCATGCTGACGGACGGCGCGTTCGGCGACGCGGGCGCGAATCAG
>JANYBJ010000166.1 GCA_025360845.1 bacterium
CATCTTCGGGATCGTGAAGGTGAAATGCCGGTGCGGCACGGGGAACAGGATGGTCTCCGTGAGCAGCGCGCCGAAGAGTTGCACCTTCTTCTGGTGGCAGGACGGGCAGAACCATCGCCCCTTGCAGGAGAAGGCCAGCAGGTATTCGTGCGCGCATTCGTCGCAACGGACGCGGGCAAAGCCGCGTTCCAGGTCGCCGCAGTCCAGGAACTTGCCGACCACCTCCGGGATGATCGACCGCAAAAAGCCGTAGTGGCGCTGAAAGAGCGCCTCGTAGCGGGCAAAAAAGGTGTCGAAGTGCCGCGACAGGCACTGCCAGAGGGGGGAAGCGCGCGGTTTTCGGGGTCGGTAGGGTTGCACCTACCTGGGTATATGCAACTCGAGGGCGAAATCTTACACCGCAACTGTGGGTGTTGACGCCTGGCGCCTGGTCCACACGTGCACAGGAGCGCTCATTTCCGCTCACGGCGCCTGGAGCAGCGTCTCGAGCTCGAGAGGCAGTTTGGCGTCGTTGGGCATGTCGATGCGGATGATGTGCCCCTCGTCCACGCTGCGGTCCTGCAGCACGCGGATGGCCAGGCCGTTGAACTTCGCCTCCCCACGCGCCAGGCGCTTGACGTACGGGGTGATATCGGCGCGGAACGACCTGGGCGGGTCGTAGTACGGGCCGGCCTGCTTCGGCACGTGGAACGTGGCCACGGTCTCGCCCAGGTTGGCGAAGTCGTACGTCTTGCCGGCCTCGAACGGCGCCTTGAGCGCCACGACGCAGACCTTCGTGGCCGCGCTGTTCTTGCCGCGCACGACCGGCACCGCCAGGACCGCCTTGGCGATCTCCTTGCTCTCCGGCAGCCCCTTGATCTCGCCGCCCCCGAGCAGGATCCAGGTCTGGTCGGGCTTACTGTCCGGCGGCCACTTGATGAAGTGGTTCGTGGCCGTCTCGCCGCTGATGCAAACCGCATGGCTGGCAGACAACTGGAGCGACTTCAACGCCGTCTTGAACGTGGCCTTCACCTGGAATGCCTGCTTGTTCTTCACGACCGCGGTGAAGTTCTTCAGTTCCGCCGCGCCAAACGTCTTGTGAAGCCGACACCCCAGATGTCGCGGTGCAGGCCGTCCGGGGTGATCTGCACGGTCGGGTCCGAGTAGCGCAGCCTGGAGACCTCGCCCGGGTGCGAGGGACGCACGCGCCGCAGGTCCGAGCCGAGCGCCTGCTCGACCGCCTCGTTGGCCTTCACCTGCAGGCGCTGTTGCAGTGCGGCGTAGACTTCGTCACGGGCATGGAAATCGAGCGCCAGCCGGTCAACCGGTTGCCGCAGGATCGTGGCGCGCACGCGTTCCCTGGAGGTCACTTCTTCAGTTCCTTCAGCACGTACTGGTAGAACGGCACGAGCGTCTCGTGGTGCGTCCCCTGGAAGTAGTACCCCTTGCCGCCAAAAACCTTCGGGATGCGCGTGGCGATCGACTTCTGGTCGCGGAAGTAATAGTAGTACTTGCTCTCGTCGCGCACCTCGTCGTCGAACACAAACGGGCGGATGTCAAAATCGCCGGTCCAGAGCCCGTCGGGCCTCTTCCCCACGTTGGCGACCATGGAGACCGCCTTGAGCAGCACCTCCGGCCCCATGATGGCGCTGCCGATGTTGAGCACCACGCCGCCCCGGGTGAAGCGCTCCATCGCCTTGGTGAAGACCAGGAAGTCCGCGCCGCTGGCGGCGCCCTTGCCTTCGCCGTCGAAGCTGGCGTGCTGGTCGATGATGTCCGTCCCCATCATGGCGTGCACGCAGGCCGGGATTTTCTTCCGGAAGGCCGCGGCAAAGATGCAGGAGTCGTTGTACGGGAAGCCGTCGTACGGCTTGAAGTAGCAGCCAAGGTCCTGGTGGCGGCGGAAGGTGAGGTCGATCACGGCCTTGCGGAAGGCGCGGTCGCAGAAAAGGCGCCCCATGCTTTCGCCGTAGCCGTAGCCGCGGGCGCGGCCGACCTGCAGCGCGTAGTTGATGTACGCGCCGGTCTCGAACGCCATGCCGAAGTCGCCCTTGGGGAGCGCATCGCGCACCGACTCCGAGGACGCGCCCGTGAGGGCCAGCTCGAAGGAGTGGATCGTGCCGGCGCCGTTGGTGCTGTAAAGCGAAACGATGCCGCGGTTGATCAGGTCGATGACGATCGGATTCAGGCCGTTCTTGATCGGATGCGCGCCGGAGAGGATCACGACCGGCTTCTTCTCGCGGAAGCACTTCACGGTGTAGGCGGCCAGTTCGCGCAGCCCCTGCGACTGGTCCGCGCCCGGCCCTTTGCGACCGCTGCGGAACCACGGCCTCTTCGCGCAGGCGATCGGCATCGTCGCAAGTTTTGCGCAGTCCACAAACCCGCCGACCTCCACCTTGTTCTTGCGCGTGTTGAGCGGATAGGTGCGGACCTTCGAGAGGTCAAACGCCGGATACGACCCACGGTACTTCATGCTTCACTCCCCTGCCGACAGGCGGCGAAATGCAGATGAGAATACACCTGCCGCAGGGCGGACACAAAGGCAAAGCAAAGTGGACGCGGCATGGCCGCCAATGACGCGGGTGCCCGCCGCCTACTTCCCGATCTTCTCCAGCGCCTGCTTCACGCGCGCGCGGATCGGGCCGTCCACGGGCTGGAACGACAGGCCGGTGACGAGCTCGTAGGCCATGATGTAGCGCCGCGCAGCCTCGATGCGGACCTCGTCCGTGAGCACCGGGATCGGGCCGTCGCCGCGGAATCCCTGCGCCACCAGCCACTCGCGCACATATTCCTTTGTCGAGCGTCAGGCCCTGTCGAGCCGCGGGTGGCAGCGGCAAGCACAACGCGCAGATCGCCCGCGTGACCGCTTCGGCTTCTTTGCTGTCGGTGCGACCGACTAGCGCAAACCGCGTGTTCCGTTCCACCAACGTAACCAAGTTCCCCGTCTCATGCGCTCCGTTGATCAGATCGCCTTCCCAATGCCCCACGGTCGCGCGTGTCTCCACCTCGGCCGGCCGGGTGTCGATCCTGCGCTGGTTCGGAATCCGCCCGCGCCCACGACCCTCTTGGCGGGGACAGCGCCGCCGCCGCTTGCGCCGCGCCCGTGGAAGATGCTCCCACAGCGTCCCGCCGGCCTTCGCGTCGGCGTACACATGCTTGTAGATCGTCTCCTTGCACACCCACGCCCGGCCCTCCAGTCGCGCGCGTTGGCCAATGATCTCCGGCGTCCACCCCTCTTGGAGTCGCGCCTCGGCATCGGCCCGCACCGCCTCCGTGAACCGCCGCGGGCCTGCCCGCCTGGCTTTCGCTGTCGCCATCCAGTGCGCCTGCTTCGGCCGGCAGCCTCTCTGACCACGGTTCCGGACCAACTCCCGGCAGATGCTGCTCGCCGCCCGCCCCAGCCGAC
>JANYBJ010000189.1 GCA_025360845.1 bacterium
GGCGAGTCGGGCTTGGGGTAGAAGGCGATGTAGACCTGCTGCAGGTAGTCGGCGCGCTCGCCCGCCGCGTGGGTGGCAGGCCGGGTCTTGAACGCGCCGCGCGTGCATGCCGAGAAGGCGTAAGGCGGGGTGCGCGAGAACGCTTCGTACTGGACGATTTCCGAGCCGATGCGGATCGCGTTGCCTTTGCTCATGTAGGTGAAGACGACGTCGTGGTCGGCGGCGGGAGGCTCGTTCACGTAGAGCACCGTGTCGGTGGGCGAGAGCGCACGGGCGAGCGTGTAGGTGTGGAAGGGAAGGAGGTCGGGGCTGGCCTCGGGGGTGACCCACGGGTCGTCCGGCTCGATGCAGGCGGTGAGCGTGTGGATGCCGGCGCGGAGGCCGGCCGCGTGGATCCGCGCCACGGAGTCCTGCATGTCGGCGAGCCCGCGCGGGTAGAGGTTGGTGCTGACGTCGTAGTGGCCGAGCGTGCGCCACCAGGGGCAGAGGTGGAGGGTGGAGAAACCTCCGCGGCGGGCGAGCTCGATCCAGTCGTCAGTCGCGGCGTACGCGAGGTCGGCGAAGAGGTACGAGCCGCGGTTGGCCTCCGCGCCGAGCGACCAGGGGCCGCCGACTTTCGAAACCGGAGCGCCGGAGGATTCGGCCATGGCGCGGAGCATCGCGGCCATGTCGGATTTGGGGCCGGCCGCGAGGCCCGCGCGCCAGCCGGTGAGCCCGTGTTCGGCGGTGGTCCAGACGCGCAGGGCGTTGCCGACGATTCCCATCTCGACGGGCAGGTCGTAGCCGCGCAGGCAGACGGCGTCGGTGTCGTCCGAGAGCATGTTCGCCATGCCGCCGCGGTATTTCGTGACGGTCACGGGCAGGTCGCAGAAGACGAGCGAGTCGACGTTGGTGAGGGTCAGCGAGCGGACGGTGAAGGTGAAGAAGTCGCGGTGCGTATCGACGGCGAGCACGGCGGACCCGAGCCCGCGCGGGAAGTCGAGGGTCAGGGCGTCGCCGCTGCGTGCGGCTTTGCGCGCGGTGAGGGTGCGGCCGTCTTTGAGGCGGGCGGAGATGAGCGGCTGGGGTTGGGCGAGCAACTCACGGTTCGAGGCTTTGGATCGGAGGGAGGAGGCGCGGCCCTGTGCGTCGACCGTCAGGATGGAGTGTCGGTTGTCGAAGGTTACGGCGCTGGGGCGGGCACATCGCGATTCGTCGACGAGGGTGTAGGCTGCGCTGGTGCGGGCGGGGTCGGCGGCGAGCGCCGCGACTTCGGAGGCCGAGAGGGCGCGAGCGTAAATGCGCACGTCGTCGATGAGCCCGCTGTGGCAGACGTCGCTCCCCCAGCCGCCGAGGCGCAGGGCGTCGGCCTCGACCGGATAGGGCCAGACGGCGTTGCCTACGGGCTTGCCGTTGACGTAGGTCGTCATGCGGGGCAGCGAGAACGTGACGCACAGGTGGACCCACTGGCGCTGCGGCAGGGTGTCGAGCAGGCCCGCGCTGGTTTCGGTCCAGGCGTTGCCGGGCTCGCCCGAGCGCTGCCCGGGCCGGCCCATGCGGAACGAGCAGGTGTTGTCGGCGACGAACAGCATGAGCCCGCCGGGGCTCCAGGTGCGGGTGGTGAGCAGGTTGGGGTAGTGGCCGGCCGGGCCTTCCCAGGTCGCCCAGACCGAGAGGGTACACTGCGTGGCGCCGTTGAGGCCAGGGACGGGCGGAAGCTCGATGAAGGCGTTGGTGCCGCCAAAGCGGGCGGCGGTGCCGAACGTGCCGGTGGCCCACTGGACATTGGCGAGGTCGGCTTCGAGGGCGTTGGGCGAGCGGTCGGCGGCGAAGGTGCCGGAACCCTCGTCGAGCGGCAGCCAAAGCAGCAGGGCGGGATCGGTCGGCGGCGCGGCGCGGAGCGGTGCGGACAGGCCTAAGAATAAGAGAAACGAAAACAAAGTGCGGCGCATAGTGACCCCCTGGCAACGTGTGCCTGAAACAGACATCTACGATTAAATATTGTGGAGGGGTGCGGGCAGAGATGCAAGGAGAAACGCGTCAGCGAAGGTGACCGTTGGATTGTTTCACCTCAAGAAGAAAAGTTCTGGAACCGGTGGTTGACCAGCAATTCTAAATATGGCTTTGCATGCCATTGAAGAATGCCCTTACGGGCACACTACAAACGGATTCCCCTAGGCTTTCTTTCGTTTGTAGTGGCGCCGTGAGGCGCTTCTTGGACATATTTAGAATTGCTGGGTGGTTGACTCCTTCACACACACGCCCGCATAATAGATGCATGATAAGGGTTATTGAGCGCTTGACGTTGGTGATGCTGGCAGTGGGGCAAATGGCTTGTGCCGGAGAGTCCGCGAAAAAGGTTTTCGCGCACTACATGGTCTGCATTCCGACCTATGGCGGCGATTCGAAGATTGCGGATTACCAGCGCGAGATCCGTGCGGCGCAGGCTGCCGGGATCGACGGCTTCGCGCTGAACTGCGGCGGCTGGACGCTGCGCGAGCCGCACTATAAACAGCGTTCGCTGCTCATCTATCAGGCCGCCAAGGAGCTGGGCACGGACTTCAAACTGTTCTTCTCGGCGGACTACGCCACGGGCCTGACCTCCGATGAAACGCGCGACATGGTCGAGACCTTCCGCAGTCATCCCAACCAGTTCCGCTACGACAACAAGCCCGTGCTCTCCACCTTCGCGGGCGGCCGTGAGCAGACCGACTTCATCCGCAAAGAATTCACGGGTGACCGCGCGATCGTCTACGTCCCCTTTTACTATCCGAATCCCGCCGCCGAGATGCCGAATCAGGCGCAGGTGGATCAGGTGTTCAGCGATCATCAGCCGCTCGACGGCTTTTTCAATTTCGGCGCGGCTGGCACGTCCGCGCAAATCACCGAGAGCAACCGCCTGCTTGCCCAAAAGTGGCTCGGCGCGGGCAAGCTCTTCATGGCGAGCGTCACGCCCTACTACCGCGGTCTCGGCGGCAACTACCGCATCTATGATTCGCGCGGCTTCGAGGGCTTCGCCCAGCAGTGGGAGGGCGCGATCCGCGACAAGGCCACGTGGGTCGAGATCGTGACATGGAACGACTGGGGCGAGGCCTCGTATGTCGCGCCGTTCGGCGCACCTTTCCAAACGCGGCACTGGAATAACAACTGGGGGCCGATGCTGTCGCACGCGGCCTTTCTCGACGCCAGCCGCTACTTCATCGAGTGGTTCAAGCGCGGGACGCCGCCGAAGATCGTTGAAGATGCGGTGTATTACTTCTACCGGACACATCCCAAAGCCGTGGCGGGCCTCGTCAAGCCGGGCGACCCCGAGAAGAAGACCGCTCTGCCCGGCGGTTCCGACAAATTGACGGACGAAGTCTTTGCGACGCTCTTTCTGACCGCACCCGCCCGCCTCACGATCCACAGCGGCGATACGCAGAAGAGCTTCGATCGGGCCGCAGGCGTCTGCCATGTCTCGATGCCCTTCGCACCGGGACAGCAGCGCTTTGTGCTCACGCGCAGCAACGAGACCGTCATCGACAAGACGGGCGAGCAGGAGATTTCTGCGGCGGACGCCTGGGGAAACTTCAACGTTTTCGCGGGCGAGGCTAAGCCGCTGACGGTGCGGGTTCAGAATACGGCGGGAGGTCCGCAGATCCACGTCAACGGCACGCCCGTCCCGCCGCGCTTCTTCTGGGGCAGCGAAAACAGCGGGCGGATCGCGGTCGGCGAAGAGTGGGGCGAGCGCTCGTTCGAGTTCACGGCGGACGCCGATGTCGCGGGCAACGGCACCCTGCACTTCCGTTTCGCCAACATACCCGGCGAGGTGTGGCTGTCGGACCTTCGGCTCGCTGACGCAGGTACGGGCGCAGACGTTCTGCCGCCCGGCAGCTTCGCCACGCAGGCCGCGTTCGGCCAAACGTGGAGCGTCTGGCCGCCCGGCGCGGCCAGCACGGTCGGTCAGGCCGACAACGCTGTGTACGTCACGTTCAACGCGCCGAAAGACGGTGGCGGTTGGCCGGACTTCCACCTGCACAGCCGCTGTAACCTGAGCTTTGTCAAGGGACAGACGTACCGCTGCACGTTTCGCGTGAAGGCCAAGCCGGGCCAGTCGCTCAATCCGTCGGTCTACCGTGTGGATGGCGGCGTCTACTCCTGCATCGGCGGGCCGCAGGGCTCGTTCCTGAGCCAGGTGGCGCTGGCGCGCGACGCGGGCGTCAACCTCGTTTCGTTCGCGGCACCGACCTGCTGGGCGCAGCCCGGGCAAAAGCAGGACTGGACGCCGCTGGACGCGCTCTGCCGCCGGATCATCGCCGCAAACCCGGACGTGCTGCTGGTGCCGCGGGTCGACGCCAACGCGCCGAACTGGTGGCTGGCGAGCCATCCCGAAGCGCGGATGGTGTACGACGGCCAGACGCCCTGGCCCGTCGCCTGCGTGTCGGACCGGACCTATCGCGCCGACATGTGCGCGCAGTTGGAAAAATTGGCGCACCACCTCTGCGAAGCCTTTCCCGACCGCTTCGCGGGTCTGCATCCGTGCGGACAGAACACGGGCGAATGGTTCTACTACAACTCGTGGGAAAGGCCTCTCAGCGGCTATGACCCCGCCACGCGCACGGCGTTTCGCGAATGGCTGAAGCAGCGGGGCGACCCGGCTGCGGCGACCGCCGAGCCGCCGACCTCAGAGGAGCGCCGCGGCCACCCCAACGGGTTGCTGCGCGATCCGTCCCGCGAAGGCCGGCTCATCGAGTTCGCCCGTTTCCAGCAGCAGGAGATGGCCGATTTCGTAGCCGCGCTTGCCGCTGCCTGCCTCCGCGGCACGGACGGCAAGAAGCTGGTGCTCTTCTTCTACGGCTACGGCTTCGAGTTCCCGCCGCTGGGCAACGGCGCGCCGACCAGCGGTCACTACGCGCTCGGTTCGCTGCTCAAAAGCAAAGACATCGATATCCTGTGCTCGCCGATCTCCTACACGGACCGCGAGTGGCTGGGCACCGCGCCGGCCATGAGCGCGGCGGAAAGCGTGAAGCGCGCGGGCATCCTCTGGCTCAACGAGGACGACTCGCGCACCTATCTCGACCCGCGCACGGTGGAGCATGCGCAGGAAGGCGGGCTGGTCGACCTCAAGCAGACGCGGCAGGTGATGCTGCGCAACACGGCCCAGGCCGCGCTGCGCGGCTTCGGCACGTGGTGGATGGATCTGCCCGGCCAGGGCTGGTTCAACGACGCGGCGATCTGGCGGGAGATCGTGCGGCTGCGTCCTGTGGACGAAGCGATGGCGCGGCGCGGAAGACCGTTCTCGCCCGACATCGCGGCGATCATCGACGAGGACAGCATGTGCCATCTCACCGGCGGTTCGGAGCAGGCCGCGCGGCCGCTCATCTACGAAGGCCGCGCCGCGCTCGGACGCTGCGGCGCGCCGTACGGACAGTATCTGCTCTCGGACGTGCTCGAAGGCAAGGTGCCCGCCCGCATGCAGATCTTCTTCTCCGCGTGGCGGCTGACGGCAGAGCAGAGGAAGGCGCTCAAAGAGAAGCGCCTGACGGCGCCACTACAAACGGTAGACGATGCGGGCATTTGGTCGCGTGTGAAAGGCTGGTTTGGCGGGGGGCGCGATGCGGAGGTCACGCGCGTCTGGTGCTGGGCACCGGGCTATCTCTATCCCGACCGCGTCGATTTGGCAGGAATCAAAGAGGTGACCGGGTTCACGGCCAAGCCGGTTACGCTGCCGACGGCGGAGGTCGCGCCGACGGAGCTTGGCCGCAAGAACGGGCTGACGCAGGCGTGGGGGCCCAAGGTGCCGATTCAGCCGCTTTTCAGCGTGGAGGCTCGGCCCGACGAGATTTTGGCGGCCTACTCCGACGGCTCTGCGGCCGTGGCGATGCGGCGCTCGGCGGCGGGACTGGACGTGTTCGTCGGCGTGCCGCAACTGACCCCGGAGCTGATCCAAGCCCTCGCGAAGGCGTCGGGCGTGCATCTTTTCACGCAGCCGGGCCCGGCGCTCTGGGCAACGGATGGCTACCTCTCGGTGCAGGCGCACACGAACGGGCCGGTGCTGTTCGACACCGGACGCGCGAGGCCGGTGAGCGACGCGCTGGACGGCACACGCCTCGGCAGCGGTCCGCGCGTGGAACTGAACATGGAGCAGGGTGACGTGCGGGTGCTGCGTTACTGAGCACGACTTGGCTGTAGGAAGTTCGAAGACATGCGTTAGGAGAATCACGATGAAGGTTTACACGTTTGCCGCTTCTTTGTTCTCGATGGTATCGCTGGCCGCAACATCGCTGCCGCAGGGGCCGCAGGACGCAATGCCGCCGGGTGATGCATTCGAGTTGCCTGTGTTGCCGAGTGTTGGCGGTGCGCCGCAGATCTACGAACACAGCCAAGAGGCGGGGCCGGACGAAACGCTCTTCTTCGTGGGCACCAACCTGACAAGCGACGTGTTCGTTTGGGGGACACATCCCGACCATCTGGGCGGCTGGGGCTTAAAGGCGAAAGTCCAGATGGCTACGAACGACCAGGTTGCGGTCACCCTGCCCGACTCGGCTTTTGACGGGCCGATGATGGTGGCCGTGAAGAACGCGGCGGGCTATTCGGCCCCGATCATGATCAATGCGCCCCAGCCGTGGTGGTGCGGGCCTGCGGCAGCCGCTCCCGGCGAGTCGGTGCGCGTGTTCGGCCGGAATCTGGCGTGCCGCCCCGATGGCCGCAGGGCCTTCGTCTATCTCCGCGCGGCCGGGCAGGCCGGGCGCTGGACCGCGGTCTCCGAAGCGGGCAAGTACGCGGTCACGTTCACGCTGCCCTCCGACCTCAAGTCCGGCATTTATGAGGTCTGGCTCCATGGCGGACGCGGCGGGAAATGGGGCTGGGGTGGACCTGTGCGGCTCGAGGTGCGGGAGAACAAGCGGCCCGACAGGGTCAAGACCCTCCGCCCCTTGTCCGACGGAACCCTTGCGCTTCAGGAGGCGTTGGACGCCATGGCCCGGCGGGGCGGCGGCACCGTGAAGCTGCCGGCGGGGACGTTCGCCTTCACCGGCACGCTGCGGATTCCCGCGCGTGTGGCGCTGGTCGGCGCGGGCCGGGAAAAGACGACGCTCGCGCTCGCGACCAGCCCGGTCGCCTCTTTCACCCGTTTCGACGCATCGGGATGGGGTATGGCACCCGGAGCCATCCACACGCCCGGAGATTCGATGACCTACGAGATCGACGTGCCGCAGTCGGGCGAATGGAAGGTTTGGCTCCGCTACGCCACCGACATGTCGACGTGGAATCAGCCGGGCGTGAGCGGCAACCATGCGGTTCAGATCGACGGCGGCGAGTGGGCTGTTCTCGATAATCTGCCGAATACCGGCGGGTTCGGGGTCTTCCGCTGGTCGCAGACCGCGTCACTGAAGATCAAGGCGGGCAAGCACCGGTTCGTGTGGCGCAACGTCAAGGGAGGCGGACTCTCGCTGGATGCGTTTGTCCTGACGGCCGATCCGAAGGACAGTCCCTCCGACAAACCTTGGCCGACCAACACGGCCGGCAGGGTCGTGATTCAGGGCGAGGAGTGCGTGCGGTTCGACTGCAAGGAGGGGGGCTTGCTTTATGCCAGCCGGGCGGCGGTGTGGCTCGCTGGCGACGGCGCGTCGCTTGCGGAGCTGACGGTGCTCGGTAACACGCAGATCAACCAGGGCATCGCGATCCGGGCGTTACGCCAGACGGAGTGGGTGAGCGGGTGCGAGGTGCGGCACGTCACGGTCGCCGACTGCGAAGGGAAACAGGGCGAGAACTGCGGCCTCTTTGTCCATAATTTGCGCGGCGGAATGATCCGCGAGAACGAGCTGTGGGGACGCACGCCGCTGTTTCTTTCCGGCACGCGGCAGTCGAGCTTCATCGGCAACCGCTTGGTCTCGGTCACCCGCTACGGCGGCAACGCGGAGGCGGCGATCCTCGGACGCACCGAGCCGATCGAGGAGTGCGTGATCGAAAACAACGTCGTGGCCTCTCCGGCCGGCGCGGCGGCGGGCGGGCCGACCGCGCGGCGGCTCATCTGGCTCTCGACCGGGCACGGTTCGGTGGCGCACAACTGGATCGCGGGCAACGGCGTCGAGGCGGAAGGAGAAGCCGGTCAGGCGCGTTTCGGCGGGGTCGCGGGGACGGATCAGAACGTCGGCGAGATGATCCTGTTCGAAGGCAACCACCGCACGATGTATTTCGGGCCCTTGGCCGGCGCGGACGCCCAGAGCGTGACGCTGCCGCAGACCCTCCGGCCCACGCCGGACGAGCGGTTGGGCAACGTGAAGCGCGAGCAACTGGCGCACGACGCCCAGGGGCGCGAGACGCCCTTCTGGCCGCCGGACTTCGACGACGGGACGGAGGAGCCGCCGCTCGGCGAATACTATGTGACGGTCTTTGCGGGGCCCGGTCAGGGACAGACGCGCCGGGTCGTGTCGCGGGCTGGCGAGCGGCTCGCGCTGGACCGTCCGTGGCGCGTCGCGCCGCAGGCCGGTTCGGTCGTGGCGGTCGGCACGATGTTCTACCAGAATCTGATCGTCGGCAACCACACGCCGGACGGCATGACGGGCGTGCAGCTCTGGATCTCCTGCGTCGAGAACGTGGTCGCCGGCAACACGATCGCGCGGCAGCGCAAGCCGGGGCTGTATTTCTACGCCAACGGCACCACGCTGGCCTCCTCCATGCCGCGCACGTGGAACCGCGGGATCAGCCCGCTTTTCTGGAATCTGGCCGAGGGCAACCGGACCGAGGAGTGCAGCGACGGCGCGGTGGTCACGAGCGGCGACGAGGCGAACCTGCCCGTCGAGTTTCCCCGCGCGCTGGGCAACGTGCTGCGGCACAACTCGTTCATCCGCCCGCGCGGCAACGGCGTGTTGATCGTCAGCCGCAAGGCCGATGCCGGCGTGCTGGACCGCTCCGCCTCCATCGTCGGCACGGTTGTGGAGTTCAACGTGGTGCGCGACGCGCAGGTGGCCTGTCGCGCGGGCGAAAGCAGCGACGCGGTTGTCCTGCGACGCAACCATGCGTACTTCTGGGCGCCGGGCGTCCCGTCGCCCGTCGCCTTCCAGATCGACAGCCCGTCGACGCGGTTCACGATTGAAGACAACGAGGTCGAGGGCCAGACCGGCGTTGGGAACCCGGAGATCAAGGCGCTGAAGAAAAGCTGGGAAAAGTAGTGTGTGCTGGCGGACAAGTGGCGAGCGCAGACCTACGCGCGGGCCGGTTACGGCCCGGCCTACCTCGCGGAGTGGGGGAACGCGGTGGACAGGTCCGGCATCGTGCCGATCCGGTGAGGGAGAAAGGGTAGTAGGCTGTTGGTCAGAAAGAGCGAGCTACGCGAAATATGCAAAAAGCTGGTGTGGGCCTTCAACCCAAGTGTAAATGTGCTCGCGCGCGACCGGATAATTGACAACGCCACTGTCTGGAGCATATCATTTAACCATGCAAACGGTTCAAGAAATCAGAAAAGACGCCATGTCGTTGTCGGTGAGTGAGCGTGCCCGTCTTGCTCATGATCTGATTCTCAGTCTTGAAGATCCTCACGATTACGAGCTAAGTGAGTCGCAGGAGGTTGAAATCGCGCGGAGGCTTCAGATGGTTAGGGAAGGGACGGCGGCTGGTCGTTCTGCCGATGATATCTTTAGCGATATCCGGGCAAAGTTTCAATGACCCCGCTATTGGTCGGGGCGTTTCATGATGGAAGGTGAATGATGTGCGATGCAACGGATATGGCACAGGCGCAGCAGATGCTGCCGAACGACCTGCAAGAGCGGGTTCGGCGCGAGCTGGAACCGTGCGAGAGCATTCGGCGGGAGGGTTGAGAATGGAGCAGACATACGTTCACGGATATGACCCAAGAGAGAGTCAGCGGCTGCAGGACCAAGCTTCGACGTTGGTCGAGCTGTTGCATGCGGACACGCTCTATCCCGCAGGGTGCCGCGTGCTTGAGGCGGGATGCGGGGTAGGAGCGCAGACGGCGACCCTCGCCAAAAACAGTCCCGGCGCGCACATTACGTCCGTCGACATCTCCCAGGCGTCGGTCGAGGAGGCGCAGGCAAAGGTGAGCGCGGCGGGCTTCACGAACGTGCGCTTTCAGCAGGCGGACATCTTCAATCTGCCGTTCGAGCCCGCGTCGTTCGATCATCTTTTCGTCTGTTTCGTCTTGGAGCATCTCGCGCGGCCGGTCGACGCGCTGCTCGCGCTGAAGCGCATGCTTAAGCCGGGCGGCACGGTCACGGTCATCGAGGGCGACCACGGGGCGGCCTATTTCCATCCCGACAGCGAGGCGGCCCGCCGGGTGATCGGCTGCCAGGTCGAGCTGCAGCGGCGGGCCGGCGGCAACGCCATGATCGGACGCGAGCTCTATCCGTTGCTGGTCAGCGCGGGTTACGGGGAGGTGCGCGTGTCGCCCCGCATGGTATATGTCGATGCCAGCCGGCCGGGGCTGGTCGAAGGCTTCACCAAGAAGACGTTTACGGCCATGATCGAAGGCGTTCGCGAGACGGCCGTCGCCGCCGGACTCGCGGAGCGGCCGGCGTTCGACGCGGGCGTCCGCGACCTCTATCGCACAGCGGCAGCCGACGGCGTTTTCTGCTACACATTCTTCAAAGCTCGGGCTGTACGGGGCTAGACGGCCCGCTAGGGCTCAGGGTATCCGGTAGAAACGCTTGCCGTCTTTGAAGTAGACCGAAGACAGCACCGCTCCCTTGTCGTCTTTCGGCAGACGGTCGTCTTGGCTCTCGAAATTGTCTTGACAGAAGGCTTTGTGGACCATCGGGGCGGTGCGCATCCGGGGCGGATAGGTCAGGCCTTTGTACGCGGAATTCGCGTAGTAGGCGTCTGCCGGCATGTCCGGCCGATCGACGATCTCCTCCAGTCCCAGATAGGGGCAGAGCGCATCCACCCAGGCCACGAGCTGCGCTTCCTCGCGCGGCGTGACCTTGACGTCGTGGTGCTTGCCGGAGGTGGCGATCCAGACGAGCTTGCTCTTGTACGACATCGCCGTCATCGGCGGCACGACCGTGTCCTGGGTCGGGATCTTCCAGTTCGGATTGGGATAGGTGCAGTACGGGAAGATCGGTCCGGCGACGCTGGTGCTCGGGAAGTCGTCCACCGTTTTGGGGTTATTCCCGAAAACCAGTCTCACATAAGGCCAGCTCACCTGCGACCCCGCTTCGACGCGGTGGGTCAGATCCATCCCGCCCTTGGGATTGGCCCCGCCGTGGCAGGTGATGCAGTGTTTGTCCAACACCGGTTGCACGAAACGGGGAAAGCTGATGCTGGCGTCGCCCCACGGCGGGGGCGTCAACACGCTCGGCGCCCGGCACATGGCCGTCGACGTTTTCGGCAGAGCCAGCGGCGCCACGGACGGGGTCTCGTGGCAGCCCACGCAGCCGCGGACCTCGCCGGGCATCACATGGGTGAACGAGCGCATGGTCTGGAGGCACCGGCCCTTCTCGTCCAGCAGCTGGAAAAAGACGGAGCGCACCGCCGGAAGCTTGAAATGCACGCTGCCGTCCGCCTCCACCGGAACCGTGCCCAGCACCCGTTTGATCCCTTCGTCGTACACGAAGGAGATTGCGGGCGATCCGGGCAGCATCCACGCCGGGGTGGGAAACGCGCCCTTGCCGCGGTAAGGGTCGGCTTCGCGGATGGAGGAGCGGGAGCCGACGCAGTCGCCGAAGGAGACGGAGCCGATCTCCATCACGCGCAGGGCCTTGACCGCGCCGCGCGGGATCGTGGTGCCCTCATAGATGTCGGAGCTGAACACCGTGCCTTCCTCGGCCTGCTGATCCGCCGCGACCCTCTTCCCGGGCCAGCGGACATGGGAGGGAATGGTGGTCGGCCGCTGCCGCGCGCGCGCCGGCTGGGCGTGCAGGATGTTGTAGCTGCCTTTGTAAAGCAGCTCCATGTTGCCGTCGTAGTCCATCAGGTAGAGGTTGAACCAGCCGGGGTCGGCGTCTTTCGAGAGCGCAATGTCTTGCCCCAGTCGGGCGGACACCAGCAGAAGGTCCTTGCTGATCGGGAACGGCGTCTGGAAGGCCTTGTAGCACGCGGGTGCCTGAAATCCGGAGCGGAAGGCCCTGTCTGCGGGGCCGGCTCCGACCTCGGCCCACGGGATGTGCGGGGTCAGGTTGTACACGCCGTCCGGGTAGTTCATGCCTTCGCCCGTGTCGACCACTCCCAGCGGTCCGTCGTAGCAGAAGTGGTGGCCCGGCGCCTGGAAGACAACCTTCTGCGTGCCCGGAATGGGCCGGGCGTTCATCAGCATGTCCGGCCAGCGGCTCTGGTTGCCCCAGTAGGCTCCCGCGCCGGTTCCGTCCGGGTTGACCGTCCACAGGCTCTGGAGGCGGTTCACCTCCTTGTCGACATACTCCCAGCGGGTGTAGAGGATCCGTCCGTCCGGCAGCAGGGCGGGGGTGTAATCGGCTTCGTTGTTCGCGCTGATGAAGTAGATGTTTTTCCCGTCCCCGTCGCAGCGCGCCAGAATGAACATCCTGAATTTCGAGTCGCCGCAGCGCAGGAACTGGTTGCACCGGGAGGTCGAGAAGACGATGTGCCCGTCGGGCGTATAGATGGGGTCCATGTCGTTGTAGTCGCCCTTGGTGATCTGGCGCGCGCCGGTGCCGTCCAGCCCGATTTCGTACAAGTGATAGGCGGGCTGGTTCTCGGCTTTCATGCCGTAGAGCACTTTCATTCCGTCGAACGAGAGGTCGGGGCGCCAGAATGCGGCGGGAACACCCTGGGGCGCCAGCTTCCGCACGGCGGCGTCCGGGCCCAGCCTTTCGAGAACCAACAGACGTCCTCCCGGCGTGGCGCAGTTCTCGGTGCGGTGACGGATCTCGTGCAGGGCTTCCGACCCGTGGACGTAAGGGTTATCGATGCAGAGGATCGCTTTGAAATCGATCTGGGCGTCAGCCAGCAGCAGTTCCCGCTTCAGGCTGCGGAGTTCCTGATACAGCGACTCGGCCGCTGCTCCCTGCGCCGTGTCCAAACGCGGCTTCAGCGCGTCCAGCCGCGCCCGCCGCTGGTCCCGCGCCGCGCCGCCGGGCTGCGCCTGCTCCGTCTGCCGCTGCAAGAGCCGCGCCGCACGCGCCCACTCGTCCCGCGCCGCCTCCGCCGCAGGCTTTTCGCCGCGCTGCACCTGCCACTCCTTCTGGATCAGCGCTTGCGCCTGAGCGGGCTGCACCTGCGCTGTCTGCGGCTCGGGAAACGCTTCAGGCCCGAAAACCGGAGAAGGCTCCGCGGACGCGACGGACGAACATAAGGCCAGGCACACGGCCAAGGCATACAACCGAAAGAAACAGTGCATCACGTAGTCCCCCCAAAAAAAGGCTAAACCAAAATATTAAGCGGAGAGAACAATACATCCTTGGGGACTGAGGGCGCAATTAGAATTGCTGGGGTTTATAAAGCCGTATAGATATTTCGCGGCCAAGATGCTATATTTGGCCTTTTAACCCATGGGATTCCTTTATGACCACACGCGAGTATGATTTCACGGCGATCGAGAAGAAATGGCAGACGTTCTGGGAGTCGAATAAGACGTTCAAGGTGAACGACTTTGAGACGGGCAAGCCGAAGTTCTACTGCCTCGACATGTTCCCCTATCCCAGCGGCGCGGGTCTGCACGTGGGTCACCCGGAGGGCTACACCGCCACCGACATCCTCTGCCGCTATAAGCGCATGCGCGGCTTCAACGTCCTGCATCCGATGGGGTGGGACGCGTTCGGGTTGCCCGCCGAGCAGTATGCCGTGGAGACCGGGACCCATCCGTCGATCACGACCGAGCGGAACATCAACCGTTTCCGCGAGCAGATCAAGGCGCTGGGCTTCAGCTACGACTGGGACCGCGAGGTCAACACCACGGACCCGAAGTATTACAAGTGGACGCAGTGGATCTTCGAGCAGCTCTACAAGAAAGGGCTGGCGTATGTGGCCGAGGTTCCGGTGAACTGGTGCCCCGCGCTGGGCACGGTGCTGGCGAACGAAGAGGTGATCGACGGCCGCAGCGAGCGCGGCAACCACCCGGTCGTGCGCAAGCCGATGCGGCAGTGGATGCTGAAGATCACCCAGTACGCGGAGCGGCTGCTGGAGGACCTGGAAGGACTCGACTGGTCGGAAGGCATCAAGGAGATGCAGCGCAACTGGATCGGCAAGTCGGAGGGCGCGGAGGTGACCTTTGCGATCGCGGGCTCGGGGCAGCCCGTCACGGTCTACACCACGCGGCCCGACACGCTTTTCGGCGCGACCTACATGGTGCTCTCGCCTGAACATCCGCTCATCGACGCCATCGGCAGCGAGGCCCAGCGCGAGGCTGTGGCGCGGTATCGCGAGGAGTCCGCCCGCAAGAGCGACATGGACCGCACAGAGCTTAACACCGAAAAGACCGGCGTGTTCACGGGCGCGTACGCGGTGAACCCGGTGACCGGCGGGCAGATCCCGGTCTGGATCGCGGACTACGTGCTGCTCAGCTACGGCACGGGCGCGATCATGGCGGTGCCGTCGCACGACACGCGCGATTTCGAGTTCGCGCAGAAGTTTTCGATCCCCGTCGTCTGTATCATCGAGCCTGACGCCAAGGAGGCTGCGGCCGCCGGGGCGGACGTGGCGGCGGTGCTGGCGGGCCAGGCGTGCTGGACCGGCAACGGCCGCATGATCCGCTCGGCGAACGCGCAGGGGCTCGACATCAACGGCATGGAGGTCAACGACTCCAAGCGCACGACCACCGCGTGGCTCGCGGCCTGCGGCATCGGCAAAGGCGCGGTGAAGTACAAGCTGCGCGACTGGCTCTTCAGCCGCCAGCGCTACTGGGGCGAGCCGTTCCCGGTGATCCACATGGAGGACGGCTCCATGCGCCTGGTGGACGAGAACGACCTGCCGCTGACCTTGCCCGAGCTGGAGGATTTCAAGCCCACGGGCACGGGCGAGCCGCCCTTGTCCAAGGCCGGGGAGTGGCTGAACTACGCCGACCCGGCCACGGGCATGAAGGGCCGCCGCGAGACCAACACCATGCCGCAGTGGGCCGGCTCCTGCTGGTACTATCTGCGCTACATCGACCCGATCAACGACACGATGGCCATCGACCCCGTCAAAGAGAAATACTGGATGCCGGTGGACCTCTATGTCGGCGGCGCGGAGCACGCGGTGCTGCACTTGCTCTACGCGCGCTTCTGGCACAAGGTTCTCTTCGATCTCGGCTACGTCACAACCAAGGAGCCCTTCCAGAAGCTGGTCAACCAGGGCATGATCCTCGGGATTTCGTACAAGGACTTGCGCGGCGCGCTGGTGCCGATGGAGCTGGTCGAGCACCGCACGGACGGGACGTACCACAAGGAGACCGGCGAGAAGCTGGTCGAGTTCGCGGCCAAGATGTCGAAATCGCTGAAGAACGTGGTGAACCCCGACGATGTGATCCGCGAATACGGCGCGGACAGCATGCGCCTCTACGAGATGTTCATGGGGCCGCTGGAGGCGGTGAAGCCGTGGAACACCCAAGGCGTGGAGGGCGTGTTCCGCTTCCTCAAGCGCTCCTTCCGCATGATCGTCGAGCAGCCGCTCACCGGCGAGCCGATGTCCGCCGAAAAGCGCCGCGTGCTGCACGCGACGATCAAGAAGGTCACGGACGACCTTGAGACCATGAGCTTCAACACGGCGATCAGCCAGATGATGATTTTCATCAACGAGTTCTCGGGCAGCAACAAGCCGCTGTCCCGCGAAGCCGCAGAAACCTACGTGCTGCTGCTGGCGCCTTTCGCGCCGCACCTGTGCGAGGAGCTGTGGGAGTCGCTGGGACACACAACGACGCTCGCCTACGCGCCGTGGCCCGCCTACGACGAGGCCGTGCTGAAGGTCGACGAGGTCGAGGTGCTGGTCCAGCTTGCCGGCAAGGCCAAGGCCCGCGTCATGATGCCTGCGGGCGCGGATGAGGATACGATGAAACGGCTTGCGCTCGAACAGGCGTCGGTCCGCGACGCGTTGGCCGGCTTGACCATCCGCAAAGTCATCTGCGTGCCGAACCGGCTGATCAACATCGTGGCAAACTAGTTGGTGAGGTCGCGATACAGATAATCCCAACATTCATGCGATAGGAGGCGAACCATGACAGCCATTGAACTTCTCGACACAATCCGTCGCGGAGAAGATAGCCGCCACCAGTTCAAGCGCGTTGTCAAGCAAGAGATGGAACTCGCCGAGGACATCGTCGCGTTCTCCAACTGTGACGGCGGTCAGATTTTCGTTGGCGTCGCGGACGATGGGACGGTGACAGGCTTGACCACCCGCGAGGTTGCCGACCTCAACAAGCGCATCTCCAACGCTGCCTCGCAATTCGTCCGGCCCGAGCCGCAAATTCTGACCGAAAACATTGAAACGCCAAACGGGCTGGTCGTCGTCGTCAGTGTCCCCTCTGGAATGGCCAAGCCGTATCAAGACAAGGATGGTAACTTCTGGGTGAAGAAGGGGGCTGATAACCGCAAGGCATTGGCCCGCGAGGAACTTCAGCGCATGTTCCAGAATTCTGATCTGATTCACGCCGATGCCACTCCCGTTGCTAACACATCGGAAAACGACATCAACCTGTTGTATTTCTCGCAGATTTTTCAGATGCAGTTTGGCAAGCCCCTCGAAAAAGCTGGTGTTCCATTTTCACGTGTCTTGAGTAACCTGGATCTGTGCGCGGTTGATGGACGGCTCAATATTGCGGGGACACTTCTTTTTGCCACGGAGCCTCATCTGCGTCTTCCGGCTTTCATCATCAAGGCAGTTTCTTTTCCAAGCGATTTGATTGACGCAACGAATTATTTGGACAGTAAGGACATCACCGGCAATATCGCCCAGATGTTTGACGAGGCTGTCCGTTTTCTACGTAACAACATGCGGAACTTTCAGGCGGGCCAGTCTGTCAACTCCGTTGGAAAACCGGAAATCCCTCCTCTCGTCTGGGAAGAATTGGTTGCGAACGCGCTTGTTCACCGCAATTATTTTGTTTCCGCTCCGATCAGGATTTTCATTTTTTCAAACCGCGTCGAGATCATTAGCCCCGGTCATCTGCCGAACAGCATGACTGTCGAAAACATGAAGTCCGGCATTTCCAATATGCGGAACCCTATTCTTGCATCGTTTGTGGCTAAAATTCTGCCTTATAGGGGACTGGGAAGCGGGATTATCCGCTCTCTGCAGGCGTACCCGGACATCGACTTTATCGATGACCGCGACGGCAACCAATTCAAAGCTGTTGTCAAACGTCCGGCTCAGCCATGATTCAACGGTTCATACAGCGTGTGGGCGAGTCGACGGATATGGAGGCTGCTCCGCACATCACTGTTGACGACCTCGTGTCAACGCCACGCAGCGGCTTGCTTGTTGCGGAAGGGGGCATGGGCAAGAGTCATTTTTTGGAGGAGTTGAAACGCCGGCTGACTGGCAAGGCAACGTTTGTCAGGCTGGCCTATTTTTCCGGAAATCAGCAGGGGCTAGCGAACAAAATAGAAGGTGCCTCCAAGGCGGATACTGGACACACGTTGATTTTGGATGGTTTGGACGAGGCTTTGGATTTGGCGGGAACCCTTTGTCAGTGCGTCACGGAACTGCCAGACGATATTCATGTGTGGGTCGCCTCCCGCGAATGCCGCCAACTTGCGGCTGTCAGCGATGCGTTGAAAAAGCTTCTTCGGTATCGCCTTCTTCCCTTTTCAGAAGACGACATTAAGACGCGGGTCAAAGAAGAAGGTCTTGATGTCTCTAAAGTTGAAAGTCTTTTGCGGGAACATGATCTTTGGAACCTGTGCGGCAATCCGCTTGGCTGTGATTTTGTTCTGAAGGCATTTGCGCAAAATAGGGACAGGGGCACTTGGACCTCGCAGGAAATTTGGTGGCAAGGCATCCAGTCCCTTTGCGACGAGAATCCTTCGCCAACGAAAGCGTTGGATCCGAGCGCTTGCCGCTTTTCAAGAGAGCAGGTTTTTGACTGTACCGCATGGATCGCGCTGAACCTGAGTCTGTCCGGTAAGAACGCCGTTTTCATGGGTGTCCGGGAGGCGGATTGTCCGCCATCGGCATTGCCCGTGTCAGCCCTTGAGGATGGGAAGAACGTTTCCCGCGACTTGATTGAGATATCTCTGCAAAGGGGTGTCTTTGCGTCGTGGGGCGGGGAATGCGCCGGGTTTGCGCACGCAACGTATGGCGATTATCTTGCCGCAGCCGGTTTTCAAAAACATGTTCCGCGCGGCCAATGGGAATGTCTGTTGCTGGATCGTGAGAACCGCTGCCTGTTCGCGCAACGCATGGGTGTCGCGCAGTGGCTGATGACGGATGATTCGACGCTGGCTGACCAGGTGTTTGAGTTGTCGCCGGAAAGTTTTCTCACCCGCGATTTGGCGCGGTTGAAAATGAATGGGCTCTGTCAAGCGCTGCTAAATAGAGCAGATTCGGTGGTGGGGCAACTGTGGCGAGACAGCGGATTTTCATTGGGCAGCTTGAAGTCTCCTGAGACGTTGAAGGTGTTGCGGGATTTTCTTTTCACGTCCGGCTCTCCCGCCAATAACTGGGCTATCGAATTGGCCGTTGATATTGCCCGTGCCTGCGAATACTGGGAACTCCTTGCCGATTTTGCTGTGGATGAGACGAGGGACGAAACGCGGCGGCAGGATGCCGTGTTCGCTCTCAGCCGTTGTTCCGATGTTGAAATCAAACGGCGGCTGCGGCCGATGCTGGACCGGTTGGCCGATAAGAGCGACCGATGGCGCGGTGCTTTGCTTTTCGTCTGTTGGCCGGATATGTTGTCGGTTGACGAGGTGTTGCCATTTGTTGTGCGGCCGCGCAATGCGTTGTTAGTGGAAACGAGTGGGTATCGATCCTTCTTGGGACGCCGTTATTTCGGTCCATTGTTAGCACGACTCGATCCCGCAACATCTTCAAAACCCTTGGCTTGGGCGAACGAATGGCTGGGGGAAACGTCCGGCATTTATGAGGTAGATGTTGCTAAAGATTGGGTGTGCGCAGTCTACACGCGGTACTGGAATTATGCGGCTTCAACACGGTCGGATGAACTTATTTCTTTGCTGGCGGACGGATATCTTGCAGCGGGACGTCAGTTCAAAAGCCCTTTTCTTTTGCCATCGGTTAATCAGTCAATGGTCGCCAGTTTGGGCAAGGAAAGTATTCCGGGCGAGTGCATGTGGTCGCAGGAAGCGTTTGTCAGTCATCAGTCGTTGCGGTTAGCCGTTCTACGGGAGGTAATAAGAAGAGATGAGTTGAAAACGGGATTCGTGCTAAGGTTTGCTTTTGATGGCTCTCTTCTTCAGAATGACGACGATCTTGTTCGTGTTGCGGAATTTATTCTTGCGTCACCTTTTTCCGAAGACGCGGAGCGATGGGGACGGCTGTTGCGGTATACTTGGGGACAACCGTTTTTGGAGACACAGAGCGAACTTGTCGACCGGATGCATGTCGCACGCCCCGACCTTTTTCCCCTGACCTGTTGGGAAATTCTGGCTGAAGCGGAGCATTCCCGGAAAGAGCGTGAAGAAACGGAGCGCACGCACAAGGACGCGATGGAGAAAGATGCGGCGAAGTGGGTCAATTGGCAACAACAGTTGGATCGCAAGATCAAGGATGATTTGGCAACTGACAATATACCGCTGGAACTGTTCACCGAAATTTGCACGTATCTCTATGCGGAAAAGGGAAACTTCGGAGATTGGGATAAACTGGATTTTCGCCAAGCAGGCGGGTGGAAGAAGCTGTCGGATATTGAGCGAGAACGTCTGATTCGGCTGGCCGAACGTTTCCTTCGCGAAGCACCGCCTCCGCCGGAAGGTGCTGAAGCGAGGGGGAGTGACTTGGTATGGCACCGGGCATTGCTTACGCTGAAGCGCGCCCATCCGGACGTTTACGAGAAGTTGCCCGAAGTGATTTGGCAGAAATGCGCGGTCGAGCTTCTGCGGTTTCACGTCAATGATGCCTGCCAAGAACTCTATGACGATCTGGCGCGTAAGTTTCCTGCGGTTGCGAGCGACGCGCTCATCCGGTGTTTGCCGCACGAGTACGGGTGGGGCGTTCTTAATGCGTGGGGGGATCGGTTAGCCGAGGCACAGGCGGAGGCTGTCTTTGACGCCTTATTCGGCTCTGATTCATGCGGCGTCGATGATGCGTTGCCCGTTCGCTGCTTCAACGAGTTCCCAAGCGATAGGTGTACATCGGTTAAAAACCCTGTCTGCGATCAAGTTCTGTCCTGCCTTGCGCAACATCAACCGAACGTCGTTCGTCGCCGGGTGGGCGAACGGCTGAAAGACGGGTTCGCCTTCCAGTTGGGCCACCCGTTCTACGATGTCTTGCGTCGGTACGCCCTGCAACTGGACTCCGATAAGTACTTTCCTTCCTTTCTCCGAACGTTGGAGGCTCAATCGGACTGGGGGCGGCGCTGGCTGGAAACTCCGGCCATCGCATCCGAGTGGAACGAGTTGGGAGGTTTTCGTAACGCCTTTTTTTCGCGGTCGGCAGAAGAGATCGGCGTGGTTTACGAGTGGCTCGACAACCAATATCCTCCGGAAAAATGTCCACGCCACGAGTCTGGGACGTCTTATGTGCCGTCTATGCTGGATCGGATCTATGGCTTCAAGGGAAGGTTGTTTACGGTTCTGGTTGAATCAGGGAAAAAGGGTTCGGCACAGGTTATTGAAAAGGTACTCGCAAAAAATCCTGAAGGCTTCATGGGGCATGTCGCGACTGCGCGACGCAACGAGGCCGCAGCACGCCTGCCCACGCTGTCGGCACAGCGGATTCACGAACTGACGGACGAGAAAAAGACGGTCATCGCGTCGGTCCACGATTTGCAACGATACGTTCTGACTTTGCTGAAAAATTATCAAGTATTGCTGCAAGGAACCCCACCGGCTGTCGGTCACCTTTGGAATACAAACAAGCCGGCTTCCCCTAAGAAGGAAGAAGATGTTTCTGACCATTTGGTTCGCTATCTCAAGGACAAGAGGGCGGGGGCGATTTTCGCTAATCGCGAGGTGCAGATCAGCCGTAAGTTGGCCGATGGTGGAGAGACCGGGGCGCGAACGGACATCTGGATCGATTGCGCGACGGTCTGTCAGGAGACGGTAAGCCTGTGCATAGAGGTCAAATGCAGTTGGAATCAGAGCGCGAAAACTGCGATCGCTGACCAATTGGTCAGTCGATATATGTCCGCTGGCCGTGCGGATGCGGGTATTCTTCTGCTGGCGTGGTTTCACGGTGATGCGTGGAAAACGGGAGGGGCAGGTGTTTGGCCCTCGCCCGCGGACGCAAAGACCGACCTAGAGCAACAGGTTCAAGCGAGAAAGGCAGAGATTAAGAAACCGTTGGATGTATTTGTTTTGGATTGTACGCTTTGAGCTCAACATCGTGGCGTCCAGATTTGTCACAGCACCATTGGGACAAAATGTCCCTGTTTGTCGCTCTGGCACTGCGAAAAGGCCGCTTTTCGGGCATGGTATGTTTTTTGCTTCAACAAAGAGGGGCTAAGAGGCGCAAAAGGGGAGGTATGAGATGTTTTTCGATATGCAGTACATGATTCTTGTGATGGTGCCCACGTTGGTTTTGGCGGGGCTCGCTTCGCTGCTGGTCAAGGTCACGTTCAACCGCTACGCCAAGGTGCGGTGTTATTCCGGGCTGACGGGGGCGCAGGCGGCCGAGCGCATGCTGCGCAGCAACGGGATTTTCGATGTGACGGTAGAGGAAACCAGCGGGTTTTTGTCCGACCACTATGACCCCTCAAAAAAAGTGCTGCGGCTGTCGCCGGATGTCTACGGATCCAACTCGCTCGCGGCAGTCGGGATCGCCTGCCACGAGGCGGGACATGCGATGCAACATGCGAGCCAGTATGTTCCGCTGGTGCTGCGCACGGCCTTGGTTCCCGTGACGAACATCAGCAGCATGTTCGCGTTCTATGTGGTCGCCGCGGGCTTCATGTTCCGCCCGCTGCTCTATGTGGGCTGCGCCCTCTTCGCGGTCGCTTTTCTGTTTTCGATCGTGACGCTGCCGGTGGAGTGGGACGCCAGCGCCCGCGCCAAACAGCACCTGGTCTCTGCGGGCATCGTGTCGCCCGGGCAGGAGGCCGATGCCGGGCGCGTGCTCAACGCGGCGTTCCTGACTTACGTGGCCGGCGCCGTGGGTTCACTGCTCACGCTGCTGTATTACCTGATGCGCTCCGGAATCATCGGCGGGCGCAGCCGGGACTGAAGATCGTTCGACCCGATTCGACTTGAGTCGAGTCGATTCACGTCGATTCGGGTCGGAGAAATTGAAATCAGAACAAAGGAAACCATGAGTAAGAAAACGCATATCTTTAAGGCCGAGATCCAGCAGGTGCTGGACCTGGTGATCCATTCGCTGTATTCGAAGAAAGAGATTTTCCTGCGCGAGTTGCTTTCCAACGCGTCCGACGCGATCGACCGCGCGCAGTATCTCGGGCTGACCGACAAGACGATCGTGGCCCACGCGCCGGTCTGGAAGATCGACATCAGCGCCGACAAGGACGACAAGACGCTGGTGATCACCGACAACGGCGTGGGCATGAGCGAAGAGGAGCTGGACAAGAACCTCGGCGTGATCGCCAGTTCGGGCACAAAGGCTTTTGCCGAGGCGCTGAAGGCGAAGGCGCAGACCAATGTTCCCGAGCTGATCGGGCAGTTCGGCGTGGGCTTCTACTCCGCGTTCATGGTGGCCGAGACGGTCACCGTCATCTCGCTCAAGCGCGGCGAGGGGCAGAAGGCCGTCAAGTGGACCTCCGCCGGCGACGGCACGTATTCGCTGGAAGATGCCGCCCGCGACAAGCCCGGCACGACTGTCTCGCTCAAGCTGCGCGAGGGCATGGAGGAGTACCTTGACGCGTGGCGCGTGCAGGAGCTGGTCAAAAAGTACTCGAACTTCATCGCCTATCCCATCCGCTTCGGCGAGAAGGGCGAGGCGCCCAAAGAGGATGCCGAGCCGCTTAACACGATCAAGGCGCTTTGGAAGCGCCCCAAGAGCGAGATCACGGAAGAGGAGTACAGCGAGTTCTACACGCACCTCTCGCACGATCACCACCCGCCGCTGAAGACCATCCACCTGGGGGTGGAGGGCGCGGTCGAGTTCAAGGCGCTCCTCTTCCTGCCGAAGGAGGCGGGCTTCGACCTGCTCATGCCGAATAAAAAACACGGCTTGAACCTCTATGTGCGGAACGTCTTCATCGGCGCGGATTTCGAGCTGCTGCTGCCGGAATACCTGCGCTTCGTGAAGGGCGTGGTCGACTCGAGCGACCTGCCGCTGAACGTTTCGCGCGAGATGCTGCAGGACGATGCGGTGATCCGTAAGATCAGGAGCAACCTCACGGGCAAGATTCTCGGCACGCTGGCCGAGATGATGAAGGACAAGCCCGAAGAGTATGCGGCGTTCTACGCCGGGTTCGGACGCGTGCTGAAGGAGGGCGTCCACTCCGACTACGAGAACGCCGACAAGCTCAAGGGCCTGCTGATGTACCGCTCCGCGAAGAGCGAAGGCAGCAAGCTGACTTCGCTGAAAGAGTATGTCGCGGCCATGCCCGAGACCCAGAAGGACATTTACTACCTGATCTCCGAGGACCTTGACGCGGCGCGGCACTCGCCACACATCGAGGCGCTGGTCAAGCGCGGGTATGACGTGCTCTTCTTCGTCGATGCGATCGACCAGTGGGTCGTGGACAGCCTGCGCGAGTACGAGGGCAAGAAACTGGTCGCCGTTGACAAGGGTCAGCTCGAATTGGGCACGGACGAAGAGAAGGCCGAGTCCAAGAAAAATCTCGATGCCGCGGCCGGCGACTATCAGGCGCTGACCGCGTACATCAAGGAGCGGCTCAAGGACGAGGTGAGCGAGGTGCGGCTGTCGCCGCGGCTGACCGACTCGGCCTGCTGCCTCGTGGCGGACGAGCACGCCATGGGCGCGAGCATGGAGCGCCTGATGCGTGCGATGAACCAGGACGTGCCCAAGCAGCTCCGCCTGCTGGAGCTCAACCCCGAGCATGCGTTGCTCAAGCGCATGAAAGCCATGTTCGAGGCGGACCAGGCGAATCCGAAATTGGCGGACTACGTCGAGCTGTTGTACGGGCAGGCGCTGCTGGGAGAAGGCTCCGCGCTGAAGAACCCGCAGCGGTTCACGCACCTGGTCTCCGACCTGATGGCGAAGGCCTAAGCGCACGGGCAGACAATCATCGGGTGATAAGTACGCCGCGATGATGTAAAATGACGCGCGTTACTGAGTAATCGGTGACGCGCCTTCCATTTTTAGGAGCATGGATGCTGGAAATCCTCATGGACATGTTGAATGGGGAGCGGGGGCCGGATTTTCTCCGGGCCCTGAAGATCGTTTTTCTGGCATTCCTGACGATAGCCGCGCTGGCCATTTTCTTCGCGCCGGCGGTCAAGCCCGGCAAGGTCAATTACTGGCTGCTGCGCGTGGTCGTCACGGGCTCGCTCTTAGCGGTGCTGGTCTACCAGGCGACGTGGCAGTTGCTGGGCTTCACCAAGCCGGAGTTCGTGAGGTTCATGCGGCGCTACAACAAACGGCCGAACGCGGCTGAAATGCAGGTGACGCGCGGACCGATTCTCGACCGGCGCGGCATGGTGCTGGCCGCGCCCGTGGCGGGCGACATGTGGGGGCGGCGCTATCCGCTGGGCGAGGCGGCGGTGCATCCGCTGGGCTATTACCACTCCAAATTCGGCATCACGGCGATTGAGCGGGTCTGCGATCCGGCCCTCAGCGGCTTTGCGCCCGAGAAGCGCGAGGACCTCCTGGGCAAGGGCCTGTTCGCGCAGCGGGCGGAGGAGGGCGCGACGGTGACGCTGACGCTCGACGCGCGGCTGCAGCAGAAGGCGTATGACCTGCTGGAGGGGCGCAAGGGGGCCGTCGTGATCATGCGGCCGCACAGCGGGGCTCTGCTGGCGCTGGTCAGCTCGCCGGGGTTTGATCCGCTCAATCCCGGTCCGGCGATCCTGGACGAGGAGAACTCGCCGGCCTTCAACCGGGCGGTCCAGGGCCGTTACCCGCCGGGCTCGACCTTCAAGATCCTGATCGCGGGAACGGCGCTGAACCGCGGGCTCTCGCCGGTTTACGCCTGCCCCGGCATGGGGTATATCGCGGGGCCCAACACGCCGCCGATCCGCGACAGCGAGTATTACGCGTATGAGCGCAAAGGCGCGGAGTGGCCCGGGTGGGGCCGCCTGACCATGAAGGAGGCGATGACGCACTCTTCGAACGTCTACTTCGCCCAGCTCGGCGTGGGGTGCGGCCCCGAGGCTTTCAACGAGATGATGGTTCGCGCCCGCATCAATGAGCCTCTGATCTATTTGAAGGGTGACTCCGGCGAGCTGCAATGCTCGCGGGGCAACGTGCCGGAGATCAGCAAGAAGCGGACGCTCGCGCAGCTGGCGATCGGCCAGGGCGAGGTGCTGGTGACGCCGCTGCACGTGGCCTGCTTTACGGCGGCGGTAGCTTCGGGCGGCACGATGTTCCGTCCGCGCCTCTGCAAAAATGAACCGGTTGAGGCGCTCGTCGAGCTGTTCGCGCCGAAGACGGCGGAGCAGCTCAAGGCCATGCTGCGCGAGGCGGTGGTCAGCGGCACCGGCAAGCCGGCGAACATACCTGAGCTGGAGGTGTGCGGCAAGACCGGTACGGCCCAGGCTCCGGGTGGCGAGGATCACGCGTGGTTCACCTGTTTCGCGCCGCGCAAACATCCGAATCTGGTGGTCACCGTGCTGGTCGAGCACGGCGGCTTCGGCGCGAAGTCCGCCTTGCCGGTGGCGCGCGAACTGATCGAAGAGGCGGACCGGCTGGGGTACGTGCGCCAAGCCGAGGAGGTCGCGAAATGAGCCGGAAAACGCAAGGCCTTGCCCCGGTCGGCGCGGCGACCGGCCTCTTTCTGATCTCCGTGTTGGCGGTGCTCTGCGCCTGCCTCTCGGTGCTCGGGGTGAAGCTGAGCAACGCGCCGGTGCTGCCGCTGGAGCAGTTGATCCCGCTGGGCGTGTATGTCGCGGGTGTGCCGCTGGCCCTGATCTGGCTCAAGCTGATCGGGTGGAAGGGCGATGCGGGGCTGGTGGGCGCGGTCTTGCTGCTGAGCGGCATGGGGCTGGTGATCCAGTTCCGCATGGGCAGCTTCTCTGCGGGGCTGTCCGCGCCGATGGCGCTGGCGCCGTTTCCGCTGGGGCTGGCGGCGTTCGTGGTCGGCGTGTCCCTGACGGGCAAGGGCCGCGGCACGTGGCTCGCTGGCGCGGGCTGGCTGGCCTATCTGGCCGCGCTCGGCGTGTTGGCGGCGATGCTGGTTCTGGGGCGGCGTTACCGCGGCGGCATGTACATGCCGGGCAACATGAACCCCTCCGAGATCGTGAAGCCCCTGCTGGTGCTCTTTCTGGCCGCGTATCTGAGCCGACGGCAGAAATCGTTTTCGGAGACGCAGAACGGCATCCCGGTGCCTCCGATCTACGCCCTGTTGGGTCTGGTGCTGCTGTGGGGCGTGCCGATGCTGTTGACCATCGCGCTGAAGGATCTGGGGCTGATGGTTCTGCTGAACGCGATTCTGATCGTGATGCTCTTCGCGATCGCGCGCAGCACGGGGTATCTGGCGATCGGCCTGGCGGTGGTGACGGCGGCGGGCTTCGGCGTGCAGTTCATCTCCTCCCACGCGCAGGCGCGGTTCGATGTGTGGCTCAACCCGTTCACGGACCCGACGGGCAAGGGGTGGCAGATCCTGCAGGCGATGTCGGCGATGTACTCCGGCGGGCTGTGGGGGGCGGGGCTCGGCTCGGGCGTGCCGCAGGCCGTGCCGATCGTGTCGTCGGATTTCATTTATGCGGCCGCCGCCGAGGAGATCGGGCTGATCGGCTGCGGGCTGCTGCTGCTGGTCTACGCGGTGCTCTTCTCGCGCGGGTTCCGCGCGGCCGGCGCGGCGCGGACGCCCTTCGAGCGACTGCTCTGCGTGGGGCTGACCGGCTCGCTGGCCGTGCAGACAATCCTGAATGTGGCGGGCGTCACCAAGGCGCTGCCCATGACCGGCATCACCCTGCCGCTCATCAGCCACGGCGGCAGCAGCCTGATCACGACCCTGCTCGTGGCGGGGCTGATCGTGGGCCTCTCCGACCGCAAATGACGGTGTCGGCAAATCGGGTTTGACTCCAATCTCATCCTCTACCATAATGGGCACAAAGAAATTGTGCCATGCCCGAAGGTGGACGGGATCATGTGAACGAGACTTTGCACATATTTACAACTGTTGTCACCCATGCGCATCATCCTCCATAATGCCCAGCGCCGCTTCAAGCTCGACGCCGCCGCCCTCAAGCGGCTGGCGCAGGCGCTCGCCGGATTGGCCCAGGCGCGGCTGCGGGGCGAGCCCGCGTGGCAGGAGGTCACGGTCTATCTGCTGGACGACGCGGGCATCGCGCCGGTCAACGCCGCGATCATGGCCCACGAGGGCGCCACCGATGTCATCACGCAACGGTATGAGCCGGTTCCCGGAGAGCCCGACGGCCTGCTCGGCGAACTGTTCGTGAACGTCGAACGCGCGGCCCGCGCGGCCCGCGCGGCGTCACGCCGCGCGCTGTGGTCCGTTGACCGCGAACTCGCGCTCTACCTCGCGCACGGCTTCGACCACCTGACGGGCGCGGACGACCGCACGCCTGCGGAACGCGCCCGGATGAGGCGGCGTGAACTCGCCTGGCTCAAGCGACTTCCGTTGACACCTCTGTTTCAAACAGGTAAGCTTATAAGCCATCTGCTACAGGATGGAAATGTTTCGTAACAAGCACCGTATCTTTTCATTAACCGGCACCCCTTTCATCCGGTCAGCAACACGGGTCGTGCGGGAGAGTGACAACATCAATCGCTCGGCTCTGGGCAAACACGAGGTTTAGACTATGGCTAAGGGACTTGCGTTCGTACTCATCAACCCCTACCCGATCCGAAAATCGCGGACCGGCGGCATCATCGCACGGTATCTCGTGCGCACCGACCTGAAGCTGGTCGGTGCCCGCGTCATCGGAGCGTCGGCCGAACTCGCCGGCGCTTTCGCAGAATATCTCAGCACCTACGACCCTTCCGACCCCGAGAAGTGCATGCTCTTCGCCAACTATGTTCGGCGCGCTTACACGCCCGACGAGTCCACCGGCAGGCCCCACCGCTCCATGCTGCTGCTCTTCGAGGGCGAAGATGCCGTAAGAAAAATTTACGAGGTCACCGGCAGCATCCGCCAGCGCTGGTGCAGCGGGCAGACGGTCCGCGACACCTACGGCGACATGATCACCGACCCTAAGACCGGCCACGTGGAGTATTTCGAGCCCGCCGTGCTGGTCGGCCCCTCCGTCAAAGTCGTGGGCGAAAACATGAAGCTCTGGCTGAAGCATTTGCACTCCGACGCCGGCATCGTGCGCGGCGCGATGGACGTGCCGAACGGCGAAGACGTGCAGCAGACGCTGGTGATGCTTAAGCCCGACAACTGGCGGCAGCCCTCCCTGCGCGCGGGCAACATCATGGACCTGCTCTCCTGCTCCGGCCTGCGCATCGTGGGCGTCAAAAAATTCGCCATGTCCGTCGCCCAGGCCGAAGAGTTCTACGGCCCTGTACGCGAAAACCTCAAGAAGGTTTTCAACCGCTTCGGCGCGGACCGTGCCGCACAGGCCCTCTCGCGCGAGTTCGGCTTCCCGGTCGATGCCGCGCCGCTCTCCTCGCTTTGCGATTACCTCGCGCCGCTCTTCGCCGAGCGCGAGTTCGAGAACATTGTCGAGTTCATGACCGGGCGCCGCCCCTCCAACTGCCTGCCGGGAGAGCGTGCGCTGCCGGGAACCGAAGAATGTTTGGCCATCGTCTACGAAGGGATTGACGCGGTGAACAAAATCCGCGATATTCTCGGGGCAACCGATCCCCTGAAGGCACGGCCCGGCTCGATCCGCCGCGAGTTCGGAACCAACATCATGGTCAACGCCGCACACGCCTCAGACTCGGCCGAAAACGCCCACCGCGAAATGCGCATCCTCGATGTCATGCATGATCCGCATTTCGAAGAACTGATCAGGAACTACTACGCATGAAAAAGCTCAACGACGGCATCAGCGCCATCAAGCCCTCTCAAACCCTCGCCATCGCCAGCCTGGCCAAGCAGATGGTTGACCAAGGCCACAAAGTCTGCAACTTTGCCGCCGGCGAACCGGACTTCGATACGCCCGACATCATCAAGCAGGCCGCGATCGAAGCCCTCAATCAGGGTAAAACCAAATACACGCCCGTGGCCGGCGTGCCCAAGCTCTGCCAGGCGCTCTCCGACAAGTTCAAGCGCGACAACGGACTTGATTATAAGCCCTCGCAGATCATCGTGAGCTGCGGCGGCAAGCACTCGCTCGCCCTCGTGTTCCAGACGCTCCTCAACCCCGGCGACGAGGTGCTGATCCCGACGCCCTTCTGGCTGAGCTATCCCGAGATGGTGCGCGTCGCGGGCGGTTCCCCGGTCTTCATCCACACCACGGCGGGTCAGGGTTTCAAGATCACCCCGCAACACATCGAACGCCTGACCACATCGCGGACCAAGGCCCTCGTCATCAACAGCCCCAGCAACCCCACCGGCGTGATGTACACGCCCGCCGAGCTGCAGGCGCTGGGCGAGACCGCGCTGCGGCACGACATCGCGATCGTCTCCGACGAGATCTATGAGAAGATGGTTTACGACGGCAACAGGCAGGTCAGCATGGCCGCCTTCTCCAAGGAGTTCTACGACAACACCATCACGGTCAACGGCTTCAGCAAAACCTACTCGATGACCGGCTGGCGCCTCGGCTACACCGCAGGCCCGGAGACCTTCATCAAGGCCATGAACGCCCTGCAGAGCCACTGCGCCTCGGCACCCAACACCTTCGCCCAGTGGGGCGCGATCGCCGCGCTCGAGAAGGGCGAGGCGTCGGTGAATGAGATGGTACAGGCCTTCGACGCGCGCCGCCGCCGCATCTGCGAACTCATCTCCGCCATCCCCGGAGTCAAGTGCGTCAAACCCACCGGCGCGTTCTACGTCTTCCCGGACATCGCCTCGTTCGGTCTCGACTCCATGGTCTTCTCCAAACGTCTGCTCGAAGAGGAGCACATGGCCGTAGTGCC
>JANYBJ010000217.1 GCA_025360845.1 bacterium
GCCCGTGCGAAGCGGGTAGGCCGAACCGTCCCGGTGAGCCGCACGCAACGCATGCTCGTCTTTTGCGGCTCGGCGGGACGCCTCGCCCGACCCCTACCCTTCGCGATTGCGCTGCTCACACATCCACCCGAAATTTATCGATGGCCTCTTTGCGCGAGTGGATGTGGAGTTTTTCATAGATGCGGCGGACGTAGGTGTTGACGCTTCCCTTGCCGCACCCCAGCGCGTCGGCGATCTCCTTGTAAAGCTGACCTTCGACCAGCCGTTTCAGCACTTGCTTCTCGCGCTCGGTCAGCAAGGCCGTGACAGGAACCGTCGAAACCGGGGAGTGGAAACACTGCACCACCTTACGGGCGATTTGCCCGCTCATGGGCGAGCCGCCCGCATGAACCTCCCGGATGGCCGGCGCCAATTCGTCCCCCACGGAGCGCTTGAGCAGGTACCCTGTAGCCCCTGCCGTCAAGGCTTGGAAAATCAGGTCCGTGTCTTCATACATCGTGACCATCACGAACTGTGCCGCAGGCAAGAGCGGCTTGAGCTGGCGGACGCACTCAATCCCGCTTTGTCCCGGCAGGTTGATGTCGATCAGCACCACGTCCGGCTTGTGTGAAGCCATCTGGGCCACGGCAGTTTCGGCGTCTCCGAACTCCGCCACCACCCGCATGTCGCTCTCCCGTCCAAGCCATTCGGCCACCAGTTGCCGCAGCCCGGCGTCATCCTCCACCATCGCAATCCGGATTTTCATAAAACATTCTCCACGTCGTCTTCAGTCCAAACACAAGTCAAACTTGTGTTTTGTCCACTATTTACTTCGCCCTATCCCTCGCGCGCCACCTGCACGATCTGAAACCGGACCCGCGTTCCTCTCCCCGGCTCACTCTCAATCACACACGCCCCTCCGATTCCCGCGAGCCGATCCCGCATGTTATCCAGCCCGTTCCCGCCGCTCCTTCGCAGCATGCCGGCACTCGTGGCGACGGGTTCGGCCGCCCTTGGAACGCAGGTGAAGCCCTTGCCGTCATCCTCGATCAACAGCTCAAACCCGTTGTCCTGCGTATGGACGGAAATCCGTACCGTGCTGGCCGCCGCATGTTTGGCCACATTGTTCAGGGCCTCCTTAAAAGCCAGGAACAGCCCGTGCCTGACCTTGGCCGCCACCGGCCAGGCCGGCATGTCCAGCGG
This sequence comes from bacterium, assembly GCA_025360845.1. Taxonomy (GTDB): domain Bacteria; phylum Verrucomicrobiota; class Kiritimatiellia; order RFP12; family UBA1067; genus JAHFSX01. The sequence continues at coordinate 1,183 of JANYBJ010000217.1, forward strand.
TAGGTCGAGACGGCAACGGAGGCCCGCCAACTTCAGGAACTCTTCGGCATACCGGCCCAGATAGGTCACCAGCCCGTCAAAGGTGTCGTTACGGGGATTGACGGCCCACACGATCTCGTCCATCACGCGGGTCATGTCTACCGCAGTGGTCTCGATCGCCTCCAGCCGTTCGGGCAGGCGTGCCGGCTGTCCGCTCATCTCGCTCCGGGCCGCCTTGCTTTGCAACAGGATGCGAGTCAGGGAAGCGCCGATGTCGTCGTGTATATCCTTGGCGATCCTTGACCGCTCCTGTTCAAGTGCCCTTTCACGCTCCAACGCCTTCTCGCGCTCTAATGCCTCGGCCCGCAGCACCTCCATTTTCCGCCGAGCCCTGCGGCGGATCAGCGCCCCGGAGGACAGCCCGGAAAGGCCCAACGCAAACAAAATAACCGAAAACTTGAACCACCCGGTCTGCCAGACAAAAGGGAGAATCACAAACTCAATCGGCCTCCCCTGCTCTCGCCAGCCCCCGGCAACCGAAGGGGCTGACACTCGAAACCTGTACCGCCCCGGCGGAAGTTTCTGAAAGAAGCGTTCACGCTCCGTTCCGGGCAATGACCATTCCGCATCAAAACCATCAAGCCGGGTACGGAACATGACCTGTTCCGGCGCGGAAAAACAAGGCGTCGTAAAACGGAAGCCGACCTGCTCATGGCCGGGCTCAAATTCGGTCACGCCCTCGACCACCCTTCCGGAGGTGAGCCGGTCATCGCGGATGATTTCGCTATAAATGGGAGACCGCTTCTCATCCTCCTGTGTTTTTTTTGGATCAATGATAGCCACGCCTTTGCGTGTTGCGAACCAAAGCTCCCCTTTGTCCGTTTTAATCGCAAGCGGACCGCAATCGCCCCCCGTCAATTCGCTCTCAAGCCCGTCACCCGGTCCGAATGTTTGCACCAGAACAAAAGGCCTGCGGCCCTGCGCGACCGCCAACACCTCCTCTTTTGAAACACGACAAACGGACTGCCGGACACCCACCCAGAAATTCCCCTCGCCGTCATCCAGAATCTGCCTGATGTCCTCCTCCGGCAATCCCTGAATCTTTCCGATGCCCGCAAAACGTTGAAGGTCGCCGCCCGACACCATGCCGATCCCTCGCGGGGTCGTCACCCAGATTGTTCCCTCCGTTCCACACACCACCTGCCTGACTGTTTCAGACGGCAGGCCGTCAGCCGCCCCCCAGTGACGCCACACGTCCGCCGGCGAACGCATCCAGAGTCCGGTGGACTGTGTACCGACCCAGAGATTCGTCTGCACGTCCCCGCACATGGACAGAATCGTATCCTCGGGACCTCCTGCCGACACCAACCACCCAAACGGGTCCATCTTGAGCAATCCGTCGCGCGTCCCAATCCACAACGGCTCGCCGGGACGCTGATAAAGGCTCGTGATGACCCGCGAGGATAAACCGCTTTTCGACCGGAATTGGCGCGCCTCATTCTTCTGTGTCACCCGCCAAAGGTGGTCTCCCCTTGAGCCAACCCATACTCCGCCGGACGCGTCCGGCAACAGTGACAACCCGGTCATGTTCAAAAATAGTCCCAGCGGCGCCACCGGCTCAAATAGTCCCAGCGGCGCCACAGCTTCAAAAAGACTGTTTGTCACCACGCCGACACCCTTGCCGTTGGTTGCAGCCCAAATCCTCCCGGCCGAATCTTGCATCAGGGCATTGACTTGTGTTGAGGCAAGATTAGGCGTCAGCTTATTCATTTGGACCACACGCCGCCGCAACTGGTAAAGCCCAACCCCTGTTCCAACCCAAAGGTTCCCCCGGTCCGGTTGAACGATGCAACGCACATCGGGCATGGCATCGTTGCCATCGATTTTCAAGACATGCCAACCGCGCCACTCTTCCGTAGCAAGATATCGGTAGAAGCCGGAGACCGCCCCGACCCAAGTCTCCTGTGCCGTTTCGAGCAGCGCCGAGATCCTCATGCCCGGCGGAAGGATCTCGTCCCATTTTCCGCCCGCAAGGCGAAAACGCCGGCCATCCACCCGTGAACCCCACACCGAATCTTCTTGCGCGTTGACCAAGTAAAGACGTTCCTTCCCATCTCCAGAGGGGAAAGGAACCCGCTCAGACTTGACCCCGTCAAAACAGAACAGCTTTCCGCCGCTGACCAACCAGAAGCGCCCCTGACGATCCAGATCAATCGAAGAAAAGACAGGCGTGTTGCTCCGGTCTTTCACAATCAATCCGTCAGACACTTCCCCTCTTGGCAAACACTCAATCCTTGCAAAGGTGTCGGTGTCATCCAGGCGGGACAACCCGACCGTAGAAGCCATCCAAATCTCACCGTTCGCCGCCGTGCGGACCCAAAAAACCTCCATCTGCACCTGTTGTTGTGATTCTCCATCAGGCGTTAAGACAAGAACGTCATTGGTGGACAGTGTGAAGTCCTGCCGGATTTGAATGCGCGTCCAGCAAATGCCGTCGTAACGCTGGATGCCGTCTTGTCCGGAAACCCAGACCCGCCCGTTAAGATCCTGCATGATACTGTTGAACCGTTTGGGCTTGTCTTTCGGATATGCGGCTTCGGGAAACGGCGTGAACACCAACCCGTCGAAGCGCACGATGTGGCGGGGTGTCGTCAGCCACAGGAAGCCATCGTTCATCTGCGCCACCGAGGTGACGGTCCCTTCCGGCAACCCTTCCTCTACGCCCCAGCGCCGCACCGTGTACTCCTCCTCGATCGGCAGCGGCGCGGCCTGCGCGCACAACGACAAACCACAGGCCCAAGCAACGCCTGCGCTCTTCAGCAAGAGTCTCCTCAAGGACGTATTCAACAGGACTTGATTAAGAAGGCCGGCCATTCCGATCCTTACTGTTTGGCATTTACTCAGACGAGGCACCCGTTCCTGCACCTCGCTCAGGGTTGTCGTTAACATACAGCCAACCCTGCAACTTGTCGAGCCGACTGTGCCTCGCGCGAGACGGACTGTCCGACATCCACACTCCGTCACGTTCGGTCTTCCATCTCATCCCAAACTCACGCACTCCCGAACTTTAGCACTTCTCCTCTTTCCCTCTCCCCGCTTTTCCTCACGGAGCTGTGCGCCGTGCTGGAGGTCGAGCCGCCCCGGCCCGCTGGGGCGGACGACGCCCTGAACGCCTACTTCTTCGAGAAGTCCGTCCGCTTCCCCAACCGCGACGGCTCCGTCAGCCTCGGACGCGTCGACCTCTATAAGCGCGGCCACTTCGTGCTGGAGGCCAAGCAGAGCCGGGTTGAGGGGTTGTAATTGGACATTATACAAATAGCGCCACTTTGGTGGCTGCAAGCCATTAACTGGGAGTGACACAATGAAACGTCTTCTCAACCTATTATGCTTTTTGCCGTTGGCATTGGTCGGTGCGAAACGGAACGAACTCGATAGTGCCTTACAAACCAACAACAGCAATAAAAAACAAGTTGTTTTACCACGAAGACACGAAGTGTACGAAGAAACACAAAGCCGGAGGGAGGGAGAAGGCTGTCAGGTGTTTAGGCTGTTAGGCTGTTAGGCTGTTCAACTCCTAAATTCTCCCTAACTCCTCACAGGTGGTTAGTGTAGTGTCCCTTAAATGGCTATACACATGACAGTCACCTTAAACCGGTTTATTTTGACAGGATTGACAGGATTTTCAGGACTAACTCGTTATTCATCCTGTTTCATCCTGCCATCCTGTCAATAGAATTTAAGGTACACTGTCTAGTTATTTGCGGGACACTACATGCGGTGTCTTTGTGGTGGAAATTCCGGGTTGTGGGCAGAGCCCGCGTTAGTGCCTTACGGCTTCGTAACAGTGATAAAAAGGACGTTGTTGCCCCCTCCCTCGCCCTCTGGGAGAGGGTCGGGGTGAGGGTTGCGGGCTCCGCCCGCGTTAGAAGGGGTGCATACTATACCCCTTGTTGACGAGGCTTGCCCAGGCCGCGTCGCTTGCCGCTGATCGCTGACTGGCCGGGTAGTAGAAGTCGGCGGCGGCGACCGGGCCCGGCACGGCGGCATCGAGATCGAGGAACCACTGGTCGCAAACCGAGACGCTGACGGGATTATCTGCGAGGTGCAGTTGCACGAGCTGGCTGCATCCGGCCACGCTCAAGTCCGTGACCGACTCCTGGTACAGGTAGAGAAAGCGCAGGTTGGGGACCTGCGCGCAGCCGAGCACCGCACGGATGCCCTGTCGTGTCCAACCCTGTTGGGCGCCGAAGTAGGAGACGCTTCCGGACGGCAGAACTTCAACGTAATTGGTGTGCAGTGCGGCGGACCTGAAGTCGTGTTGCGCCAGGCGTGCGCCGACGGACACCGTGCCGTCGCCCCAGTGCCAGACGATGTTAGTGGCAACTGCCGCCTCTGCGCGGATCTCCATGTGCGGGTGTTGGCTGTCAGTCACGAAAGTGATGGCCGACGCTCCGCCGGACACCTCTAGTCTGCCGTCGTTGTTATCGGGTCGGTCGATCTGCACGCGGACACCGCGTGCGGCCAAGCTGTCGGCGTAGGCGATGCCAGTCGCCGAGGGACACCCGGCGTTCTGCGAAAGATCGACGGTCTGGAGGTTGGGGCTTGAGGCATTCAGCGCCGCCAGAAGAGTGTCCAATACATCAGGGGGCAACCGGTTCCCGTGGGCATCGAGGTTAATGATCGCGGTCGATCCGGTGAGGACGAGGTTGGTCAGCGCGTTGTTGGACAGGTTGATGTTCCAGAGGTCAGGCTTTCCGGAAAGGTCCGCGGAGGTGAACCGGTTGTTGAAGGCCTGCAGATCGGAGAGTACTTTGGAGACAGGGGCCAAAACGCCGCTCTGGTTGTCATTCCAGATGTAATACTCCCGCAGCGAGAAGAAGTTGGTCTGGGCATCTTGAAAACACTGGGTGAGTTGCGGGTTGTCGCGTGTACACCAGTGCCAGACGGCAGGGCCGGTGCCGCGGCCGGTCACGATGCTGGTGAACGCGTTGAGCGCGCCGCGAACGTCCCCCAGAGAAGGATTTCCGGAGAGGTCCAGTTCCCGCAGGTCGCAGTCTTCGAAACAGACCCTTTTGATGGCCGGGAGGTTTGTCACCACGACCTGCCGCAGCGGGCTGCAGAGGTAACATTCGATGGCCTCCAAACGGGTGAACCCGGAGAAGTCGAGGGTGTTCGTGATGGGGTTGTAGGAGGATGCCCACCAGCGCAGGCGGGTCAGCGGGTAAGGAAAGCGCACAGCGGCCACCTGTAGTGCGGGACGGTGTTCGAGCGGTGTGGACTCGCCTCCATCCGCCGCGTCGAAACCGAGGTTGATGCTTTCGATCGCGGTAGCCGGCTCTATGCGTAAGCCCTGCGTGCGCTCAGTCGCCGAGCCGAAGGTGATCGCTGCCACGGGCCGGTCGGAACTGACGGTGCCATCGCTCCACAGCCATTCGAACGTCTGTGGTTCCGCGCCCGAGCAACGCACATCTGCGGAGAAAGCGTCTCCCAACGTGACAAACTGAGCGAGGCAGCCCGCGCCGTCAGAGGGCGTCCGCCCCTGTGCCCGGAGGAAAAGCGATGTCCGTCCCGCACGCGGCACAGCGGCGTAACAGCTCCCTGACCGGTCAACCGGGACCTCGCACTCCGTCTGCCAGGTGCCTGTCAGATTGGTCGCTGAACGGATCAGGTAATCACCGGGCCAGGCCTGAAGGGTGAAGGCCGCGCGGTCGTCAGGTGTGCGTGAGGGTGCTGTCAACACCAGGGGAGGCCGGTCCGCGTATCCGGTCCCAGCCGAAAACGCAACGAACAGAAGGCGTACAAACGTTTTCATTTCGACATTATATGGGAGACGCGAGGCGTGGTCAAACGTCCGTTCGAGAGAAGGTCACATTCAAGCGCTTGTGTCGCTGAAAAAAATGGAATCCGCAAAAGCACGATCCTTCTGTCGTGTGCTATAATGCCCGGCAAAAGCGGACTTTTTCAACGGAGTCGACACGAGACGAAGAGGGCGATAAGGAGCTGGGGATGAAGAGTGAAAAAGCGGTGGTTGTTTTATCAGGCGGGCAGGACAGCACGACCTGTCTGGCGCAGGCGGTGCGTGATTATGGCCGAGGCAACGTGGCCTGTATCACGTTCCAGTATGGACAACGGCACGGGGCGGAGGTCGAGGTCGCCAAGAAGATCGCGGCGCTTTTCGGCGTGACCGAACACAAGATCATCGGCCTGGACTGGTACAATCAGATCACCACCAACGCGTTGCTCGATTCCGGAATCGCGATTTCGAAAGTGGATACGGCGGCTTGCCCCAACACCATCGTTGACGGACGCAACATGATGTTCCTGCTGGTCGCGGCGATCTATGCCAAAAGCCTGGGGATACATGACATCATCACGGGCGTGTGCGAGACGGATTTCAGCGGGTATCCCGACTGCCGCGATGTGTTCATCAAGTCGTGCAACGTGACGCTGAATCTGGCAATGGCCTACGAGTTCCGCGTGGTGACGCCGCTGATGTTTCTGACCAAAGCCGAGACGTGGGCGCTGGCAGAACGGCTGGGGGTCATGCAGGTTGTGGCCGAACAGACGCTGACCTGCTACAATGGTGTGGCGGGAAGCGGGTGCGGGACGTGTCCCAGTTGCGTGTTGCGGCAGCGCGGATATGAGGCGTATCTGAAAAGCAAGGAGGCGTAATGTTGACGGTTTCCAAACAGTGTACCTTCGATGCGGCGCATGTGCTGACCAACCACACGGGCCAATGCAAAAATCTTCATGGCCATACCTACCGCGTAACCGTCGAGGTCGCGGAGGGACCCGACAGCAAGGACATGGTGATCGATTTCAAGGATCTCAAGCAGGTGATGCGCGAGGTGATTCTGGAGCGGTTCGATCACGCGTTCATTTTCGACGAAGCGAGTGCGAGCGAGTGCGAGATCGCAGCGGTGATCGCTAAACACGGCATGCGGAGTGTCGGGTTGCCCTTCCGCTCAACGTCCGAAAATCTGGCACGTTACTTTTTCCAGGAGCTCGCCGTGCGGGTCAACGTGGCCTCGGTCAAGGTCTACGAGACGCCCGAATCGTGCGCGGAATTCCGCAGGGACTGAGGCCGAATGGGTGACGGTTTGACATATCCGGTAGTCGAGCTCTTTGAGTCGGTGCAGGGGGAGGGGTACAATACCGGCAAAGAGGTGATCTTCCTGCGGTTCGGCCGTTGCAACCTGGCGTGCCCTTGGTGCGACACCCGCTTTGACGCGTTCGAAACCCTTGGCGAAGAGGCTTTGGTGACGCGGGTGGTCTTGCTCCGTCCGAAGGCGCTGATCTTGACCGGAGGCGAGCCCTTCATTCAGGAGGGACTGGAACCGCTTCTGATCCGCTTCAAGGAACTCGGCTATTGGATCGGGGTCGAGACCAACGGCGTCGTTGCGCCGCCTCACGCGTGGCTGCGCCGCATCGACTATGTGGCGGTTTCGCCCAAGGCTTTGTATGCGGCGCTTTACGATGACGCGCGCATGGTGGCGCGGGCCGACGAGGTGCGCATCGTTGTGGACGGCGACGTGCGTGCGTTCTGCGACGACATGCGAAACCGGGTTGAGGCCTCGCACTATTTTCTTTCACCCTGCGAGCGCGACGGTAAAATCAATGTCGAGGAGACGATCCGGGTGCTGGGTGTCCTCAATCGCGGGCGTCGGGTAGGCAAATGGCTCCTGTCTTTCCAGACCCACAAACTGGCCGGTGTGCGGTGAAACAACACGCTTGTCATGTATCGCCTATTCCATTATAGTTTTTACTATTTTATTGATTAACCCCAACAACGAGGAGTCTTTTCATGAGAACAATTGCGGCGTTGAAGAAGATGGGCATGCGTTGGTTTCCGGTGTTTCTTGTCATGGCGACCGTGGCGGCGCTTTCGCCGTGCCCGGCGCGCGGGCAGTTGGGAATCACGTCTTTTGGCGCAAACGGGCAACTGAGCTGGAATGACCCGGGCGCAACCGGGACAAACAACTATGCGGTGGAGTGGGCCTCTTCCCTGAACGGCAACTGGTCGTCTTGGAAGGATGCCGAGACACGGCTCATCGGTCTGGGACCCTCGGGTACGGTTGAGGTGCCAATGTTCTACAGGGTGGTGGCGACGGATCCCACGAACGCGGCCACTCAGCGTTACACGTACTTCGAGAATTTGCCGCCGTTCAATCCGCTCACGCCGCTGGAGGCCAATGAAATGCGGATCACCTTCATGGGTTCCATGATCCCCTTGCCGGTGCGCCGGGCACAGGCGGAGATGAGTGTCTTTGTGGAGGTGGGGTGGAGCAATGATGTGAATGACAAAGTCTACGGGGGCCGGGCGACCGATCAGTTCGTGTTCGACATGGGAGCGGGGGTGTCGGCCAACTACGCGGCCGCGAAGGTCGGGTATCGCCGGATGGACAAGGTGTTCATCAACCACCTGCACGGCGACCACATGAGCGACCTGATCCACACCTACTGCTTCGGGCCCGCGAGTGACCGCAAGTCGCCTCTCTATGTCTGGGGTTCGAATGCCACCGGCTTGGAGAGCCCTACGAATTCGGGCATCTTTTACGATGACGGCACCAGCAATTTCTGCGCGCATGTGAGAGAGGCGCTGCGGTGGCACTCGGAGAGCTTCAGCTTCCAGACGACGTGCTATTCGAACTACGTGGCACCCACGAAGGCAAGCTGGGGGTTGCCGTACGAGCCCGTCCCCGTGGGCAACGATGCGGCCAACGACGCCTATGCCATCGTGCCCATCGAGCTGGACTGGCGGCAAGTCGGGGGTGTGGCCTATGACAACCCGGACACCCGTGCGAAGATCACCCATTTCCCTGTCATCCATGCCCGCAAGGGTTCCATGGGGTACAAGCTCGAGTGGCAAACGCCGGACGGCGACAACCTGAGCATGATCTACACAAGCGACACCAAGCCCGAAACCAACTGCATCGCGCAGGCAAAAAATGACGGCAAGGGCGTAGACGTGTTCATCCACGAAATGGTCGTTCCGCCGGAAGTGTGGGCCTATAAGAACATGGGCCTCAATGCGCCTCCCCAACCGGGGGACTCGGACTATTCGAACTTTGTCGCCACCGTCCAAGGCTTAACGACGGTCCAGAACAGCTCGCACACGCCGCAAGGGGCTTTCGGCTACATCCTCAGCCAGCTCGATCCCAGGCCCAAGCTTACGGTTGCCACGCACTTCCCGGTGGCCGACGACACGGTCGCCTCCGCCTTCCAGAGCGTCACCAACCATTGTCCGGACGTCGTGATGGGGAAAGACATCGTCTGGTCCTTTGACCTCATGGTTCTCCGGGTCTTCCCTGGACGGATCGTGCAGTGTCGTGCCGCCGTCTCGGATTACAGCTTCACCCCGCCTGTTCAGGTTCCCAGCGGCATGATGGCGCCGAAATACAACGACGGCCACGGCAATGGCAATCCCTTCGCCCAGATTGACCTGTCGACACAGATTCCGGCAACCAACACGACGACGGGTGTCGAGAACTATCGCCCCGACGGGTACTGACGCACACGCAGCAATTCTAAATTTGGCAAGGAAGCGCCTCACGGCGCCACTACGAACGCAAGAAAGCTTAGGGAAATCGGTTTGTAGTGTGCCCGTTAGGGCATTCTTTCAGGGCGGCCTAAGCCAAATTTAGAATTGCTGGACGCACACGGAAGACGGCTTGCCAAGCCGGACCGAAAGCTCTAAACTGTATTTAATTCAAGTGTCTTCGGGGCAAGGTGATCCTGCGCGAGCGGGAAATTCCTGACCGGCGGTAAAGCCCGCGACTGGCAAGCTGTTCCTGCCTGCCACTGACACGGTTCAATTCCGTGGCCGACAGTAGAGTCTGGATGTTAGAAGATGCTGATGCGTGTTTTGTATTGCCCCGGCTCCGCTTTGGCCGGGGTTTTTGTTTTGGGAAAAGGGTATGGAAACAGAATCGGTGTTTGATCCGGTCGAGACGTGCATCGACGCGTTCCGGCAAGGGAAGATGGTGATTGTGGCCGATGACGAGAGCCGCGAGAACGAAGGCGACCTGATTATCGCGGCCGAGAAGATTACGCCCGAGGCGATCAACTTCATGGTGGTGAATGCGCGCGGTCTGGTGTGCGTGCCGATGACCGGCGCGCGGCTGAGGCAGGTCGGCGTGGAGCGTGCGCCGAGCCGCAACCGCGGGGACAAGTTCGCGACGGCCTTCACGCTTTCGGTGGACGCGGCTTTGGAGGTGACCACGGGCATCAGTGCGGCAGACCGCGCGCGGACGGTGCAGGTGCTGATCGACGACGCTTCGTGCCCCGAATCGGTCGTGAGCCCCGGTCATATTTTTCCGCTGGAGGCCCGCGAGGGCGGCGTGCTGGTGCGTGCGGGGCATACCGAAGCGGCGGTGGACCTTGCCAAGCTGGCGGGGCTCAAGCCCGCGGGCGTGATCTGCGAGATCATGTTGCCGGACGGCACGATGGCGAGGTTGCATGACCTGCGCGCCTTCGCCACGAGGCACGGGCTAAAGATGCTTTCGATCGCCGACCTGATCCAGTATCGGCGGCGTCGCGAGCGTCTGATCGACTTTATTGAAGAGGTGGAGCTGCCGACCGCCTACGGGCATTTCAAGCTGCGCCTCTACACCTCGTCGCCGGACGGGATGGATCATCTGGCACTGATCAAAGGCAATCTTTCGGAGTGCCCAGCGCCGCTGGTGCGTGTCCACAGCGAGTGCCTCACGGGCGACGTGTTCGGCTCGGCGCGGTGCGACTGCGGCAACCAGCTCCACGCGGCGATGCACATGGTGGAGAAAGAGGGTTGCGGCGTGATTCTCTACATGCGGCAGGAAGGGCGCGGGATCGGTTTGGCGAACAAACTGCATGCGTATAAGTTGCAGGAGAGCGGGTTGGACACGGTCGAGGCCAACATCAAGCTCGGGTTCCCTGCTGACATGCGCGATTATGGCGTGGGTGCTCAGATCCTGGTGGACATCGGACTCAAGCGTATCCGGCTGATGACGAACAACCCGAAGAAGCTGATCGGCCTGCAAGGCTATGGCTTGGAAATCGTCGAGCGCGTTCCGGTGGTGTTCGAGCCCGGCGATTTCAACCGCCGGTATCTGGAGACCAAGAAGACCAAGATGGGACATTTGATATAGGGCGACCCGCCGGTCGCCCGTACGTAAGGAGAAGAGAGATGAAAGAGATCGCAGGAAAATTGGATGCAACGGGCATGAAGATGGCCATCGTGGTCAGCCGTTTCAACAGTTTCTTCACCGAGCAGTTGGTGAAGGGCGCGGCAGACTGTTTCGTGAGGCACGGCGGCAAAGATGCCGATCTGACGCTGGTGCGTGTGCCGGGCGCGAATGAGATTCCGCAGGTTGCGCAGAAGTTGGCCGCTTCGGGTCAGGTTGACGCCGTGGTGGCGCTGGGCGCGGTGATTCAAGGTGCGACCCCGCACGCCGAGCTGATCAACGGCACGGTGGCGCGGGCGTTGTCGAAAATCGCGCTGGACACCCAGGTTCCCGTGCTGAACGGTATCGTGTGCGCGCAGAATCTGGAACAGGCGATCGAACGTGCGGGCACCAAGATGGGCAATAAGGGTTGGGACGCGGTGATGTCCGCGATCGAGACTGTCGCGGTTCTTAAAGCGCTTGGATGAACAAACCGATGAGGTAGGGACGCCTCCCCGAGGTGTCCGCGGACGGTTCGGGGAACCGTCCCTACCCGGTAACGGCTATCAGCAGAAAGACACTTTTAGCATGGCGACTCGCAGACAAGGGCGCGAATGGGCGCTGCAGATGCTGTTTCAATCCGATCTGAATCCGGGTCTGGACATCGACATGGCCATCCCGAAGTTCTGGCGGCAGCAGTGGACCTGCCAGATGGAAGAGGCGGAAAACCAGGATTCCGGAGCGGAAAGCGAAGCGGACAAGGCCAAGCCGGTGGAGGACCGCGTGGCGCCGCAGAAGATCCGGCTGTTCACGGAGAAGCTGGTGCGCGGTGTGCTCGGGCATTTGCCTGAGCTGGACGCGAAGGTCCAATCCTACACGCAGAACTGGCCGCTGCACCGCATGGGTTCGGTGGAGCGCAATGTCTTGCGGTTGGCCTTCTATGAAATGATCTACTGCACGGACGTGCCGCCCGCGGTGGTGCTGAATGAGGCGATCGATCTCGCCAAGTATTTCAGCAACGCCGATGCGGGGCGCTTCGTGAACGGCGTGCTCGACAAGCTGAACAAAGAGCTGAACCGGACATAGGACGGCAGGGGCCGATGACGCAAGAGGCGCAAGACAGGAAGTGGATGCGGCGGGCGCTCACGCTGGCCAGGTTGAGTGAGGGATACACTCGCCCGAACCCGCCGGTCGGCGCCGTGGTCGTGCGCAACGGCCGCAAGCTTGGCGAGGGCCGCCACCGGTGCGCGGGCTGTGCGCATGCGGAGGTCGAGGCGCTGGACGCCTGCCGCGAGCCTGTGGCCGGCGCCACGCTCTATGTCACGCTGGAGCCCTGTTGTACGCACGGGCGTACGCCGCCTTGCACGGACCGCATCTTGCGAGACGGCATCGCCCGCGTGGTCGTGGGTTGCCATGATGCGAACGGATGTCACTGCGGGCGCGGACTGGAAATTTTGCGTGAGCAGGGCGTCGAGGTGGTCTACGGCGTGTGCGAGTCCGATGCCCTGGAGCTGGTTCTGCCGTTCTTCAAGCACGTCACCACCGGCTACCCGTTCGTCACCTTGAAATTGGCCATGACGCTGGACGGGCACATCGCGGACCGGTGTTCCTCTTCCAAATGGATCACCGGTGAGGCTGCGCGGGATGAGGTGCAACGCATGCGGCGCCGGGCCGACGCGGTGATGGTCGGAGCCGGTACGGTCCTGATCGACAACCCCTCGTTGCTCTGCCGGTGCGGCGGCGGAGAAAAGCTGATGCGCGTGGTCGTGGATGCCGCGGGACGCACGCCGGCGAAGGCGCAGGTGTACACGGATGACGCGGCTGCCCGGACGATCGTCGCGACAACGCCCGCTGTGGCGGCAAGAAAATCCAAAGGATGGTCGGAAAACGGCGCGCAGGTATGGACGTTCGCGCCTGACAAGGACGGGCGTGTTCCGCTGAAGCGGCTGTTGAAACGGTTGGGAGCGGCCGGCTATCTGCATGTGATGTGCGAGGGCGGCGGCCGGCTGGCGGGTGGCTTGAACGATGCCGGGCTGGTTGACGAATACTGCCTTTTCTACGCGCCGGCGGTGCTGGGCGACGTGCGGGCGGTCAGTGGTGTGGCAGGGCAGGGTTGTCTTTTGTCGAAGATGCCGCGCATGCGGTTTGCCGAGATCAAGCGGTTCGGCGACGACGTGATGATGCGCGTACGGAAAGCGTGAGAATATGTTTACGGGACTGGTGCAGAAAGTCGGAACGTTGAAACGGCTGACACGTTCACAGGGCGGCTGGTCGTTGACGCTTGCGCATGAGCCTTGGAAAGACGCGTTGGTTTTGGGAGAGAGCGTGGCGGTGCAGGGCGCATGTCTCACAGTCACGGCGGTCGGCGCGGGATTCTTCACGGCGGATCTTCTCGATGAGACGCTGCGGCTCACGGCGCTGCGCCAGTTGGTCGAGGGCGCCCGTGTGAACCTCGAACGTGCGTTGGCTGTGGGCGACCGGCTGGGCGGACATATGGTCAGCGGCCATGTGGATGAGGCCGGAACGCTCGTTGCGATCGAGGAGCGCGGCAGGGATTTCGCGTGGCGCGTGGCTTGTTCGGCGGAGTTGGCGCGGCAGACGGTGATAAAGGGATCGATCGCGATCGATGGCGTCAGCCTGACGGTCACGGGTGTGGGAGACGACTGGATCGAAGTACACTTGATCCCGCACACGTTGAAAGAAACGAGTCTGTGTGATCGCAACGTCGGCGATGCCGTGAATCTGGAAAGTGATCTTATTGGCAAGCATGTGGCGCGTCTGCTGGGGCGTGCGGGGCGGCAGGGCGTGACGGAACAGATGCTCGCGGAGAACGGATTCCTATGAATAACGTGTTGTGTCTTGGCTTAACGCCCGCGCTGCAGAGGACGATGCTTTTCGACAGGCTGGAAGTGGACGAGGTCAACCGCGCGCGCCAGGTGGTCGAAAGTGCGGCCGGCAAGGCGCTGAACACGGCGCGTGCTCTTGCGACGCTGGGTACGCCGGCGCAGACGGCGGGTTTCAACGGCGGTCAGACGGGCCGTGCGATTGCGGCGTTCTTGAAAGCATATGGCGTGACGACGGCACTGACCCCCATGAAGTCGGAGACGCGAGTCTGCACCACGCTGATTGATCGGCAGGCGTGTACGGTCACCGAACTGGTCGAGGAGGCGCCTGCTCCGGGCGCGGCCGCCGTCGCGCGGTTTATAAAGGAGAATGTGAAGCGTACGCGTGCGGCGTCCATGTTGGTGATCAGCGGGACGTTGCCGCCCTTTGTGAAAGACGACTTCTATGTCGGCTTTGTGCGGGTTGCCGCTCAGTCCGGTGTGCCGGTCGTGATCGATTCGCACAAGGCGGCGCTGATCGATATTCTCTTTGAGCGGCCTCTGCTGGCCAAGCTCACGGCGCGTGAACTGGAGACCACACTGCAGGAGCCGATGAACAGCGAGCGGCGTGTGCTTCGCGGCATGAAAGATCTTCTAGGCATGGGCGCGCAGAACGTGTTTGTGACCCAAGGCGGCAAGGCCGCGTATCTGATGACCCCGAAGCGGACCTTGCGGTGTACGCCGCCCGAGATCGCGTGTCACTTGAATCCGATCGGGAGCGGCGACTGCACGACCGCAGGCATTGCCCATGCGCTGCTGAAGGGCAAGAGCCTGCGGGAGGCCGTTCGCTTCGGACTGGCCTGCGGCAGCGCCAACGTTGAGAGCCTGACACCGGCGGATATCGACCTCAAGAGGGTGGCCGTCCTGCAACGGGGCGTGCGGGTAGAGGCCGTCGGATAACTTAAATTTTGACTTCCCTTGCTCAAGCGACTATTTTAATCACATGTTTGATTCATGAGGTGAGCGAGTGAAGACACTATCCAAGCCCAAGAAATTCGCGGATAACCAGAAGAACACGCAGGACAAGATTCTGCAGGCCGCAACCAAAGTGTTCGCGGAGCACGGTTACAAGGATGCGACCACGCGCATGATCTGTTCTGAGGCGCGGGTGAACGTGGCCTTGGTGAACTATTACTTCCGTTCAAAGTCCGAACTCTATAAGGCGGTTATCGGCGCGTTGTTCGAAGATGTGGCCAAACCGATGATGTCGATTCCCGACAGCGCCTGCGATGAGGAGACGTGGAGGAGCGCGATGAGGATGTGGGTCAGGCGCTCCCTGGCGATCTGCGCGGCGCGTAAGCCGCCGGAGTTCTGGATGGCGCGGCTGATGGGCATGGAGGCCTGTGTGCCTTCGGACATGGCGCAGGATATCGAAAACAAGTTCGCGATCCCGATGCGTCGCTGTTTTGTCCGGCTGATCCGCATGGGCCTGAGCGTGGACGACCCTCTACAGATCAATCTGTGGTGCAGCACCGTCCATGCGCAATCGGTTGTCTATGCGATTGCCAAACCGAGTTGGGCGTCACGGTTCTGTCCGCCTGAGCTTGACCGCGAGGTCTGGCTCGACCGAGTCGCCGACCACATTTGCGGGGGCGTCTTTTCCCGCTTGGCCTTTCAAAGGAAGATCGAATAAATAGTTTCCATTTCTGATTCTTCCCTAGGGGGGAAGCATGTTATCTTAGCACTCAAATCATGCTGTGGAAATCTTTACAACGTCTCGTCCGGGTCCGCTGGCTTGCCGCGTTCTTACTCGCTGTTGCCGTGGTCGCGCCCTACCATCAGCTGATTTCAGGCCGTGTGATCCCGATACCGGACGACATCTTCGTTTCAGATCTGGCGGACGGCGAGTTTCCGCAGCGTGTCGAGGCCGGACGCATTGCCCGTAACGGCGAGGTCCCGATCTGGACGCCTGGGGTTTTGACCGGTGCGCCGCTCATCGTCGATCCCCTGTCGGTCGCGCTGTTTACCCTGCTTCCTCCCGCCTTGGCGCTCGGCTGCCTGATCGGGTTGCTGCTTGTTGCCGCCGCAGTGGGAACGTACATTCTTGCGCGGCAGTCGGGGGCCAGCCGTTCCGGCGCGTTCCTGGCGGGCTTCGCCTTTGCCTGGTCCGGGTTTTTCGTCTGTCAGATGCGGCATCTGACGATCATCGGCACGGTGGCCCTCTTTCCGTGGGCGCTCTATTGCCTGGAGCGTGCGGCAACGGGAAGCCGCGCGGACAGCGCTCTCGGACGGACGCTCTCGCAGCGCGAGCGCTTCGTCTGGTTGAACGCGTTTGGAGCCGTGTTCGGTCTTCAAGTGCTGTTCGCATTTCCGCAGTCGGCGTACATTTCGGCGCTCGTCTACGCCGCTCTCGTGGCTTCCCGAATGTGCTGGCTCTTTAGGGTTGGCGACCGGAACACCTCGCGCGGGCGACGTGTGATGACGCCTGCCGCGTACGCTTTCGGGGCACTCGCGGCGGTTGCGGTCGGCACGCTTGTGGGCATGGTCATTGTGATGCCGCTTTGGGAGCTCGGAGGGTTGTCTGATCGGCAGGGCGGCTTGCAATGGGAGTGGGCGACTCGCATTAATTACGATCTTCCGATGTGGAAGACCTTCTTTGCGCCCTACAGCAACGGCGACATCTCGGACCTGTCTTACAGGGGCAAAGGGCTGTTCTGGGAGGACTACGGCTACGTCGGCTTAGCGACGCTTCTCATCGCGATGCTGGCCATCGGCATACGGATGAAGCGTTTTGCCTTCGACCGTTTCCGACCCTCCCCTGCGGCACCTCTTGTTAAGGACAATGCGTTCGCCGTGGTTTTCTGGGCCTGTGTAACGCTTTTATCCTTTGGCATCGTCGTAGGCCCCGCAACGCCGCTCTACGGTCTGGCCTTCCATTGTCTGCCGGGTCTGTCGACGTTCCGGTTCGCCACCCGCTTTCTGTTCCTTGTCGATCTCGGTCTCGCGCTGTTAGGCGCGTTTGGACTTACGTTCCTGCAGCAGCACCTGTCGCTGCGCGTGCCGCCTGAACGTCGCCGTGTGTTTCCCTTTGCCTTTGGCGTGCTGATCGCCGCTGTGACGGTTGCGGATCTCCTGATTTACAACAACCGCCAGAACCCGTTCACCGAAGCCGGCCGGTGGCTGGCACCTCCGCCGACCGCGTCGCTGATTCAAAGCATAGGGGATGACGGACGCGTGTATGCGCCGAACGCCAAGCAGCAGCACAAGCTCGCGTTTTTCACGGCTCAGGGCTGGAGCGGAGACCTCACTCCCTTCTATGAACAACGCGATCTGTTGCAACCGAATTCCAACCTGTTGCGCGGACTCTCGACGTTGGACGGGTACGTGAGTCTTTCGCCCGCATGGACTGTCGATTTGATTGGCGATCACAACCGCGAGGGTCTGATCAACGCGATGAACCGTGTGGACCCGGGCGAGTTCCGAACCCACGCGAACTTCTACGACTGGATCGAAGTGCTGAATGTGCGGTGGCTGATACTGCCGCTTTCGGTCACGAATGACCGCCTTGAGAACGTCGGGCGGTCTGCTTCAAACTTCGTCTACCGGGTGAAGGGCACGATGCCGCGGGCCCGTATCGCGCCGCGACTGCGCCTTGTTCCCACGATGGAAGAGGTGTGGAGCCTGACCAAATCGGCGAAACTCGAACCGCGGAATGAAGTGCTCATGCATACTGCCGAAGACGTCAGGCGCGTGGTGTCGCTGCAGTCGGGTCCGCAGGACGAGCCGACGGTTGGAGAGGCGTCGATCGTCATCAACCGGGCGACTGAGGTCGTGGTCGATGCCAAGGTGCCGCGGGGCGGGTTACTCATACTTGCGGACACGTACTATCCGGGATGGAGAGCCTCCGTCGACGGACGCGAAACGCCCGTCATGAGGGTCAACATCGCACAGCGCGGCGTTGCCCTTCCGCCGGGGCGCCACCGTGTGACGTTCGCCTATAGCCCTTCTTCGTTTCGACGGGGTTTAGCACTCACCTGTCTAGGCCTTGTGCTGTTCTTCTGTTTCGCGCTGGTGCTGTCTCGCATGCGCCCAAAAGTGTGATTGACTGTATGGAGAGGTGCTTGCAAAACCCCTGCGGACGGCGAGGACGCCGTCCCTCCAGTGCGATAAACGGCGGTTTTCCGCAGTCCAGGGAGGGGCGGCGTCCCCGCCGCCCGCTCTCGATAGGGGTT
>JANYBJ010000226.1 GCA_025360845.1 bacterium
AGTTGTCGGGGCCGACGAAATACGTGACACGCCCGTCCCTCTTCAGAATGCTGAGCGCGGGGCCGATTCGGGTTGCGCCGTCCGGGAACCCCTGCAATAATAACTGCGGCATGGTGGAACCTCTCCGGTTTTCGATCCCTCACGGGGTTGTCTTTCACCCCGAAGAATCCACCATGCCGCTTCGCTTGTCACGCGTCAAAAATGTGCAATGTCATTTTCCGGGAATCGGCGACTTTTCCCGGTCGAGATCAGGAAGTCTGAAATTGTCGAATATTTAGCTACGACCCTGTGTCTACTCATGACTGAATTCGTGCCAAGGCGGAATGTCGGTTCGGACACAGGCGGAGGGGCAGGACGCGCGCGTACCTCCACCAGCCGCATTTTCAGCGGTTCGAGTGCCGGTTTCTCCGAGATGAATTTCTCAAGCATATCCGCGTGACGTGAGTCGGCCAATGCGAGAATCGGCAAGACTGTTCCCCTAAATGTATCTTCATAAGCTCCAGGATATGTTTCTGAACCCACAGCATTCTTGCGAA
Organism: bacterium; assembly: GCA_025360845.1. Lineage (GTDB taxonomy): Bacteria > Verrucomicrobiota > Kiritimatiellia > RFP12 > UBA1067 > JAHFSX01. The sequence continues at coordinate 537 of JANYBJ010000226.1, forward strand.
AATAGGTTTCTGACAACAGTACTAGAATCGGAACAGAGTTTGAGTCCTTTTCTCTCAAGAATGTTTCATATCTACTTTGATGCCAACTTGAAAACGGAGATCCTAACATGCGTTCCGAAACGGTCTGCAGATACCAGTACCTCTCTGGCCCGTCGGCTACCGCGTCAAGGCACCACTGAGGCCAACAGCCACGGAAACGGCCATCCCCGTGAATGCAAGCCCGCAGGCCTTCTTTATCGCGCCGCGTGAGTTCGGCATCTCGCTCACGGGGGGCGTATTCCTGAATCGGCTTCAGACACTTCCCGCAGACGGGAAGTTCGCCGGTTTCCTTCCATGCGAGTTCGAGATAGTAATGCCACAGCCCGACTACGCGGCACTTCGGCACAATGATCGTTCCCAGCTTGGCAGACGGTCCGGTGATATACTGTTCCCACCTTTTGTCATATCCCTTATCCGTGCGCCAGTCGTACGCCCTCAATGCGTCGATGTCCGCGCCTCTGGACAACCGTTCGTAGCAGATACGTGCCACAAGGCGCTGCTGCCATGTCATGTCCGAAGCAACTGCGCATCGCCCAAGGGCCGGAAGCGCATTGGTCCCGGGCGCAAGAATTTCAGCACGCGCCTCCAAATATGTTGCGCACCGGTTCGTTGCCGCCGTGGCGAGCAAGCCGAACAACTTGCTGTCGTCCCCGGCAATGCCGTTGACGGCCGCAAGCCCGCAAATCAGTATAAACACCTGTTTCATGGCATGGCTTGTATATTCATGTTACGGCGCAATGACGACCATGTTAGTACCGAGGCGGAATGGCGGTTCGGTCACAGGCGGCGGGGCCGGGCGTACGCGGACTTCCGCCAGCCGTTTCTTAAGCGGTTCGAGCGCAGGCTTCTCAGCGATAAACTTCTCCAGTAGGTCCATGTGGCGCGCATCGGCGAGGAGCAGAATTGGAACAAACCCATCACGATACCAGTCCTCTCGATTACTCGGATAGATTTGCTTAATTGCATCATAATACTTCACAAGGATGGGCACTGCTTCTGACTCTTTTTCACGTAAAAACGTCTCATATCTTCCTTGATGCCAAGGAGAGAACGGAGACGCCGACATGCGTTCTTCAACAGCCAATAGATACCAATAGCGTTCTGGCTGAGCACTAACTGCTTTAAGACACCAGTTCTGCCACCTTTTGCGGACATCGGTATATTTGCTGTTGCAGGTCTCTTCCGTTTCTTTCCATGTGAGTTCAATGTAATAATACCAAAGGCCAACTTCACGGATTCTTGGAACTGCGATCATCTCCAACTTCAAACCTGGGCCCACAATATTTTTTTCCCAATTAGTGTCGTAACCGGGGTCGGCTCGCCATTCGTAACTTCTCAACGTCTCGATTTCAGCACTCCGAGTCAAACGTTCATAGCAGATGCGCGCCACCAGCCTCTGCTGCCACGTCAAGGAAGGTTCAATCGCGCAGCGTAAGAGTGAGGGAATCGCATTGCTCCCGCCCGTAAGAATAGCCGTACGCGTTTCCAGATACGCCGCGCAACGGTTTGTCGCCGCAGCAAAGATCAGACTATTCAGTCTATTTTCATCCTCGGCAACTGCGGCAGCAGCCATCAAACCGCAAATCAAAAATACAATCTCAAGTCTCATGGCATATCCTCCCATTGTTCTTCTTGTACAGTTTGATCCCACCATGGCGGTTGCGCCGACAGCACGCGCTTGGCAGCTGTACCGCAATGCACCTCGCCGTCATTGCAATGATAATTGTACCATACGTCTCGCGGTTGTGCGCCGGACACGACGCTCTCGAAATAATTTCTGAATACAGAGTTTCCGGGATCGGAGTAGTAGGCACGCTGCGAATTGACTACGAGGCAATTAACCATATTGGCAGTTTGGGAGACGTAACAATTATGGTCCTCGATATCGATATAACCGTCATTGAACAGGACGGGGACGGGAATGAAATCCATCTGATAGGTGCCGAGCGCTTGCCGAAGTTGATTAGTGGCAAAGTTGATTAAAAAGCACACGTTATTTTCTGAAATCAAATTTTTCTTCATCACCTCGCTGTATGCGTAGACTACACTGCCGTTGGTATGCGCTTCTGGCAGACGGTTGGCTTGAGCCCGTTCGACCATGCCGGTTAAGCCGTTGGCCGATACGGATTGAAGCGCGAGAATCTCGTCGTCGATGCGTAGAATGTCTCCGGCCTCGAAGACCGGTAAGCTGAAAACGACATTGGTCGCGCCCGACGAATCCAGCAGAGGAGACGTAATCATCCCGAGTTTGTTGCCGTCGACCACGATACTCAGTATTTCCGTGTCGCGCTGAGCGTTGGCGTCCGTGCCCCACCAGATAGTGTTTGAACCGCGCCCGGCCGCGATCTCGCCGTGCAGGAGGTCGGTTGCCTTCCATGGGTCGGCGAAGAGCACCTTGTCCGGTGCCGACCACATCAGGATTTCGTCCACGTGCCCCACAAAAAGCCAGTCGTTTGATATCTCGACGACGGGCTGGATGCCCTGCGCGACCCAGTTGGGAAGGGCCTGCATGTTTTTGGTCCCCAGCATCAGTTTGCCGTACGGGGCATTGGTGCCCAGCGGCGGGGTCGCCATCATGTTGCCGCCCTGCCCGCCCACCTGCCACTGGCAGTAAGGCATCCGGTTCGTGTGAGTCAGGACATGCTCGATGTTGTCCGCGTTTTCATGGCCGAGGGTGACGGCGAGGTCGGCGCTGACTCCGGCGGCGTGCTGCGTCTTGACGAATTTCACCTGGTCCTGCGTCCACTGGTCTCCCCCCGTCGGGATGAGTTCCAAGCCTTGAATGTCGCCAGCAAGGTCATCCTTGGTGGCATAGACGGTTTCCGCCGCGTTGCATTCAGGCGGGAGGATCACGGGCGCGACGGCCAGCCGCACACGGTCCGCCCGCACGATCCGGCCCATAAACAGGAACTCGAGATCGACCGTGAAACTGGCCGGTTTGTCCTGCGACACCTTACGGGTATCGTGCGCGGCGACATACAGGTTCGTCGGCCAGTGGGGGATCGCTAAAAGACCATCGTTGTCAAACCCGTTTCCTTCGCCATTGCCGTCAACAAACGTCATCCATTCCTTCGTCTCGCTGTCCCCCGCCTTCAAACGGAGCGTGAAGCCGGCGGGGACGCCGGAACAGGAGACAGCGATTTTGGAGAGGTTCGTGTATGACAAATCCTGCGACGGCCCCATGTCCACGAAACGGGGAAGCGCCAAAGCCCCGCGCGAAAGCGACCAGACCGATTCCCCCGCATCGTCCGCCGCGTCGATGTCGCCGTCACGATCCGTGTCGACATCGAGATCCACATCCCAAGCCGTCATCTTCAGCGACGCGGAACAGGCAAGGTTGGATGCGGCACCGGTGCCGGTGTATTGGTAGGCGAGCGTGGCGGTGCTGTTGCTCAGCGCCTCGATGAACAGATCGCTGTCATCGCCGGAGAGGAAGGAAACACCGGCGACGCCGTTGGTGACGGTCTGGCCGCAGACCAGCAGCGGCGAGTTGGTGGAGGCCGGGTTGTCCGTGGCCCAGACCCTGAACGCGCCCGCAGGCCCGTTCAGAGCGAGCGTGAAGTCGCCAGGCACAAGCACATCCGTCCGGAGCCGCACCTTGCGGAAGGCGTTGGACGCGACGGGCAAGCCCCAGCCGTATTCCTGGGACAGCGCGGGAAGGAGCGCGATGTCGGCCGCGTCCACCTCGCCGTCAAGGTTCAAGTCGCCGGAGAGCCGCACGCTCAGCACCGTGAAACTGTTGGTCTGGCGGTGAATGCCGCCGTCCGACCACGTCCACACGAGCCGGTCC
>JANYBJ010000236.1 GCA_025360845.1 bacterium
GCCATAGCCGATGAACGGCTTGTCCATCCAGGGGTCCGTCTTAGTGCCTTACAAACCAACAACAGCAATAAAAAACAAGTTGTTTTACCACGAAGACACGAAGTGTACGAAGAAACACAAAGCCAGAGTACGGCATACCGAGGACCTTTCTTGGTGTCCTTCGTGGTCTTGGTGTCTTTGTGTTGGAAATTCCGGGTTGCGGGCTTCGCCCGCATTAGAAGGCCACGTCGATGATGAGCGGCAGGTGGTCGGAGCCGATGTCGGGCCCTGTGCGTTTGGCGAGGATGCTCACGTCGTCGCTGTGGAAGCAGTGGTCGAGCGGGATGCGCACCAGCGGAAACGCGGAAGCTGGCCAGGTGGGCAGAGCGCCGCGGCCTTGCGAGCTGTCGCGGAGCCCGCTGGCCGTGAGAAAGGCGCGGAAGGTTGCGGTCCACGGGGTGTTGTTGAAGTCGCCGGTGACCACCAGAGGACCGTCGATTTTCCGGAGGGTTTCCGCGAGTTCGCGGGTGAAGCTGTTGCGGCCGCGCCACAGGTAGCCGGTGTAGGGGGCGAGGGTGTGTGCGCCGATGACGGTGAGAGTCTTGCCCCCGACGACGACGCGAGCGAGCGAAGAGGGTGTCTCTTCGGGGTCGCTCAGTTGGAAAATGTCGGCGGAGCGCGCGTTGGTCTTGCAGTAGATGGCCGCGCCGAAGTTGTCCTCGCGCGGCGCCGCCGCGAAGACGGGATAGCGGTTGGTGAGCGGCGCGAGTTCGCGCAGCCAGCGCTCGTCGGGCTCCTTCAGCACCACCACGTCGGGGTTTTCGCGGGCGATGAGCGCGATCAGCGCGGGCGAGTTGGTGTTGCTTGTCAGAATGTTGGCTTGCAGGATGCGGAGGTGGGCGGGGTGTTCATGTGCTGTGGCTCGGGAAGGCGAGGGCAGAAGCAGCAGAAGGACGGGGATGGCGTTGATGGCTGCGAGGGTTAGGCTGGCGGCGGCGTAACGGTGACGGCGGGCCGCCAGTTCGAGACAGGCGTAGAACAGGAAACAGCCCGCAAGCTGGAGTTTGAAATGGGTGAAGAGTTCGAGGAACCACGCGTAGCGCCCCAGCAGTCCCGCTAGCGTGAAGAGCACGCCGAGAAACGCGGCGGCTTCGGCCAGGCCGTGAAAGCGGGTGAAGGGTGTCAGCGGTTTCATGGGATTGCAGGGGCGACCCGCCGGTCGCCCGTGCTCAGTCCGAAGTGGCGCAGAAGCGGGGCGATGGAGGGGGCGCGGCCGCGGAAGAGGCGGAAGACTTCGGCCGGGTCGGTGCCGCCGCCGAGGGCGAGCAGGGTGTCGCGGAACCGGCGGCCTGTGGCGCGCACCGTTTGATCGTCGTCGAGGCCGGCCTCCTCAAAAGCCGCGAAGGCGTCGGCGGAGAGGACTTCCGACCATTTGTAGCTGTAGTAGCCTGCGGCGTAGCCGCCGCCGAAGATGTGGCTGAACGAGCAGAGGAAGCGGTCCTCGGGCAGCAGCGGCACGGGCGAGTACTTCGCGGCGTTGAGACGTTTGACCGCGTCGGCGTCGGGCCAGCCGGGGCGCGGGTAACGGGCGTAGAGATCCATGTCCGTGGCGGCGAAGAAGAGCTGCCGCAGCATGGCGGTCGCGGCGCGGTGGTTTTTGGCGGCGACGAGCCGGTCGAAAAGCGCGTCGGGAAGCACTTCGCCGGTCGCGGCGTGGCGGCTGAGGCCTTTGAGCGTGGCGCGGTCATAGCACCAGTTTTCCATGAACTGGCTGGCGATCTCGATGGCGTCCCACTCGATGCCGTTGACGCCCGAGGCGTCGGGCTCCTCGACGGTGGTGAGCATGTGCTGGAGGGCGTGGCCGAATTCGTGGAAAAGGGTGTTGACCTCTTGGAAGCGCATCACGGGCGGCTCGCTGCCCACGGGCACGCTCTGGTTGCAGACGAGCAGGGCCATGGGCAGTTTGACGGTGCCGTCGCCGAGCCGCTCGCGCGTGCGGAAATCGTTCATCCACGCGCCGCCGCCCTTGGTCTCGGGGCGGCTGTAGGGGTCGATGAAAAAGCAGGCGCGCGGGGTGCCGTCGGCATCGGCGACGCGAAAGAAACTCACGTCGGGGTGCCACACGGGCGCCTCGCCGTCGGCCTGCGTGATGGTGATGCCGAAAAGGCGTTCGGCAAGCTTGAAAAGGCCTTCGAGCACGCGCGGGAAGAGGAAGTAGCGGCTCAGTTCCTCATCGCTGTAGTCGTAGAGGTTTTCGCGCTGGCGCTCGGCCCAGAAGGCGATGTCCCACGGCTGGAGCGTGTTTTCTTCAAAGCCGTTGGAGCGGGCGAAGGCGAGCAGTTCGGCGGCCTCCTGCTGTCCGGGTGCGTGCGAGGCCTCCGCGAGTTGCGAGATAAGTCCGTCCACGGCGGCGACGGTCTTGGCGGTCTTGGTGGAGAGGCTGAGGTCGGCGAAGGTGGCGTAGCCGAGCAGGCCGGCGAGTTCGCGGCGCAGGGCGAGCGACTGCTCGATCAGAGGGGTGTTGTCGGTGGCGCCGGAGGAGGCGCGGGTGGCCGAGGCGCGGTAGAGCCGTTCGCGTGCGGAGCGGTTGCGGCTGTGCATCATGAAAGGCAGGTAGACTGCGGTGTCGAGCGTGATTCGCCAGGGGCCATTATCAAGGGACTGCGGCGGCTCGTGAGGACACTCGCCCTCCAAGGGTGCGGCGGAGCGTTGGAGGGCGAGACTCTGTCGAGCCGCCTGGGCCGCGACGGCGAGCAGGGCGGGCGGCAGGCCCGCGACGTCTTCGGGCGTGCTGAGGGTGAGCGAGTAGGCCTTGGTGGCGTCGAGGACGTTGTTGCGGAACGTGGTGGAGAGGCGGGCGAGTTCCATCTGGATGGCGTTGAAACGCGCCTGTTGCTCCGGCGGCAAACCCACGCCCGCCTGTTCCACGCCCAGAATGGTCTTGCCGAGTATCCGGCGCTGAACCGGGGTGAGGCAGGGGCTGGCCTTGTCGGCAGCCTGGAGGGCACGGAACCCGTCGTAGAAGATGCGGCTCTGTCCGACGCGGAGTGAGAAGGTGACGATATCGGGCTGGAGGGTTTCGTGGACGCGGCGCCAGGCGTCACTGTTCATCACGGAGAGCATGTGGCTGAGGAGTCCCCATGTGTCGAACAGCGGGTGGCAGGCATCGTGAAGCGGCTTGACGAGGCCTTCCCAGGTCGGCGTGGCGGATGCCTCCAGCGCGTCCACGGCGGAGCGTGACTCGTCGAGCATGAGGCGGCTCGCGGGCTCCGCGTTCTCCGGCGTCATCTGGTCAAAAGCGGGATAGTACGGGATGTGGTAGAAGGGGGAGTTCATGGCAGCGTGACGCCGTGCTTGCGCAGTTTGTCGGCGACGGCGGGGACGGGGTCGAGCTGGTGGCTGCGCGTCCAGAAGGCGACGGCCTCGCTTTGGCGGCCGATGGCCATCAGCGCATCGCCGGCATGATCGAGGATGACGGGCTCATCCTTGTCGGTTTCTGCGGCTTTGAGGAGGAACTGGAGCGCGTCGAAGTGCCGACCCTTCTTAAAAAGCACCCAGCCTTTGGTGTCGAGGTAGGCGCCGTTCTCGGGAGAGACCAGCAAGGCGTCGTTGATGAGCTGTTCGGCCTCGTCGAGACGCACGCCTTTCTCGGCCCACATGTAGGCGAGAAAGTTTTTGATTTCGTGTGAGGAGGGGTAGGCGGCGAGCGCGTCGCGGAAGAGGCGCTCGGCATCGTCATTGGCCTTGGACTCTTCGAGGAGGCTTCCGAGCCAGAGGTAGAAGCCTTCGTTTGGAAAGTACCCCGCGCGCATGCTGCGGGCGTACACGGTTTTCAACGTGGCGACTGCGGCGGTCGGGTTGTCGAGCGCCTGTTGGGTGGCGGCCAAAATGAGCAGGGTGGTTTCGGGCTGCTTCTCTTGTCCGGCCTGGCGCGCGAGCAGGTTGGTGGCGTCCGGACGGGTGGCCCAGATCGCGCCGAGGTGCAGAAGGGGCGTGTTGAGAGACGGGCTTTCGCGGTAAGCCCGATGGAGGCTTGCGATGGCGGCGTTGGTCTGGCCGAGTTGGAGTTGGCTGTCGGCGACGAGGGTGATGAGCGCGGAACGCTCATTGGCGTTGGTGCGCAGGGGAAGGGCGATGTCGAGGCAGGCGAGGGCTCGGGCGGGCTGTTTGCCTTCGCGGGTGAAGTGGATGGCCCATTGGACCGGTAGCGCCGCGCTGGCGCTGTCCCGGAAGCGTTTGTGTTGGGCGCGCATCAGGCGGTAGGCTTTCGCGTCCTGCCCAATCTGGAAGTTGAGGCGGATGAGGGCCTGGACGAGTTCGCGGTTGTCGGGCTGGTCCTCGAGAAGACGGGCGCAGTGGCGTACGGCGTCGGCGGGACGGTTCGCCGCGTCGGCGATGCGGGCGGCTTCGAGGCGCAGCTCGATGTCGTCCGGGTGTCGCGAGAGAAAGGTCTCGAGCACGGCAAGCGCCTCGTCGTAGCGTTCGCGCTCGACGAGGTTGAGGATCATGGCGGCGAGCGGCCTCCGGTTGTCCGGGTCGAGGCATACGGCTTGGCGGTAAGCCTCATATGCGGCCTCTTTGGCGACGTTGGTGTCGGAGCCTTCGCCGCTCTCGAGCAAAAGGGCTTTGGAATAGAGCGCGAGCGCTCCTGCGCGGCGCGACTCCTCATCGGACAAGGCGAACTCGGGCGGCTTGTTTGACGGCTTCAGCAGCAGGCAGCCGGAAAGGAGCGAGGAAAAAAAGAGAAAAAACAAAATGAAACAGATGCCGAGCGGTCGAAGCGGAACTGCTGACCCAGTCGGTTTCATTTTGTTTCTCCTGTGTGTGAATGGAACCGGCCTGAAAATCCGGATGGAGATCAGGCCGGGATTCCAAAAGGAAACGTTCCCGGAAGCGGCATTTAAAGACCTCTTCCGGAACAGGCTTAACGCCCGTGCGTGCCTTACTTGTTCTTGTGGCGAGAGGCCTTCAGGCGTTTACGGTACTTATGCTTGGACATCTTCGCGCGGCGTTTTTTCTTGATGGAACCCACGTTCTTACTCCTGGAAAGAGCACGAGCGCCTTACTGGGGCGGACATGCTTGTTTTGTTCAAAAAATCACCTTGTTCAAAGGCAGTTCAATGATCCCCGTCGCGCCCGCTGCCCGCAGGGGAGGCACGATGTCGCGCACGACCTTCTCCTCGACCACAGACTCGATTGCGAACCAGTCGGCGTCGTTCAGCTTGTTGATGGTCGGGGCGTGCAGCGAGGGGAGAATGGCGGAGACCGCGTCCAGCTTGTCGGACGGGACGTTCAGTTTGATCAGCACGCGCGATTCGGCGGCCAGCGCGCCTTGGAGCAGCAGCGCGAGCTGTTCGATCTTCGCCCGTTTCTCGGGGTTCTCCCACGCCTTTTTGTTGGCGATCAGGCGCGTGGTGGAGGTCAGGACGGTGTCGATAATGCGCAGGTTGTTGGCGCGCAGGGAAGAGCCGGTCTCCGTGAGTTCGACGATGGCGTCAACCAGTTCCGGGGCCTTGACTTCGGTGGCGCCCCACGAGAATTCGACTTCGGCTTCCACATTGTGCTGGGCGAGGTAGCGCCGGGTCAGGCCGACCGCCTCGGTGGCGATGCGCTTGCCCTGAAGCTCCTTGACGCTCTGGAAGGGGGAGTCGTTCGGCACGGCGAGGACCCAGCGAACCGGGCGCGACGTGGCCTTGGAATAACACATTTCGGAGACTTCGAGCACGTCCGAATTGTTTTCGTAAATCCAGTCGTACCCGGTAATGCCCGCGTCGAGCAGCCCGAGTTCAACGTAGCGGGAGATCTCCTGGGGCCGGATCAGCCGGCACTGAATCATGGGGTCGTCGATGCTCGGCACGTAGGAGCGCGACCCCGCCTGAACGTTGAAGCCGGCCTTCTTCATCATGTTGAAGGTCGCTTCCTGCAGGCTTCCTTTTGGCAAACCCAGAATCACGGGCATAGTCATCTACCTTGTTTGTCTTCGGCTACGATTGATAAAGGCCATTTATATTATCGGATTCCGGGAGTGGTGGCAAGTGTCCCCGGAACTTTTTTATCAGAAGGGTTGCGGAATGCGTACTTTACCGGAAAAATGAAATCGGGTATTGTTTTGACATTATGTCATTCGTTAGTAGGGAGTGTGTATGAGCGGCTTGAGTACGACGGACCGGCGGACGTTTGTGGCGTGTTGCGTGTATGCGGGATGTGCGGGGATGCTGGGTGCGGCGGAACCTTCCAACCGCAACGCCAAGAGCCTGAAAGAGAAAACGGCCGCGCCGGGAGGTGCGACAAGTCCCTTGGCGGGTGCAAAGAAAAGCTTCGATTTCGCCTACTGCGGCATCTATTGCACCGCTTGCGAGCTGCATCTGACGGGCGGAAAAGACGGTAAAAAGTGCAAAGGGTGTACGCATCCTTCGATGGAATCCCAGTGCGGGATCTTCGCCTGCGCCAAAGAGAAGAAGGTCGCGAACTGCGGACTGTGCGAGAGCTTCGAAACCTGCGAGAAGCTGAAGGCGCACCATGAGAAGCCGCTTTACCGTCAAGTCGCGCGCCGCACGTGTGCCAAGATCAAGAAAGACGGCATCGAGGTCGTTGCCGCCGAGCAGAAGACACGCTGGACCTGTAAGTCGTGCGGCAAGCTTTTCCCGTGGAACACGACAGGCAAGTGTCCGCACTGCGGCAAGCCGGTCGACGCGCTCTCCGAAAAAGAGGTCTGACGGTTGGACGCCTTCGCCCAGCGTCGAAGAAGGCGAAACACCTACTTGCTGTTGAGGGCTTTGCGGAGAAGGCTCTCGGTATCTTTGATCGAGGCGTCGGCGTCGAGGGCGGACTGCACCATCTTGCGGGCCTGGTCCTGCGGGAACCCGAGGGAGGTGAGCGCGAGGATCGCGTCGCGCAGCATGGCGTTCTGCGCGGTGTCGCCTCCAGCGGAACGCCCCGCGAGCGCCTCCAGCGGGTCGATCTTGTCGCGCAGCTCGATCACGATGCGCTCGGCGGTCTTCTTGCCGATGCCGTGGACCGAACTGATGCGTTTGATGTTGTTCTCGGCGATCGCCACGCTCAGCTCGGAGACCGTCAGGCCGCTCAGCACGCTGAGCGCCAGTTTGGGGCCGATGCCGTTCACGGCGATCAGCCGCTCGAACATGCCTCTTTCTTCGGTCTGCATGAACCCGAAGAGGATCTGCGCGTCTTCGCGGATGTGGTGGTAGGTGAGCAGGCGGCACGTCGAACCGGTCGCCGGCAGCCGGTCGTAGGTGCCCAAGGAGATGAACACCTCGTAGCCGACGCCATGTACGTCGAGGGTGACGCCGGACGGCGTCTTTTCCACCAGCGTGCCGTGTAGGAAGGCGATCATAGGGGAGTTTTTTAGGCTGTAGGCGGTTAGACTGTTAGGTGAGAGGCTAGCGCTACGGATATGCAACGAGGTGGATCGTCCTAATAGCCTATCAGCCTACAGCCTAACAGCCTAACAGCCTGTTTCTCAAATCACCGAGTCTTGCTCCAGGCGCGGCGCGTGCTTGAGCACGTAGGCCTCGGCCTCGGAGCACCAGAGGTCGTTGTTGCGGCGGCAGATGTCCGCGAGCGCGGCGAAGTAGGGGTCTTTCTCGCCGAGTTTCGCGAAGTCGGTGATCGCGGTCATGGGCATCGAGACATGGGTGTAGACCAGCTTCTTGCCGCCCGGAATCTTCGGCAGGATCTTGGTGGTCTCGGCCACGGAGTCGATGCCGCCGACGTGGGTGATCATGACGGAGGGCGTGATGAGCCCCTGCGCCGCGTAGTTCATCGAGTCCTGCAGGTCCTTGGTGTTGCCGCCCGAGGAGCCGACGATGTGGTGGCCCATGTAGTGGACGTCGTAGAAGTTGATGGCCGCCTTGAAGTCGCCGTGCGAGGGGCCTGCGAAGAAGTTCATGCAGCCCAGATACCCGAGCAGCGCGGAGCCCTGCTCGATCAGCGCGGGCACCGGCGCGAAGACCATCACGTCGTTGTAGCCCTCGTTGTTGTTTACGGACTTGATGAGGGCCACGGGGTCGGCCGCGCCTGCGGTGTTCAGGTAGATCAGCTCGACGCCGCACTCCTTGGCGTGGGCCACGGGGAAGATCTGGGCCGCGCGGTCGAGACGCGCCTGGTCGATGTCGGTGATGACCATGCGCCCGGGACGGTGCTCGGGGCCGTGGCAGGCGAGATCGATGGCGCTGAGGCCCATGGGGCCCGCGCCGGCGAGCACCACCATCGAGCCGCCGTTCTTGATGCCCATCTGATGGACATACTCGCCGGGCTTGAAATGGTAGCTGCAGCGGTAGGCGCCCACGATGCAGGAGACCGGCTCGGCGATCGAGGACTTGTAGTAGGCGTCGCCGTCGTAGGTGAGCAGGCAGTCGAGTTCCAGCACCTCTTTGGGAATCACGATGCGCGTGGCGTCGCCGCCGATCCAGCGGAAGGAGTAGCCGGGCGCCCAGTGCTCGTGGCCGGGGATGTTGAGCGCGGGCTGCACGCCGTACTTCTGGCCGACGCGGAACTTGTGCTGCCAGTTCTTGCCGACCTTGAGGAGCTTGCCGCAGAATTCGTGGCCGAGGATGACGGGGTTGGTGGCGATGTCCTTGGGGACGCGCTTGTGATTGGCGCCTTGGATCGTGGCCTTGTAGTCCGACATGCAGATGCTGTTGGTCACGATGTCGGCCAGGATTTCGTCGTCGGTGATTTCGGGAAGATCGAAACGCTCCAGACGCAGGTCGTTTTCGCCGTAAAGCCGTAAAGCCAAAGTTTTCATAGTTTCCGCATTTGAGTTTGTGGTCAAAAAAGAGGGTGTCATGATACCTGTTTCATTCGGAAATGGACAAGCGCAAAGCGCATGATAGTAAAACATCGTATTTGGAAAGGCAAAGGATTTGATCGGGCGGGGTCCATGGGATATTATAAAAGATATCTGCTTAATGGAAGAGAGGAAAGAGTGAGAGTCGAGTCGATCTTGATATTTCAGGAGAGCAAGGTGCCCTGCTTCTGTGTCAAAGCGCGGCATGTCGCGCGTTTACGTGAAACCTGTCCGTTTGCCCGGGTGACCTGGTGCCGCAGCGAGGCGTCGTTTCTGAAGGCGCTGCCCAAGGCGCAGGTGGCGCTGACCTGGCGGTTCCGTCAGGCGTGGTTCGGGCAGGCGCCGCTCTTGCGCCGCATCGCCACGCCGGCGGCGGGGCGGGATTTCTTCCGGATTACGCCGCCGCCGGAGGTGACGGTGCGGCACGGCACACACCACGGGCCGCTGATGGCCGAGACGGTGCTTGGGCTGATGCTGGCGTTCAACCGGGGCCTTTTCGAGGCCTACAAGCGTCAACTCGAAGGCGAGCTGTGGCCATGCGAGGCGTTGCACGACATCCGGCTGTTGCGCGGCACCCATGCGGTGATCGTAGGGTTCGGCCATGTGGCGGCAATGATCGGCAGACAGCTTAGGCCGTTTGGCGTGCGTTTGACGGGTGTCCGCCGAACGCCGCAGACGCGCCGTCCGTCGTGGTTCGGCAAAGGCGATGAGATCGTGACGGCGGACCGGTTGGACGCGGTGCTGCCGCAGGCGGACCATCTGATTCTGGTGCTCCCGTCCGACACCGGCACGGACAAGATGTTCGACGCGAAGCGGTTGGCGCGGCTGCCGCGGCACGCCGTGATCTACAACGTGGGGCGCGGCAACTGCATCGACGAGGCCGCGCTGGCCGCGGCCTTGAAGGGCGGTGCGCTGCGCGGCGCCTGCCTGGACGTGTTTGAAAAGGAGCCGCTGACGGCGTCGTCGCCGCTGGCGCGGAACTTACCGGGACTCGTGCGGCTGCCGCACGCCTCGGCGTTTGCGGAAGAGTACATGGACCGGTTCCTTGACGAGGTGATCGAGTGGCTGGACAAGTGACGGACGGCTCGGGGAGCCGTCCCTACCCCGCGACAGAGAGGTTTACTGGTAGGGTCGTTTCCCCGAAACGACCGCCGAGGTGGGGCAAATGACAAAAACCTATACAGTCCGTTCCGTTGAAGAGACGTGGCAGGCGGCGGCGGAGGTCGCCAAGCTGCTGAAGCCCGGCACGGTGGTCGCGCTGCACGGCGACCTCGGCGCGGGTAAGACGACTTTTGTGCAGGGACTCGGCTTCGCGCTGGGGCTACACCGTCCGGTGACCAGCCCGACCTTCACGGTTTGCACGGAATACCAGACTCCGGGGTTCAAGCTGGTCCATATGGATCTCTACCGTTTGACCGGTCCGGACGATCTGCTGGCCATCGGTTATCCGGAGTATCTGGAGACCGGCGCGGTGGTGGCAATCGAGTGGCCGGAACGCGCCGGGGATCTGATCCCGCCCGATGCGCTGCATGTGCGATTTTCGCTGACCGATGAGCCCGAGACGCGGGTCATTGAGGTGAGCGCGGCTGAGTGAGCTGTCGGTAGGCTTCATACGCGGTGATCGAAACCGCGTTGGCGAGGTTGATGCTGCGCGCGTGCTCGCCGGGCATCGGGATTTTGAACAGGCGGTCGCCGTAGCGCGAGTAGAACTCGTTCGGCAGGCCGCTGCCTTCGTTGCCGAAGACCAGCGCGTCATCCGCCTGGAACGTGCAATCGTAGAGCGACCGTTCGCCGCGGGTGCTCAGAAAGAAAAGCCGGGGCGGCCGGACAGCCGCGAGAAAGGCGTCCCACGAGTCATGCACCGCGAGCTGAAGATGCTCCCAGTAGTCTAGGCCGGCCCGCCGCAGATGCTGCTCCGAAAGGCGGAACCCGAGCGGCTTGATCAGGTGCAGGGGGCAGTCGAGGCCCACGCACAGGCGGCCGATCGCCCCGGTGTTGTGCGGGATTTCGGGTTTGACGAGGACGATGTGAAACGGGGTGGGCATGGGAAGGTGTTTCGGCTGATAGACGGTTAGGGAGAATGGAACATAAACGGGTCTCGTTGTTCGGCCTAATTTGGCTACCAGTCTAAACAGCTAACAGCCTTTCTCACATGCTTTTGAGGTATTCGGTTTCGAGGCTGGCGCCGCATGTGATGGTCGTGACGCCGCACTGCGGCAGCAGGGCGGGAAGCAGGCGGCTGTTGATCTCTTCGGGCGTGGTGCGGCGCGGATCATAGCGGCAGGTGAGCGCACATGTGTCGGAGGCGAGACTGAGCGTGGCTTCGGGTACGACGGCTGCGAGCGCCGCGAGATCTTCCGGCGGGGCGGTGAGCGCGTAGACCAGGGTGCTGGCTTTGCCGAGAATCTCTTCGAGGGTGGCGATCCGCAAGGTGCGGCCGTTTTCGATGAAGGCGACATGGTCGCACATGACCTCGATGTCGTGCAGGTTGTGGGAGCTGATGACGAGCGTCTGCCGGCCGCGGCGGCGGGTCAGGAACGAGCGCATGTGGGCGACCTCGCGCGGGTCGAGGCCGCTGAGCGGCTCGTCGAGCAAGATGACTTCGGGGTAGCCGATGAAGCACTGGGCGATCATCACACGTTTGCGCATGCCGTGCGAGAGCGTGCGGATGGGCGAATTGATGCGGTCGCCGAGATGCACTTCTTCGAGCATCGCGGCGGCGGAGCGGGCCGACTCCTGTTTGGTCAGGCCCTGCAACAGACCGTAATGAGTAAGCAGTTCCATCGGCCGACTCTCGAGCGGCAATTCGGAATCCTGCGGCAGGATGGTGACGCGACCGCAGTGGATGGTCGGATCAAACGGGCCGCCACGTAGCAGGTTGATGGAGCCTGACGCGGGCCGCAGAAAGCCGGCGACCGACATCATCCAGGTGGTTTTGCCCGCGCCGTTGGGGCCGATCAGGCCGAGCACGGCGAAACGCGGCACGGCGAGCGAGAGACCGTCCAAAGCGCGGCGCGCTCCGTAACGTTTAACCAAGTCGATTGTTTCAATCGCGTTGTCCATATCACACGTCGCGTTTGCGGAAGACGGCATAGCCGGCCAGAAGGTAACAGAAGCCGAGGGACATGAGGTAGACCGATCCGGTCACGAGCGGCGCGAGGCTGCTGCGCCACAGGTACATCTTGTGGTCCTCGGGCACGAGCACGCCGAGATAGGGCAGGTAGGACCGCCAGCCGGTGTCTGCCGTAAAATGCCTCAGCATCACCGTGATGATGAAGCAGACGGTGATCGCGAGGATGCCCATGACGGTCGCCTTGCTGGCCGACTTGGTGAGGTGGGAAAGGCCCATGGCCAGGCCGAGGTAGGGGAAAGAGAAAACCCACGCCCTCAAAGACCACTGCAGGATGTTGATGAAAAGGTCGGGGGTGCCCGAGCCCGCGAGACGGTACTTGGCGACCGCATAGGCGCCGAACCCGCTCAAAACGAGCGCCAGGCCGATCATCAGCGCCTGGCCGATGAACTTGCCCAGCGACCACGAGGCGCGCGACGTCCGGAAAATCACATACCTCACGGCGCCCGACCCGAGGTCCTCGGCGATCCGGTTGCCGGCCACCAGCACCACGAGCAGCGGCGCGTAGAAGAAGGCGAACCAGGCGTAGATGAGCTCTACAGGATGTTTGCCGGTGATGTCCTGAAGAACCAGATCGTTCTGGGTCACCTGTTTCATCATGTTCTGAAAGGGCTTGGATTTCCAGAGCGCGGCCGAAACGACACCGGTGCGGTCGGACTTCGGGAGTTGCAGCAGGGAGGAAAGTTCGGTCTCCATCTTGTGCAGGATGTTGATCGACCAGTTCATGGTGCAGACGGCCGCAGTCATGTAGAGGAGCAACACCACCAAGGCGCGACGGCTGCGCAGGGAGTCGAACCATTCGTAACAGGCGACCCGCCACATTTGGCGCAGGCCGTTCAATGGTTTCTCCTGAAGCCAAAAGGACCGCCGTGCTGCTGGGCGGGGGTGTTCTGCAGTTTGTCCTGAACCGCGATCAGAGGCTCGGCGACGGCGGGGTCGATGAAATCGGGCAGCTCCATCTTGGCGATCTCGGGACGCTGCGCCTCGGGCACGATCGCGCTGAGATCGTCGTAGGTTTTGACGAGCGCGGTCGTCATCTCGTTGAAAGCGCGCGTGCCGACTTCCGGCGTGAGGGACTCGCCGGCCGCGAGCGTATCCGCAAGGCCCTGCAAGGAGGTGTAGATTTCCGCGTTCATGGCGTTAATCGACGTGTCGAAAAGGGCGGCCGCCTCCGGGGTGAGTTTGAGGCGGTCGATCCACTGGGCGCGTGCGATCTCGACGCGGGTTTTCCACAGCTCCTTGGCTTCGTCGATGCGGGCCCGCAGATCTTCGGGCGAGACAGGTGCGTCGGTTTTGACAGAGGTCTCCAAGGCGATCTTTTCCGCAGCGTTTGTGGGGCCTGTCGCGGTGTCGCCGACGAAGCTGTTGGTGCCGGCGTTGTGAGCGGACTCCCCCGCATGAGGTGACGGCTTGGCGGCGGCGGTGGTTTTTTGGGCACGCTCCGGGATCTGCACCATGCGCGTGAACGCATCCATGCGGGAATCTTTTTCCCGGCTGGCGAGCTTATCTTTCAGCGCTGCGGTTTCCCGTTGGGCGGCACGCAACTCCTCTTTGGGTGCCCAGCCGCCGATGATTAAGCCGAGCAACAGGATCAACGGAAAGAAAAGTGCGTATTTCATGATGGTATACTGTACACGGAAAAGGGGAGGTGCGTTACAGAAACTCGCGGTTACTTTAATCGATTCCCAGCAGGCAGGCAAGCGTGTTTGGCTTTCCGCAGCAAGGGCGGGCCGTTGCATGTGACGTTCTGCTTGTCCCCCGGTGTCGTTTATGTGAAAATCTCGTATTCAAGACACACGAAAGGATGCATCATGCGCGGCTATTTCATATTGGTTTTCTGGGGGGCGATGCGGGTGTCGAACGGGTTTGCGCTGACGCCTGATGCGTTGATGTGCGGCTTGATGGACAAACCGGCGCTGGTGGCCGTGACGGACGCGACACCGGGGCTTTCTTGGCGTTTCAAGGAGGGGCTGCCGGGGGATTTTCAGACGGCCTATCAGCTTCAGGTGACGTCGTCGACCGAGCGGTTCAAGACCGACAACCCCGATCTGTGGGACTCCGGACGCGTCGTGTCCGGGCAGTCGCTTTATGTGACGTACGCCGGGCAGCCGCTGCCGGCCGGCGCGAGTGTCTTCTGGCGCGTCCGCGTGTGGGACCGCAAAGGCAAGCCCGGCGCCTGGTCGCAGACCGTTGCCTTTCAGACGGCGGGAAAACCGGGGGCGGACACGGCGCTGCGTTATCCGCTGGATCAGGAGCACGTGCGTCCGGCGCACGTCATGAGCAACGCGCTGGGCCATGTGTTTGTTGATTTCGGCCGCGCGGCTTTCGGCTGGGTCGAACTGCTGCCGCCGCGTACGATGGAGCACGGCGGGCCGTTCCTGCTGCACCTCGGCGAGAAGGCCACGGGTTGTACCGTTGACCCGCAGCCGGGCGGCTCGATCCGCTACGCCAAAGTGCGCGGCGCATTGACCACCCCGAACACGTATCGGGTTCCGCTGAGTGCGGACGCCCGCAACACCGGCGGAGAGGCCGTCCTTCTGCCCAAGGAGTTCGGCGTGGTGATGCCGTTCCGGTATGTGGAGGTGGAGGAGTGCCCGTATCCCGTGACCGCCGACACGATCCGGCAGATCGCGGTCCACTACCCGTTCGACAACTCGACCGCCAAATTCGTCTCCAGCGACGCCGCGCTCGACCGCGTCTATGCCTTCTGCAAGTACAGCGTCAAGGCGACGACCTTCGCGGGGGTGTATGTCGACGGCGACCGCGAGCGCATCCCCTATGAGGCCGACGCCTACATCAACCAGCTCTGCCATTATTGCACCGACCGCGAGTACACGTTGGCGCGGTACAGTCACGAGTACCTGATGGAGCATCCGACCTGGCCGACCGAGTGGAAGCAGCATTCGGTGATGATGGCTTGGACGGACTGGATGTATACGGGCAACACCCAGTCGCTCGCGCGGTGCTACGGTGCGCTGAAGAGCAAAAAGACACTGGAGTCCTGTGCGCGGGAGAAGGACGGGCTGCTGGTGACGGGCGGACCGGACGCGCCGACGGCCAGCGGGCTGCGCGACATCACGGACTGGCCGGAGGGCGAACGCGACGGATTCGATTTCAAGCCGGTCAACGCCGTGGTCAACGCTTTCTACTGCCTGAACCTGCGGCAGATGGCGGATATCGCGCAGGCGCTGGGAAAAGCGGACGATGCGACAGGTTACCGCGAAAAGGCGGAGCGGGCAGCCAGGGCGTTCAACGCGCTTTTCTTCAATGCCGAGCGCGGCTGTTTCGTGGACGGCGAGGGCTCCTCGCACGCCTCGCTGCACGCGAACATGTTGCCGTTGGCGTTCGGGCTGGTGCCGGAAGCGGAGCGCGGCCGCGTGGCGGCGTTTGTGCAGTCGCGCGGGCTGGCGTGCAGCGTGTACGGTGCGCAGTATCTGCTGGAGGCGCTCTTCTCGGCCGGACTGGAAGACGAGGCGCTGACCCTGATGTCGCGGGACGACGTGCGAAGCTGGGTAAACATGATGCGCGCAGGCTCGACGATCACCCTGGAGGCGTGGGACAGCCGGTTCAAGCCCAACCTCGACTGGAACCACGCGTGGGGCGCGGTGCCCGCCAACATCCTGCCGCGCTATGTTCTCGGCGTGCGTCCATACACGCCGGGTTTCGGCAAGATCCTGATCCGTCCGCAGCCCGGCGCCTTGGAGGCGGTCCAAGGCATTGTGCCGACGGTGCGGGGCGCGGTGTCGGTCGGCGTGCGCCAGAAGGCGGGAGCGTCCTACAAACTCACCTTCGAGATCCCGGTGAACACCACGGCGCGTGTGGAGCTGCCGCCGCCGGGAGCGGCCGGAGCGGTGCTGACACTGGACGGCAAGAAGGCGCGGGCCGCCTTGGAAAACGGGCGTCTGGTGCTGGACGATCTCGCCTCCGGCAAACATACGGTGGAGTGGCAGGCGGAGGGAGAGGGGGCGTCATGCGGATCGAGCAGCGGGAGCGGCAGCCGGAGGATCTTCGGCGCTGGCTGGCGTGCGTGGGTGCCCTTCTTCTGATCGGGGCCGGGCTTGCCTGGCTTCACACGAGCGGGGTCACGATCTGCCTGTTCCACCGGCTGACCGGGCTGCCGTGCCTGACGTGCGGGGCCTCGCGGGCGGCTGCGATGGCACTGAGGGGTGACGTGCTTGGCGCGCTGAAACTGCAGCCGTTCGCGACGGTCGGCTTCGCTCTGGCGGCCACGGGTTGCGGAGTGCATTCCGCTTGCCTGCTCTTGCGTCGCCGCGTGGTTCAAGTGCGGCTAAACCCGTTGGAAAGCCGTGCGTTTTGGGCTGCGGTGGTTGTGCTGGCCGCGCTGAACTGGCTGTATCTGGTGCGCTGCGGCGTGTGACGCAATGACAAACGGGTAGGGACGGCTCCCCGAGCCGTCCGGAAATGTCCGGCGGACGTTTCGGGGAAACGTCCCTACCTTAAGCCGCCGAGGAAAAACGCGCTATTCCTCGTCTTCGTGCGTGCGGTGCTTGG
>JANYBJ010000255.1 GCA_025360845.1 bacterium
TGAAACAGCATTAAATTAACACAAAATAGAATTTATTTAATTCTTTTATAAACAGGCCTTTACGCAGGCATTTTCTCCTTCCAAAACCCCTCGCGATGGCCGCCGTAGGCGGAGATCGCGAGGGGTTTTGCAAGAGCCTCCAATGATATCAGCTCTTTTGTTGTCCTTCAGGGACGGGGTGCGGAACGCGGGGCTGTTGTCGTGACAGGGGGACACACCAACGGGTGGAAATGGGGCACGTGGTCGTCCAACCCCACGCGCCGCTGGGGAGTCAACCGCTATATCGGCGAGGCCGACTACCGCAGCGTTTCAGATGGGGTTCTCGCCTTGGCCGCCTTCGACAATAACGGCGACCCCGACGAGTGCATGCTTTCGGTTGGCGACAGCGGAGGCCCGGGCTTTATCCGGACGGGCAGCGGCTGGAAGCTGGCGACCGTCAACTTTTCGGTCGATCCCGCCCTGTTCACGTCTTCCACCAATCCGGTTTCATCTTATTACGCAGCGCTCT
Organism: bacterium; assembly: GCA_025360845.1. Taxonomy (GTDB): domain Bacteria; phylum Verrucomicrobiota; class Kiritimatiellia; order RFP12; family UBA1067; genus JAHFSX01. The sequence goes on from JANYBJ010000255.1 coordinate 509, forward strand.
TCGACTATGCCGGGCTGTATTATGACGACAATGGCACTTGGCGTTACAAGCCGCCGGAAGCGTCCCCTGCGCCCTGCGTGATGGTCAACACCCGCACGGCGAAACGCATCGGCTGGATCACCAACACGGTTGCAGGCCTCACGTTCCCGGCGGACCTCGGCGTGGCGTGGCGCTGCGAGACGAACCGGCCCTCGGCGCAGCAGGCCGTCAGCGGGCTATGGTTTGAAGTGGTGGTCACCAACGCGGGGCCGTACACCGCCCGCGACCTGGCGCTCGACCTCACGTGGAACAGCGGCGTGCGCCTGCTCGACAGCAGCGCTTCGCTGGGCACCTTTACGACGAACCGCTGGTCTCTGCCGGCACTCGAGGACGGCGGCGCGGCGACGCTGCGGGTAGACACCGTGGTGTGGCGCGCGGCCGGAATGTGGGGCACGAACCGCGTGTCCGTCGCCCGGTCGGACAAACCGGACGGCGTCACCTCCAACAACGTTGCGACCTGCACGCTTTTTCTGCCTGCGACGGCCACATGCCTGCGGGTCGAATGATCGCCGCGAGCATCTTGTGTTGTGTGTCGCGTTCGGTCGTCTTTCGTTGAGGACAAGGGGCGGGAAGTGTATAGTGAAGGGCGCTTGATGACAGTTTCAAACAGGGAGGCGAGGCAATGAAGGTTCATTCGGTCGAGGCGGTGTGTTGTCTGTTGGCGGTGGCGGGGTGCATGGTGCTGCCGCAGGTGCGTGGGGCGGCGCTGGCCGCGCCGGACGCGCTGACCGTGGAATATCTGGCTGATCCGGTCGGGCTCGACACCGCGGCCCCGCGCTTGAGCTGGAAGCTGAAGGCCGCTGACGCGGACGCAAAGAATTTGAGGCAGGCGGCCTATCGTTTGCTGGTCGCCACGTCCTTGGAAAAGCTGGGCCGCGACGAAGGCGACCTGTGGGACAGCGGACGCGTGGCCTCCGGGCAGTCGCTCAACGTGGCGTACAAGGGCGCGGCGCTGAAGAGTTCGCAGTGGTGCTACTGGAAAGTGCGCGCGTGGGACAACACGGGTGACGCGCCTTCGGCGTGGAGCGTGACCGGGCGTTGGGTCATGGGCGTGATGCAGCCGCAGGAGTGGCAGGCGAAGTGGATCGGCGCGAACGCGGCCACGCGGCCCGACTGTGACCTTGCGGGCGCGAAATGGATCTGGGCGGGCGACGCGGCGAGCCTCGACCAGGCGGCGGCAGGCAGGCGCTTCTTCCGCAAGGTGTTCGACGCGCCGCAGACGGAGGGGGACGCGCCGGTGATGCTGGCGTTGACCGCTGACGACGAGTACGAGGTGTTCATCAACGGCCAGGAGGCGACCAAGACGTGGGGACAACTCAACGACTGGCGCTGGATGCGCTTCGTCAACGTCGCGAGATTCATCAAGCCGGGGCGGAACCTGATCGCGGTTTCGGTGAATAACCTCAAGACCGGGCCGACCGGATTGCTGGCGGTGCTGAAATTCGCCAACGGCACGGCGGTGCCGACCGATGCGAGTTGGGCCGTCTCCGCGCAGTCGCCGCAAGGGTGGCAGGCGACGGTCGAGGGTTTTAACCAGGACGCGTGGAAGGCTGCGGCCGTGACGGGTGAGGTGGACTGCCAGCCGTGGGGCAAGCTCGAGCGTCGCCAGGAGCTGGTTTCACCGGCGTTTGAGAAGCGGTTTACGGTCGCCAAGGCGGTGAAAGAGGCGACGCTGCACATCACGGGCGTAGGGTTCTACGAGGCGAGCCTCAACGGCGCGAAGATCGGCCGCAAGGTGCTGGACCCCGCCCCCACGAAGTTTGATAAGCGGGTGCTCTACTCCACATACGATCTGACCGGTCAATTGAAGCCGGGCGAGAACAGCCTGAACGTGTTGGTCGGGCACGGCTGGTACGACGTGCGCAGCGTGGCGGTATGGAATTTCGATAACGCGCCGTGGCGCGATTTTCCGCGCATGATCGCGCAGCTCGAGTTGGTTTACCGCGACGGTTCGCGCGAACGGGTGGTGTCCGACGCCTCGTGGCGGCAGGTCGCCAGCCCGGTCGGGTTCGACTGCATCCGCGAAGGCGAGGTGATCGGCAGGCAGGCGCCGGGCGCGCCGGATCTGGCGAAGACGGCGGTGATGGCCGAGGTGGTGCCCGCGCCGGCCGGCAAGCTGACGGCCGCGGCGTTGCCGCCGAGCGTGGTCGCACAGGAAGTGAAACCGAAGGCGGTGCGCGAGATCAAGCCCGGCGTGTGGTCGATTGATTTCGGCCAGAATATGGCGGGTTGGATCAGGCTCAAGATCAGGGGTCAGCAGGCGGGCAACGTGGCGACCGTGAAGTACGGGGAGAAGGTGAAGGCGGACGGCACTCTCAGCCTGGACGGGACGGATGCCCATTTCCGCTATCCGGCCTCGTTTCGCGTGCTGCCAGGCGGCTGGTTCCAGACCGACCGGTTCGTCTGTGACGGCAGCGTCGAACAGGTCTACGAGCCGCGTTTCACCTACAACGGGTTTCAGTACGTCGAGATCAGCGGGCTGAAAGAGGTTCCGACAGCGAACACGGTGGTCGCTTGTGTGGTGCATACCGATTTCAAGGATGCCGGGAACTTCACGTGCGGCAACGAACTGCTGAACAAGCTGCAGGAGGCGATCCTGTGGGCCTACCGCAGCAATTTCGTCAACGGCTATCCGACCGACTGTCCGCACCGCGAGAAGAACGGGTGGACCGGCGACGCGCAGTTGGCCTCCGAGCTGGCAATGTACAATTTCCAGAACACGGCCGCGTATGAGAAGTGGATCAATGACCTCATTGACGAGCAGCGTCCGGACGGCAATGTGGCGGCCATCGTGCCGACGAGCGGCTGGGGCTACGCTTGGGGCAACGGCCCCGCGTGGGACAGCGCGCTGGTGATCATTCCGTGGATGCTCTACGTGTACCAGGGCGACACGCGCGTGCTGGAGACGGCCTACGAGCCGATGCGCAAGTACGTGGATTACATGACGTCGAGGGCGAAGGACGGCATCGTGTCGCACGGGTTGAGCGACTGGACTCCGGTGAAGACCGAAACGCCGACTGAGGTGACCTCGACCGGCTACTACTATCTGGACGCGCAGACCGTCGCGCAGACGGCGTCGATTCTCGGCAAGGCCGACGACGCCAAGAAGTATGCGGCGCTGGCGGACTCGATCCGCGAGGCCTACAACAAGCAGCTCTACAAGGGTGACGGCGTCTACTCCATCGGCAGTCAGACGGCGCAGAGCTGCGCCCTGCATCAGGGCCTGGTGGCTGCGGCCGAACGCGCCAAAGTCGAAGCGAAGCTGGCCGACGTCGTGCAGCAGAACAAGGCTTATCCGGACTTCGGGATCTTGGGGTCGAAGTACATCTTCCGCTCGCTCAGCGAGGCGGGCCGCAGCGATCTGGCCTATGCGATGGCGACGAAGGAGGACAAAGCTTCCTACGGCACGTGGATCAGGCGCGGGGCAACGACCTTCTGGGAGGACTGGGGAGAGGGAGCATCGCGCAACCACATCATGTTCGGCGACGTGTCGGCGTGGTTCTACCAGTATCTGGGTGGCATCCGGCTGTCGGACGGCGTATCGGCTGTCGCGGCGAAGGTCGCGCCGGAGGCGGTGGCGTTCAAGGAGTTTGTCATCTGCCCCGATCCGGTCGAGGGGTTGGGCTGGGTGAAGGCGGAGCATGACTCGCCGTACGGCATGATCCGCAGCGGCTGGAAAAAAGAGGGCGGCGTGTTCACGTTGGAGGTCGAGGTGCCGGTCAACACCGGCGCCACGGTCTATCTGCCGGTCAAGCCCGATGCGAAGAATGTGACCGCCGATGTGAAACCCGTGGCGTCTGACCGTGACCGCATGGCGTTCAAGGTCGGTTCCGGTCGCTACACCTTCGTGGCACGCTGAGAGACAGCTTGAACGGGCGGCGTGCCGCCAGAGCAGTTTCAGAAATAGTGTAGCCCATCTGCGGCTCGACAGAGTCTCGCCCTCCATGCGAGAAATGGGCGACTTTTTGGAGGGCGAGCGTCCTCGCGAGCCGTATCGCATGGTCATGACGGACACAAAAATAATGAAAGGCTCTAGAAAAAAGGGACGGATGATTAAGAAAGGCGTGCTTCTGTCCGCGCTGCTGTCGGCATGCCTGCTGTCGGGCCAGACGCTGGTGAACGGAGGGTTCGAAGAAGCGGAGGGCGGCGCGGCCAGCGGCTGGCACGCCTGCGGCGCGTACGTGTTCGATACGGCGGTCGTGAAGTCCGGAGCGCAGTCCATCCGGTGCGAGACAGCGGACGCAAAAGGGGTCTCGGGCGTGATGCAGGAGATCGTCTATGCGAAGCCGGACCGGACCCCCGTGCTGTTCGGCGGCTGGAGCCGGGCGGAGCGTGTGGGGGCGGAGACACAGGACTACTGCATCTACCTCGACATCTGGTACGAGGGCGGTGGCAACGCGTGGGGTGTGACCGCCGAGTGGCCGCGGCAGGCGCACGACTGGGAGTACGCCTCCGAGGTTTTCTATCCCGAGAAGCCGATCCAGAAGATCCAGTGTTTCGTCTTCCTGCGCAAGGGCGCGGGCCGGGTCTGGTTCGACGACCTTTCGCTGGAGCGCCGCGCCCCGGCACTGGGCGTCAAGACGCTGCGTTTCGCTTCCGACTTTCCAAGGACGCAAAACGGGGTTCATGCGACGCTGGTGCTGTGGAAATCGGCGGCTTGGCGTTGCCGCGTGGCCGATGCCGAAGGACACGAGCTGGAAACGTTTTCAGGGAACGGCACACGCGCCTTCATCGTCACCGAAGGGATCGGCAAGCCTGCCTCGTTCCGTGTTTCGGCCGCGGACGGGAACGACACGTTCGAGCAGACATGCGCGCTTCCGGCCTTTCCCAGGGCACGCAACCCTGTGGCCCGTGGCTGTGCCGTGTGGACGGCGGACTCCATGCGGCGCGTGACGCCGCTGACCTATCCGTCCGCCGAGGAGATGGAGCCGAAGGGGATCGTTCTGGACATCGCGCGCAACGAGTGCGAAAGCGCCCAGATCCTGGTCACCGCCAGCGACGCCAAAGCATTCACCAATGTGACGGTCGAGCTGACGCCGTTTTCAGATTCCGCCCGACTGAAATTCGACGGTGCGGTGACGTGGGAGCGGGTCGGGTACATTCTCAGAGAGAGGCCGTTCAGCCCGCATCCCTGCGCGGCGTCCGCTGAAGAGGGCTGGATACCTGACCCGCTGTTGCCGCTGCAGCCTTTCTGTGTGCGAGCGGGGGCGACGCAGGGGATCTGGCTGACCGCTCGTGCGGGTGCCGAGTCCAAGGCCGGCACGTATGACGGGCAGGTGACCGTATCGGCGGACGGCGAATGGGTCCGGACCATTCCGGTGACCCTGCGCGTGCGGGATGTGAGCAACCCCAAAACGTTCGGGATGCAGACCGCATTTTGTGTGATGGACGGCTTCACGAAGGCGCAGTACCCCGGCCGATTTGAAGAGATGAAGCGCAAAACCCACGACCTGATGCTGAGCCACCGCCTGAACCCCGACGACATTTCCCGCACCGAGCCGCCTCTCATCGCGGATTTGCTTCACGCCCGCGAGAGGGGGATGAACCGCTTCAACATCCTGAACCTCGTGCCGAAACCGGACAAGCCCGCCAAATGGGTCTGTTACTCGCCGCCCGAGGTCTACACGCCGGCGTTCTACGAGGAACTCAAAGCGCGGCTAACGCCGTACGTGGCGGAGTTGAGAAAATACGGGCTCGAGAAGAGCGCGTACCTCTACGGCTTCGACGAGCGGGCGAACGATTACTATCCCGCCATTGACGCGCTGTGGAAAAAGCTGAAGGCCGGTTTCCCCGAGATTCCGGTGATGACGACGGCCATGATGTTCCGCGACATGCGGGACGGCGCTTCCTATCCGTGTCAGAATACCACGGACTGGTTCTGTCCGCTGACCAGCGTGTACGAACCCGCGCTGGCGGCGAAGCTGCGTGCTCAGGGACGGCAGGTGTGGTGGTATGTCTGCTGCGGGCCGACCTATCCGTATGCGAACTTCGCGTCGGTCGAGTACCCTTTCATCGAAGGCCGGCTGCTGGGGTGGATGGCCTACCGGTATCAGGCGGACGGGCTGCTCTTCTGGCACGTGAACCTGTGGCCCGACGCGCCGCCGCTCAAGACCGGCGACACGTTCCTGACGGCGTGGCACGCGGAGAACTCCAACCGGATGCCGGGCGACGGCCAGTTGCTCTACCCCGGTGAGGACGGCCCGATGCCGTCGATCCGTCTGGCCAACATCCGTGATGGGATCGAGGACTACGAGTGGCTCATGCTGCTGGAGCGAAAGACAAGCCATGCCGCAGCCGAGGCGGTGACGGGCGGACTGGTCCGCGGCATGACCGACTTCGAACGCTCGCCGGAGGCGTTACGGAAAACGCGCACACGACTCGCCGACAAGCTGGAGCGACTCCGCTGAAGGAACGCATGCGCCTCCCGAATCGGACAGAGCTGAAAATCAGGCGAGGCGTCCGCGCTCAGAACGTCAGGTCTTTGTAGAGGTAGCACTCGACCTTGGCTTTGGCCTTGAGTTCGGCATAGTACTTCTGAACGCCGGCGTTGTATTTGGTCCGCAGCAGACTGTCCGAGACGCGTTTGCGGTCCACGGGAATCCGGTTGAGAAGAATGTGCGAGGCGCGCACGGTCTCCGGCACGGCGGGCGTGGAGTCTGTGGCGGCCTTGGCGGGCGTGCGGGCGGTGACTTTGATGATGTGATAGCCGAAGCGCGTCTGGACAACCGGGCCGACGACACCGACCTCTTGTGCGAAGGCGGCCGCCTCGAATGCCTTGTCCATCTTGCCGCGGCCGAACTCGCCGAGGTCGCCGCCGTTCTTGGCGCTTGGGCACTCGGAGACGTTGCGGGCGACGTCCTCGAAGTTCGCGCCTGCGAGTATCTGTTTGCGCACGCCTTCGAGCTTGACCTGTTTGAGGTCGTTGGTCGCGTCGATCATGGCGACAGCGTCGGCGATCTCTTTTTCATCGGCCCTGAGCGAGCTGCGGACCTTCAGCTTCAGCAACTTGTCGATCACCATGCCGGCCTCGAATTCGCTGCGCATCGAAGACTCGCCCATCGGGCCTTTGAGGAAGAAATCGTTGGTGGTCCAGTTGCGTGCTTTGAGTGACTGGGCGAGGGTCTTGAGCCCTTCCTGACGGTCGGCTTCGGAGAGGCTGATGTTCTCTTTGGCAGCCTCCTCCAGCATCACGGTCTTAAAGACAAAGGCGCTGACGGCGCGGCGGCGGAAGTAATCCTTGGCCTCGTCCAGACGGTTGGAGGGGATCATGAGGTGGCTGACTTCCACCTCGTCCTTCATGTACCCCATGGCCCGCTTGTTCATCTCGTCCCACACGAGCGGGGTGCCGTTGGCCACGGCAACGACATAATCCGCCGGCGGGTCTGAAGGCTTTGAGGCAGGCTTCAATACGTTAGTTGACGAGCCCTTGCCGCAACCGCAGAAAGCCAGCGTGAGCGCGGAAACGAACGCCGCAGAAACGAACATCATCTTTCGCATGTGAATTCTCCCCTGAGGGCACAGCCCTCTTGTAAAAATAATGATACGTGATCGGGGCGCTGGATTCGAGCGCGAAATGAGAGCGCGAAAACTTAGGGGGCGCATTACAAACGAATACACGTGTCACACAGAGTTGCCGACGCGCTACCCGTTGAACGAGAAGAGCGCCTCGGTGAACATCTTGGGCGTGATGCCCGCCTGCTTAAGCACGTTCACATGCGGCCAGAACTCGCCGGCCTCGGCGAGGTCGTGCGTGTCCGAGGCGAGCGCGATCTTGACGTCCTTTTCGAAGCATAGCCGGATGAAGTCGGGATCGGGCTGGTTGGTGTGGAAGTTCACCTCCACGGCCACGCCGCTGTCGGCCAACAGGCCTGCCACCACGGGGTAGAGGTGGACCGGGCGCGCCAGCTTGCTGCGGGCGAAGAAACGGAAGGGGTGGGCCAGCACGTCGATATCGTGGTCGACCAGACGCTCCACGTCGCGGATGAAAAGCCTCTCGGCCTCTTGCTGGTCCGTCTTGCCGGGTTCGAAGCCCTGGATGAAGTGGATCGCGCCGATCAGAATGTCCCAGTCGAACTCAGCGTCTTCAGGCGCGAGCAGCAGTTTGCCGTTGTCGTAGAGGTCCAGCTCCAGGCCGATTTTGACGAAGGGAGAGCGGAGGTTCTGGGCGAACTGCTGATAGGCCACCATGCGGTTGCGCCCGGTCGTCGCCCACACCTCCTCCACCAGTTTGGGTTCGCACTGCCACGTGAAGCCCATGGCTCGGGCCTTCTCGAAATAGAGCTGGAACGCATGCTCCGTGATGCACAGCGTGGAAACGCCCAGCGCCTGCGAGAGTGCGATACAGGGCGCGGTGTCGACGGTCGTGCCGCAGTAGGCGTGCTCCGTGTGGCAGTGGACGTCGATGATGTTGGGCACCTGCATGGCGAGGCTGAGCTCTTCGATCTCCACGCGGTTGCCGGTGATCCGGATGAGGCTGAAGCGGAACGGCTGCTCGCACAACGCGGAGACGGTGTGGTAGAGCACGCCCTCGTGGGAGCGCGCCTTCTGTCCCTTGTGGTAGTGGCCGCTGAGCGAGAGGATGACACCCGCCTTCTGAAACGAGTCGATGATCTCGGCGGCGTTCGAGGGCCGGTAGGGGTAGTGCGAGTCGATCGGAGGGTAAATGGGCGGATGTTGCAGCGCGATGAGCGGCAGGCCGGGGTGCGCTTCGGCGATCGCCTTGGTCAGCGCGATGTCCTCTTCCGAGCGGGAGCACTCGTGCGTTTCCGAGTAGACGTCGTTGAAGACGATGAACCCGTAGCCGCCGAACTCATGCAGGCCGGGCGTGTTATTGAAGAAGGCATTGAAGGTGGCCGTGGCGCAGTCGTGGTTGCCGGGCACGGCGAGCACCGGGATGCCGCTGCGCGTGATTTCGCCGTGCAGAGTGACCAGATCCAGTTCGGCATTGCCGTCCGCGCCGTTTTCAACCAGATCGCCCAACAACACGGTGAGGTCGGGCTTGATGCCCATATGAAAAAGACGCGTGAAAACTTTTTTGAGCAGCGTTTGCGCCAGCTCGCCGCGCAGATGCGGGAGCTGTGCGGTCTGGCGCGCCAGGCCCGTATAGTGCAGGTCTGCAATGGCCAACAAGGTTATGGACGGTTCACTCATGCGTCGATGCAACTTTCAAAAGGTTTTTTGCGCCGGACAAAATACGAGTCTGTAAAAAGTCGCATTAGGGTAAGAAAAGTTACGCACCGGGTCAACAGGAAATGAGCGCAAAGAGGCATCGGCGGAATCCGGCCTCCTAACGGACGCTTGACCACGGGAGGGTGTAACGGTAAAGTATGCCTTTCATTGTTCTGCATATCAGAGTTTTTGAACACCGAGGAGTTTGTGATGAGTAATTCAACTGCCGCTCAGTTGCAGCGTGGCGTGATCGTGGAATTCGATTTCGCGGTCCTGTCTGGGCATGCTTTTCTGCTGGATATCTGCCGCACGCGACTGGCGAAAGAGGGCGTGAAATTGGACGCGACACTGATGGCCCGCTCGATGGGCGGCAAATCGTTTTCGTCCGGTCTGAACGCGCTGTGCAACAAGCAGCAGAAGACCATTGACGTTCCGTCGGTGATCGCGGAGTGCTACGAGCAGTATGCCGAAGCGCTGAAGGGTGCGTTGCCCAATGTGCCTGCCGGGTTCGGGGATTTCGTGAAGGCGCTTCTCGGCAAAGGGCTTAAAGTGGTGATTGTCTCGCGCGCCGACAGCGAAGCGGTGCGGGCGGTGTTGCCCTCGACTCAGTCGGATAAGCTGATCGTCATGCTGGACGCGTCGAACGGGTTCGGGTTCTGTAGCTGGGACGGCTGGCGCCGCGCCGCGCGCAAGAACGACCTGCACGAGCGGCTGTGCGTGGCGGTGGCTGGTTCGGGCTATTCGGTGAAGGGCGCGTTGACCTCCAGCATGGGGGTGATGGTCAAGGTGAATCCGGTGGCCGAGTATCAGGACATCAGCGGGTGCGACGTGCATATCACCGAATTCTCGGCCGGGCTGGCCGACGAGGTGGTCCGCATTTTGCGTGTTTGAGGCTGAGCGGTCAGATGGACCTGTGACTGACGCGGCCCCGTTTGGCGAAAACGGGGCCTGTGTTTTTTTCAAGAGGGGTGCGAGATGGGAACAGAGTTGGGCGGCGTCAATAGACTGTACGAGGTGATGAAACGCTTGCGTGCTCCCGGCGGTTGTCCTTGGGACCGCGAACAGACCTTCCAGACGCTCAAGCCGTGTCTGCTGGAGGAAACCTACGAACTGCTGGAGGCCATGGACGGCCAAGATCTCGCGCTGCATGTGGAGGAGCTGGGAGACGTTCTTTTGCAGGTTGTTTTCCAGTGCGCCATCCGCGAGGAGGAGGGGTTCTTCACGCTCGACGACGTGGCGGAAGCGCTGGCGGAAAAGCTGATCAGGCGCCATCCGCATGTGTTTGGCGACGCGGTTGCGGATTCTTCCGGGCAGGTGCTCCGCAACTGGGAGGCCATCAAGCAGACCGAGAAAGGCAAGAAGCCCGACCGGTCGGCGATCGACGGTGTGCCCGCGACCCTGCCGGCGTTGCTCAAGGCGCAGCGCACGCAGTCCAAGGCCGCACGCGTGGGGTTCGATTGGGAGGACGCGACCGGCGCGACCGGAAAGATCGCGGAGGAACTCGAAGAGCTGAAAGAGGCGGTGGCTGCAGGCGACAAACAGAAAATGTCCGACGAGATGGGGGATCTGCTCTTCTCGGTGGTCAACTACTGTCGGTTTATCGATGTCGAGGCCGAGAGCGCGCTGGAGGGGACCAACAAGAAATTCTCGCGCCGTTTCCGCGAGGTCGAACGCCGCCTCCGCGGGCAGGGGAAGTCGCTTAAAGAGTGTACGCTGGCCGAGATGGATGCCGTTTGGGACGCGGTCAAGGTCGAAGAGCGAAATGGCCGCCAGGGGTGACGTGCGGCGCCGCATTCGGATACACGGCGTCCTTGCGTGGAACCGCTAAAAATGGCAGACTGTGCAGCCTCTTATGACCTGTTTACGTTTAGGAGACCCCGATGTCAGTCCAAGAAAAGCATGAGGGCAAGCCCGTCTTGCCGCGGCCGGTGTTCGAGGCCGATGAGTGCAAGAGTTGCGGTCGCTGTGTGGCGGCGTGCCCCAAGAGGTGTTTGCGCCTTTCCAGCCGGTTGAACAGCCGCGGGGTGAAGCCGGCCGAGTATGTGGGCGAGGACTGTGCCGGGTGCGCGATCTGTTTTTATAACTGCCCTGAACCGTATGTGATCACGATCGAGAAGCCGTAACGGTAAAGTGGGGGAGGGCGTGCGTGTCCGCCCGGAGAGAGAGCTGCGATGACCAAGTTTGTTAAGGGCAACGAGGCGGTGGTGATCGGTGCGCTGTATGCCGGGTGCGATGTCTATTTCGGGTACCCCATCACGCCGGCCAGCGAGATCGCGCATGCGGCGGCGCGCTGGTTGCCGTCGGTGGGCCGCGAGTTCCTGCAGGCCGAGTGCGAGACGGCGTCGATCTACATGGTCTACGGCACGGCTGCGGCCGGGCGGCTGTCGATGACGGCCACGTCGGGGCCGGGCATGAGCCTGATGCAGGAGGGGCTCTCCTACATGGCGGGCGCGGAGTTGCCGGGCGTGATCGTGAACATCATGCGCGCGGGCCCGGGACTCGGCAACGTCTACCCCGAGCAGGGCGACTACAATCAGTCGGTCAAAGGCGGCGGCCACGGCAACTACCGGTGCGTGGTGCTGGCTCCTGCCAGCGTGCAGGAGATGTGCGATCTCACGATCCGCGCGTTCGAGCTGGCGCTCAAATACCGCACGCCGGCGATCGTGTTGGCGGACGGGCTGCTGGGCCAGATGATGGAGACGGTGCTGCTGCCGGAGCGGGCGCTGCCGAAACCGGACACGTCGTCGTGGGCCGTACAGGCCACGCCGGAGACGCGCAAGAATCTGATCACCTCGATTTTCATCAACGCGGCCGGGCAAGAGGCGCACAACCGGCGGTTGCAGACGAAGTACGAGTCGATGCGGGTGGACGCGCAACACGACAACTACCTGTGCGAAGATGCCGAGCTGGTGCTGGTGGCCTACGGCATTTCGAGCCGCATCGCGCGGACGGCGGCGGAGGCTTTGCGGGAGGAGGGTGTCAAGGCGGGTGTGTTCCGCCCCCTGTCGCTGAGCCCGTTCCCGGCCGAGGCGTTGTGCCGGACGCTCTCCGGGCGCAAGGCGCTGGTTGTGGAGTTAAGCTCGGGACAGTTCCGCGACGACGTGTTGCTCCATCTCGCGAAGGAGGGCCAACGGTATCAGCCTGTCGGGCTCTGCAACCGCATGGGCGGAATGGTGATGTCGGTGGACGAGGTCGTCGAGGCCGCGCGGCGCGAATTGGGGTTGGGCAAGTAGAACCGGGAAGCGGGAATTTGACCATGACACAGAAGAAAACAGTCGGCATGTACGAGTCGTTCACACGCAGCGGGCGACCCTCGCGTGCGACCCATTACTGCGCGGGTTGCGGTCACGGCATCATTCACAAGCTGATCGCCGAGGCGATGGTGGAACTGGGGCTTCAGGACCGCACGATCATCGTCAATCCGATCGGTTGCGGCGTGTTCGGCTACTATTACTGGGATTGCGGCAACGTCGGCGCGGCGCACGGGCGAGCCCCGGCGATCGGCACGGCGATCAACCGCATGCGGCGCGATGCCGTGGTGATTTCGTATCAGGGCGACGGCGATCTGGGCGCGATCGGCTTCAACAACACCTTTCAGGCGGCGAGCCGCGGCGAGCACATGGCGGTCTTTTTCGTCAACAACGCGATCTACGGCATGACCGGCGGACAGATGGCGCCGACCACGTTGGAGGGCATGAAGACCACGACCTCGCCGTTCGGTCGCGACCCGTTGACGGCCGGTTATCCGCTGCATGTCTGCGAGGTGCTGAACCAGCTCAAGGCCCCGGTGTACATCGAGCGTGTGTCGGTGGCGGACACCAAGCGCATCATGCAGGCCCGCCGCGCGGTACACAGGGCTTTGGAGATCCAGCGCGACGGTAAGGGCTACGCCTTTGTCGAGTTCATCTCGCCGTGCCCGACGAACATGGGATTGGATTCGGTCAAGGCGGCTCTCTTCTGCATGGCGGAGATGGAGAAGGAGTACCCGCTGGGCTGCGTGCGCGACAGAAGCGCGACGGCTCTGGCGCGTGCGCCGCATGCGCCCGCGCCGAGCGTGGAGGCGTTCTTCCAACAGTCGGAGCAGCATCAGGCGCCGGCGGAGGAGGTGGACGCGTCGTTCAAGGAGCAACGTCTCAAGTTCACCGGCTACGGCGGCCAGGGGATTCTGAGTCTCGGCATCTGCGTGGCCGAGGCGGCGCGTCTCGAAAAGCGCTTCACCACCTGGTTCCCGAGCTACGGGCCCGAGCAGCGCGGCGGTTCGGCTGCGTGCTCGGTGGTGATCTCCGGGAGGCCGGTGGGTTCGCCCGCGGTGGACCATCCGGATGTGCTGGTGTGCATGAACCAGCCGTCGTATGAGCGGTTCGCGCATGACGTCAGACCGGGCGGTACGGTGATTGTGGACGCGACCGTGCCGCTGATGGAGAAGGCTCCGGAAGGCGTGCGCGTGATCTCGATGCCCGCGATTGACCTCTCGCTCAAGCTGGGCGTGCCGCAGGCGGCGAACACCATGATGCTGGCGGCTTTGGCGCAGTTGGAAGTGACGGGCCTGAAACGTGAGCACCTGCTTGAAGCGTTAGACGCGAGCTTCAGAAAAAAGCCCGCGCTGATAGAAAAGAACCGCCTGCTGTTCAATGAGGCTGTGGCGTGGATGGAGAAGAATCTTTGATCGGGAAGCGGGAGTCGGATGGCATAACCGGTTAGCGGAGGTGGCGTATGACATGTCTTTCGGGCCTGCTGCCTGCGGCCGCCGTTTTCTTCGGTTCGTTCCTGCTGTTTCTGATCCAGCCGATGCTGGGACGCACGTTGCTGCCCGTGTTCGGCGGAAGCGCGGCGGTGTGGAACGTATGCCTTGCGGCGTATCAGGTGCTGCTGTTGGCCGGTTATGCGTACACACACCTGCTTGTCGGCAAGAGCGCCCGGACGCAGCGGGTGGCGCATCTGACTTTGCTGGGTGTCGCTGCGGTGTGGGCCTTTGCGTTCGCGGCGTTACGGCTGTCCCTGAAAGGTTGTTTCGGCGGGTTCTCTGTGCCGGCGTTAGAGGTGCTCTTCTGCGTGCTGCTGTTCGCGGGGTTGCCGTACGTGTTGCTCGCGGCGGGCAGCACGCTGGTGCAGGCGTGGTTGGCAGGAGGGGGAAGTTCGCGTAGCGTCTACCGGCTCTACGCGGTGTCAAATCTCGGGTCGGTGTTGGGCTTGCTGATCTATCCGTTTGTGCTGGAGCCGTTCGTATCAGTGACCGCGCAGTGGTACGGTTTCGCCTTCGGCCTGTGCGCGTATGCGCTGCTCATCGCGAAAGGAGGGATGGGGGGAGGCGTTGCAGTCGGCAATGGACCTTCCGAACCCCGAACACCGAACCCTGAACCTGCAACCTCTTTCCTCTGGTTCTTTCTGCCTGGGGTGAGCGCGTTCCTGCTCAACGCGGTGATTGCGCACCTGTTCACGGATGTGACGCCGATGCCGCTGGTGTGGGTCGTGATGCTGGCCGCGTTTCTGCTGAGCTATGTCGTGGGATTCTCGCGGTTCGGTGAGGCCCGGCGCGGGGTCTGGGGCACATTCGCCGCGCTGGCTCTCGCAGGGGCGGCGGTGGCGAACGGAATGTGGGGCACCGGGAGCTTTTTCCCGAATGCGGCGGCGGCCGTGGCGGTGCTCTTCTGTGTGGGCGTGCTGGTGCATGGCTGGCTCTACGCGGCGCGTCCGGACGCCGCGCATTTAACGCGCTATTATCTGGCGATCGCGGTAGGCGGCGCGGCGGGGGGCATGCTCGCCTCGGTCATCGCGCCGTTGGTCTTCAACCGCGTGCTCGAGTATCCGCTGGCGCTTCTCGTGTGCGCGCTGCTGGTGGCGTGGCGCGTGCCCAGGCCGGCGCGGGTCGCGCGGTCGCGCCGGAACACGTGGGCCTACATGGCGTGCTGCGGTGCGGCCTGGCTGACGTTGGCTTCGATGACGGCGCGGCATTCGCAGTCGCGCGTGATCTTCCGCGACCGGAACTTCTACGGGTGCCTCGCGGTGACGCAGACCTTCGAGGCCTTCGGCGCGAAGGGTGTCCTCCCGGTAAACTACCTGTGGTGCGGCCAGACGACGCACGGCATCCAGGTGCGGGAGCCGACGCTGAAAACCCGGGGCACCTCCTACTTCGGACAGATGGGCGGCGGCATCGCGTTTCGCGCGCACCCGCGCTTTCAAAGAGGCGAGCCGATGAAGGTGGGCATCGTGGGTCTGGGAGCCGGTACCTTGGCGTGCTACGGCCGGCCGGGCGACCTCTTCCGGTTCTACGAGATCAACCCGCAGGTCGTGAAGGTGGCGACTGATCCGCGGCTGTTCACCTTTCTGCCCGACGCGAAGATGCCGATCGATCTGGTGCCGGGCGATGCGCGGAGAATGCTGGAGAAAGAGCGGGCGGCGGGCGACCCGCTCTACGATTTGCTGATGATCGACGCCTACAACGGCGACGCGGTGCCGTACCACTTGGCCACGCGCGAAGCGTTCAAGCTCTATTTCGACCGGCTTGTGCCGGAGGGCGTCCTGGCGGTACACATCAGCAACTGGCACATCGACCTGCTTCCGCTCTGCAAAGCGGTCGCACGGGAGCTGGGCTTGTTCCCCTACGGCTTTGTGGGCGTGGCGGAGGACAGCGTGACGTCCGGAGCGATCTGGGTTTTCATGACGCGGATGCCGATGGACTATCAGTATCCGGGCAAAGCGTCCGTGCGCGAGGTGGTGTGGAGTCAGGTCCGCGACGTGACCGCTCCGACAGATGATAAGGGCAGCCTGATCCCGCTGCTGCGGTTCTGAGAAGGTAATAGGGGCGCGCGCTGCTTGCCGCCGTCTGCGTCCGCCGTGTCCGGCTCCGGGGTCATCGAGGGAACAGACCACTGGCCATCGGATGCGTTCAGTTCGCCGACCTGTTTCCCGTTCTCGAAGAAGCGCACCTTTTTGCAGGCGTGCCGGGGGATCCGTACGGCCAGAAAGTTCTTCACTGAAAACGTCGCGTTGGTCTTGGGTTCATTTTCTTGACAAAGTTCTGGTACTCGCCGGTACTGATTCTGATGAACGGCACCTCGCGTTCTTCCGGCTTTGTGTCCTTGTCGTCAGCTGCCCTTGAAGTCAGGCGCGCTAATGCGGCTACAACCACGATCATGGCCGAGACGCCAGAGACGAACGATCTTCTTACCGTCATGCTCACAGCTCCTCCGACACGATGTCGCTGACCAGTCGCAAACTCAGGCACCCCCCCATTTTACAGACTTGGCCATGTATTTGCAAAAGTGTGGCGTCTCGCGTCGAAGAAGTCAAGCCGGGGCATGTCGTATGATGTGTCCAATATCACGGGGCGCATGGGCGCATGACAACTTTTGCTACAGCATGGCTTTTAGACTTAAAATTTAATATATTATCTGCCTCCGGTTCATCGGCCATCCGCAGCATGGTTATCAGAAGGCCGGTCGGATCGGGAGACGTTTTTGTTGGTTGTCGGCTAATAACGGAAAGATATTTCCCAAGGGGGACAAACGTGCCGCGTACTGCACTCAAACAGACATACATTTATAACATAATGATGCTGATGCAGTTGTGCGGTGAGATCAGTGGGGGCTGATGAGCTGGCCCGCTTATTGCGAGAGTGCCGGCCAGAGATGCGCGGGAATGTCCTCGCGTATCTCAAGCGAACAAGAGGGATAACATGAAAACACTGCTGGTAATGATATTGGCTGGTCTGGTGACGGCGTTCGCGATGGCGGGCGACATTTTCGTCGCGGCGGCGGCAAGCCTCACGGATGTGATGAAAGCCGTCGAGCCGTTCTACGCGCGGGAGCATCCCGCCGTGAAACTCACCTTTGTCTACGGTTCGACCGGCATGTTGCGGACGCAGCTTCTGGCGGGTGCGCCGGGCGACGTGTTCATCGGCGCGGACCGCTGGTTCGGTGGCACAGCGACGAATATGGACGAGGTCGTGAAGGTTGAAAGCGTCCGCATCGTGGCGGGGAACACGCTGGTCGCGGTCGCGGGCAAAGGCACTGTGACGAAGGGCGACACGCTTTCCGCCTGGCTCGACGGGGCCAAGAAAATCGGCATCGGGAATCCCGCGTCGGTGCCGGCCGGGCGGTACGCGAAGAAGCTCTTGGAGAGCGAGAAACTGTGGGAGATCAACAGTCCGAAGTTCGTGCAGGGAACGAATGTCCGCGAGGTGTTGCTGTGGCTGCAGCAGGGTGTGGTGGATGTGGGGTTTGTCTACGGTTCGGATCTCGTGGCCGCGAAAGACGGCGGGCTGAAGACGCTCGCGGAGTATGTCACGCCCGGCGGTACGGCGATTGAAATCGCCGGTGGCGTCACAAAGGCCGCTAAGAATCCGGTTGAGGCCCAGGCGTTCTTGGACTACATGAAATCTGCCGAGGTGGTGAAGGTCCTTCGGGATTTCGGTTTCGTGGTGAAGTGAGGAGAAGGGGGCTCGGAATGAAGCGGTTAATGACGACCCTGCTGATGATGGTTATGGCTGTGCCGGCATGGGTGCTGGCGCAGGAGGCGGCGAAGAAAGAGGCCTCAAAAGTTCCCGAAACCGTGGAAAAGGCGGATGAGGGGCTGAATCTGGACGGCGGCGCGGATCTCCGTTTCCGCGACGAAATGAAACACGAGATGCCCGGTACGGGGCTGGCCGCCAAGAAGTTCGAGAACATGGTGCGGCTGCGGTCCCGCGTGTGGGGCTCGGCCTCGTATGAGGACTACACCCTGTACGGACGGGTCGCGAATGAGTTCCGCGTGTACACGGCGAGGTCGGGTAAGAATCGTGACGGGATGGCCACGTACGAGTTCCCCGATGAGTTGTACTTCGACAACCTCTACTTCGACGCGAAGAACCTGATCAATGATCGGGTCGATCTGCGTGTCGGCCGTCAGGAGTTGAAGTACGGCGATTCGCGCATCATTTCAGACGGTTCTGCGGCGGACGGCTCGCGGTCCTCGTATTTCAATGCGGTCAAGGCCACGCTCCATGTCACAGAAAAGACGTCGCTCGACGCGTTCGGCATCTACATGCCGGATGCCGACGAGTACGCCGTGGGTCCGTACGACCGGCCGATGGAGACGATCAACACCACGTATACCGATAACAAGGAGTCGGGTGCGGGGCTCTATCTCAATGTGGGCGAAATGAACGAGTTTCCTTTCGAGTTGTACTACGTGTGGAAAGACGAGACCCACTCGCACAACGTGGGGCAGAAGGAATACGGACGAGACTTTCACACGTTCGGCACGCGTTTGTTGCCGAAGTTCTCTGAACAGGTGTCGGGCGAGGTGGAATTGGCTGTGCAGACGGGTGAGACGGATGACGGGCGTACGATCTGCGGTTATATGGGCTATGGTGGTCTGACTTACGCGCTCGCACCGGACAACGCACTCAAGCCCTCGATCACGCCTGCCGTGCTCTATCTGTCCGGCGATGACAAGCCGAACTCGGGCGCCGACAACAACTGGAACGCGGTCTTCAACCGCACGACCTGGTTCAGCGTGCTTCTTTCGGATCAGTACAAGAACTGCCGCTGGGCGAACCTGGTCTTTCCTCATCTGGCGGGCGGGGTCACGGTGCTGAAGGATCAGAAGCTGAAGCTCTACACCGGCCCGGTGTTCACGGCTGTGGACGATCAGCCGTCGAACGGGTCCGGCGACACCTACAAGGGGTATCTTACCTGTGCCCGCTATGAAGCCCCTCTGTGCAAAGGGTTTTTCGGAAAACGCAGCGACTTGAACCATGCAGTGCAGCTCGAGGTGTTCGAGCCGGGCGCCTATTACACCGCGGACGCGACGGCCGTGTTCCTGAGGTACGAAGTGAACGCGAGATTCTGAGTCGGTCGGCTCGACGGAGTCCCGCCCTCCAGGTTCGTTTACCGCGATGGAGGGCGAGCGTCCGCGCGAGCCGGGATAGGAGCAAGATGTTCGACCCGACAGGCAAATTGAAGTTCAGCGACACGACGCTGCGTGACGGCGAACAGGCTCCGGGCGTAGTGTTCTCGCTCGCGGATAAGCTGCGCATCGCGTCGGCGCTGGATAACGTGGGCGTGGACGAGGCGGAGATCGGTTCTCCCTCGATGGGCGCTGAGGAACTGGGCGGTCTGCGCGTGCTTGCGGCGCAAGGGTTTCGCATGCGTCTCTCCTGCTGGTGCCGTGCATTGGAAGAGGATATCTACTATGCGGCCAAGGCCGGGATCGGCATTGTGAACATTTCGCTTCCGGTGTCCGATTTCCTTCTCGGCTCTATGGACCGTTGCCGCGACTGGGTGCTTCATCATCTTGACAGCGTGCTTCCCTTCGCGGCGCGCTCGGGGTGCGCGTTCTCGGTCGGCTTGCAGGACGCGGGACGCGCTGATCCCGCTTTTCTGGAAAAGGTTGTCCGCATGATCGCGTCCACGGACGCCTTCCGCGTGCGAGTCTCGGACACGGTCGGAATCCTCAACCCGTTCACGACCGCCGCGCTGATTACACAGGTCAGATCTGCGGCTCCCAAACTGGGAGTTTCGTTCCACGCGCACAACGATCTCGGCATGGCTGTGGCGAACGCGCTCGCCGCGGCACGGACGGGTGCTGATACGCTTGATTGTACGGTCAACGGGCTGGGAGAACGCGCGGGCAACTGTCCGTTAGAGGAATTGCTGTTTGCGCTGAAGTATTCTGCGGGTTTGCCATTGAGCTGGGAGCCGGATAAACTGACGGCGCTTTGCTCTTTGACAGCCGAGGCCTCGGGTCGTCCCGTGCCACTCGCCAAACCGGTCACAGGTGCCATGGCGTTGCGCCACGAATCGGGCATCCATGTGCGCAGTCTGCTGAAAGATCCGCTCTCGTACGCGGCTTATCCCCCTTCGGCGGTCGGATTTGATGACCATGCGTACGCGCTGGGCAAGCATTCCGGCGCGGCAGGTGTGAAGGCCTTCTTTGCGGCACATGGAATCACTCCGGCGTTTGATGCTGTGCGGAGCTTGACCGAGGCCGTACGGCAGGAATCGAGGCGGCTGAAGCGCGAACTCGCGGAGCATGAGGTGTTGGAGCTGTACTCGCCTGCGTTTGAGGAGAAGTATGTGGGCTCAGGCGACGCGCGGGAGTGTCACAACGTGAAGAAAGGCGCTGATTAGCAAGTAGTATGCCCCTCGGATTTAAAAGCTGTTGCGTGGCAATCACGGCGCTGCTGTCGCTCTTTGTGGCGGTTGCGCTGTGCAACGTCTTTCTTGTGTCGCCCGCGACGTTGCGCCACGCGCTCTCGGACGGATCGGTCTGGCCGGTCGTGAAAGTCAGTCTGGAAACTTCCCTTTTGGCGGCGTGTTTGGCCATGCTCTTGGGAACGCCAGTGGCTTACGTTTTGGCGCGCAAGACATTCTTCGGTAAAGCGGCTGTGGAGACCTTGCTCGATCTTCCGGTGGCGCTGCCGCCGATGGTGGCGGGTTTAGCGCTGTTGATATTGGTGTCTCCTTCAAGTCCGACCGGCAGCGTCTTGGCGAAGGCGGGCCTCCATCTGATTTTCACAAAGGCGGGGATTGTGCTGGCGCAGCTCTTTGTGGCTCTGCCGTTCTACATCCGCGCGGTACGCTCGGCGATGTTCGCCATTCCCCCTTCCCTTCCGGCGGCGGCGGCGGTGCTGCGTGCAACCGAAGCCTATACCTTCTTTCATGTGATCCTGCCCTTGAGCCGCGAGGGCATGATCAGCGGCTTTGTCATGTGCTGGACGCGTGCGCTCGGGGAGTTCGGCGCCACGGCGATGGTGGCGGGCTGCATCCCCGGCGTAACCGAGACCTTGCCTATCGCCATCTATACGCGCGCCACGTCGGGCGATTTGGCTTCAGCAGGGGCCGCGGCGTTCTGCTTGGCGGTGATCTCGTTCGTGACGCTGATCGGTCTGCGGTTGGCCTTCAAAGACACTGCGCAGCGGAGGAAGGCGTGATCACGCTCGATAACATCTGTAAACGGTTCGGTGCACGGGAAGTATTGAGGGATCTTTCCTTCTCCGTGGCCTCCGGCGAGTTCGCGATCCTGTTCGGCCCCAGCGGTGCGGGGAAGACCTTGTTGCTCGCGATTCTCGCAGGGTTGGAGAAGCCGACGTCAGGACGTGTCTTGATCGGCGGCAGCGACATGACGCATGTGGCGCCCGAGAAACGTCCGGTGACCTTGGTGTTTCAGCGGCATGCGCTCTTTCCGCATCTTTCGGTCTTCGAGAATATCGCGTTCAGCCTGCGTGCCCGTCACACGCATCGCGGCGTGGTGCGTCAGCGCGTGGGTGAACTCATCGCGCTGGCCGGACTGGAGGAGTATGCGCATGCGAAGCCGGACGTGCTGAGCGGCGGGCAGTGCCAGCGCGTGGCCTTCGCTCGGGCGCTGGCTTCCGATGCCGAGGTCGTGCTGTTCGATGAGCCGCTCAGCAGTCTTGATCAGGTAGCGAAGGCCGGGTTGATGTCTGAGTTGAAGCGGCTGCATCGCGTGAAGAAATTTACGGCGCTCTATGTGACACACAATCTCGAAGAGGCGTTAGCGCTCGGACGGAACCTGTATCTGCTCGACGATGGACATGTGAAACGCTCGGCCCAAACTGATCAGTCACAAAATTGTAATATTTTGTGACTGATCGTGTTTATATAAAATGAGATATCAATAAGTGACAAATATGGCGTAATCCATATAAACTCTATTTTAGCACGATTTATCACAATTTAACGTTTTGTAGGCATAATTTGTTGTTTTTTCGTGCAGTTTCACCTCTTTTTGCATAGGTGGCCCAGTATATGCTTAATCTACGCCGTGAACGTGAGGACACACATGGTTGATGAACAAACCCCGGTGCCTTGTTGCAGGCGCCAATACGAGGAGAGGTGCGTTATGAACGGGATAAGAAGCAAGCTCAAACTGATCGGACTGGTGGCGGGCGTCGCCCTGACGGCCGCGACAGACACCTGGGCGCAGGACGCGGCGGCGGCCGCCGCTCCGGCCGTCGCGGCCGTCGCGGCGGTTGTGGCGGCGCCGGCTGCCGCGGCCGCGCCGGCGGCGGTGAACTCGGGCGACACGGCGTGGGTGCTGGTCAGCACGGCGCTGGTGCTGCTGATGACCATACCGGGCCTGGCCCTGTTCTACGGCGGCCTGGTCCGCAGGAAGAACGTGCTCTCGGTCCTGATGCAGTGCTTCTTCCTGGTGTGCCTGGTCACGGTGCAGTGGGTGGTGTTCGGCTACAGCCTGGCGTTCGGCCCCGACGTCAAGGGGTTCATCGGCAACCTGAGCTGGGCGATGCTCGGCCACGTGGGGGCTGAGCCCAACGCGGACTACGCGGCCACGATCCCGCACTCGGTCTTCATGCTGTTCCAGATGATGTTCGCCATCATCACGCCGGCCCTGATCGTGGGCGCGTTCGCGGAGCGGATGAAGTTCGCGGCCTTCGCGCTCTTCTCGCTGCTGTGGGCGACGTTCGTCTACGACCCGCTGTGCCACTGGGTGTGGGGCGTGGGCGGCTTCCTGCGCACGATGGGGGCGCTGGACTTCGCGGGCGGCACGGTGGTCCACATCAACGCCGGCGTCGCGGCCCTGGTGGCGGCGCTCGTGCTGGGCAAGCGGCTCGGCTGCCCGAAGAAGCTCTCCCCGCCGCACAACCTCCCGTTCGCGGTGGTGGGCGCGGGGCTGCTGTGGTTCGGCTGGTTCGGCTTCAACGCGGGCAGCGCCCTGGCCGCCAACGGTCTGGCGGGAAGCGCCTTCCTGGCGACCCACGTGGCGACGGCGGCGGCCGGCCTGTCCTGGGCCGTGATGGACCTGATCAAGAACCGGCACGTCACCGTGCTGGGCGTCATTTCGGGGGCGGTGGCGGGCCTGGTGGCGATCACCCCGGCCGCGGGCTTCGTGACGGCCGGCGGCGCGCTCGCGGTCGGCGCGGGGGCGGGCTTCGTCTGCTACCTGTTCGTCACCGTGGTCAAGCCCGCGCTGGGCTACGACGACGCGCTCGACGCGTTCGGCGTGCACGGCATCGGCGGCATCTGGGGCGCGCTCGCGACCGGGCTGTTCGCGACCACCGCGGTGAACAGCGCGGGCGCGAACGGGCTGTTCTACGGGAACCCGGCGCTGCTCTGGATCCAGTTCAAGGCCGTGCTGGTGACGCTGGTCTACTCGGGCGTCATGAGCTTCGTCATCCTCAAGGTCGTGGACGCCGTGCTGGGCCTGCGCGCCCCCGAGCAGGCGGAGCGGATCGGCCTGGACCTGACGGATCACCGCGAGACCGGTTACACCGTCCTTGACTAACGCGAAAAGAACCAAGAAAGGAACCTGATCATGAAATACATCGTAGCCATCATTCAGCCGGACCGCATGGACGAGGTGCTGGACCGCCTGACCGCGAAGGAGATCCACCTGGTCACCGTCTCCAACGTCATGGGGCGCGGCCGCCAGAAGGGCATCGCGCAGGTCTACCGCAGCCACACCGAGGCGGGCAGCCTGCTGCGGAAAGTGAAGCTGGAGATCGCCGTGAACGACGAGTTCGCCGACGCGGCCGTCGCGGCCGTCGAGGGCGGCGCGAAGACGGGGCAGGTCGGCGACGGCAAGATCTTCGTCCTCGACCTGGAGCAGGCCATCCGCATCCGCACGGGCGAGCGCGGCGGCAAGGCCATCGGCTGACCCCGCCCGTCGAACGAACGGTGCGCAGGGATGCCGCCTGTCTTGCGGGTTGAATGACCCGCGGGACGGGCGGCATTGTTTTGCAGCAGGGGCGGGTGTCAGCGAGCGTCAGAAGTTCTTGAACCACGCTTCGGAGGAGGTGTTTGTGCCGTCGGGCTGGCGGTTCGCCGTACTTTTGTCGAGCAGCGCCTGTTTTTCGGCCGCTGTCATCATGCGGCCCGGAAGCGTGACGGTTCGGGAGCTGAGAGTGACGGACACCGCCGTCACATTCGCCCAAGTGAAGTTGGTTCCCATGCAGACCGGAATGTCGGGGAGCATCGTTCCGGCGACGAGGTCATGCGGGACCGTCAGGCGCTGGAGCAGGTCGGCGTTAACCGCCGCCTTCTGTTCGAGCAGGGCTCGGACGTTCTGACTCTGCACCGTTTCGCCGGAATCCAGATGGAGACCGACCTGAAGGGACTGCAGGGAGACGGGCGTGTGAGAACCCGCGTTGATCAGGGAGAGCGAGGCGTAAGAGACCGGTTTAATCAAACGCCGGTTGAACTGTCGGGCTTCAGCGGTGTTGTCGCCGAAGGAGGAGACAATCAGGAAAAGGCCGTCCTGCTGAAGCTCGCCATACCAGCCTGGCTTGACCAGAGCGTCGTCTTCCTGCGCGACTGCGGCGGCCGCTGCCGGGTGTTGTGCCGCCGGTTGTCCTGCCGGCGGCGGGGTCGGCGGCGGAACGTCCAAATTTTCATATTTGTCATAGAAGTTGTCGGCGACCACAAGCGCGGTTAGCAGTGCGACGGGAAAGCCGATCAGCAGGCGGCGTTTGACGCGCTGGCTCCAGTGGTGAAACTGGGCGGCTTGCGCGTAGATGCCCATGCCGAGAGCCGCGAGCGTACAGGCCCCGGACATGATGTTGAAAAACGGATTGGAAGGTTCGCTGTTCGTGCGGGAAATGAGCTCGGCGATGGCAACGATGCCGAGCCCGAGAAAGGCAAGCAGCACACAGGCCGCGGAGGCGTTCTTGCCGGAAGCGGCCACACCCGTCGAGCCCGTGCGGCGTTGGCTGTGCGTCACATGCGTCGCGTGCGGCGTTATGGCTGCCTCCGTGAGAGACGTCCCTGTGTCCCTGCTGCTGTGCGTCACGTGCGTCGCTGCCGTTGCGGCCGCGGCCCGCTTAGCGGCGAGCACGCTTTCGCTGTTCGCCGCGCTGCGCCGGTTGCCCCGACGCTCGCCCTCTTCCCGGTGACCGCTCTTTTCCCGGTGGCTGTCTTTTTCCCGGTGGCTATGCTTATGTCTGTGTGTGTGTGAAGTTGGCATAATCTCGACTCGCGTCAAGGGTACTTTAGCTGACTGGTGGGGAAGCGTCAACCTTCGCGCCTAAGTT
This sequence comes from bacterium, assembly GCA_025360845.1. Classification (GTDB taxonomy): domain Bacteria; phylum Verrucomicrobiota; class Kiritimatiellia; order RFP12; family UBA1067; genus JAHFSX01. Next base: position 25,704 of record JANYBJ010000255.1, read on the forward strand.
TTTTGTGGCGACGTTTGCATTGCCCCTTCTGTTTCACTATAATTCGGCGCTTATGAAAGTTCAGGTACTGCCTTCTTTGCTGGCGGCGGATTACGGTTGTCTAGCCGACGAGATCCGCCGAGTCGCGGTGTCGGGCGCGGACGCGTTGCATCTGGACATCATGGATGCGCATTTTGTGCCGAACCTGAGTTTCGGTCCCGACATGGTGGCTTTGTCCAAGAAGACCAGCCCCGGGCTGGACCGAAACGTCCACTTGATGATGACCCGTCCGGACCTGTACATCGACCGGTTCATCGATGCGGGTGCGCAGGCTCTGCAGATCCATGTCGAGGCGGACTGCGACATCTGGGCCGGGTTGAGGGCCATACGCGCCCGGGGCGTGCGCGCCGGACTGGTCCTGCGCCCGCAGACCCCGGTGGCCGCGCTGTTGCCGTACGTGCCGCTCTGCGACGCGGTGCTCTTCATGACGGTTAACCCCGGGTATGGCGGTCAGGCCTTTATGGGCGACGTCCTGCCGAAGATCGCGCAGCTCAGAAAACACGCGGACGGCAGCGGCTTTGGCGCCCTGGACATTATGGTCGACGGAGGCATCAACGACGAGACTGCGGCGCTGTGCGCGGCGCAGGGTGCGAACATGTACGTGGCCGGCAGCTTCCTTTTCAAGCAGGCCGACATGACCGCGGCTGTCAAGCGCCTGCGTGAACTCTGTGAAGCGAAACGGCAGGTTACCTGTACCCGCCAGCAACCGGCAACCCCTAACCCATAATCCAATTAAAGAACCTGATGGAACAAACACTCGATAACATCCGCAATTTCTGCATCATCGCACACATCGACCATGGCAAGACCACCTTGTCGGACAGAATCCTTGAGGCGACCAAAACGATCGAACTGCGCGACATGCGCGAGCAGACGCTAGACGCGATGGACTTGGAGCGCGAACGCGGCATCACGATCAAGTGCCACCCGGTCACCATGGTGTACACGGCGAAGAACGGCAAGACGTATCTCTTCAATCTGATCGACACGCCGGGACATGTGGATTTTACTTATGAGGTGTCGCGCAGCATGGGTGCCTGTGAAGGGGCGATTTTAGTGGTGGACGCGGCGCAGGGCGTGGAGGCGCAGACCGTGGCGAACACCTACCTCGCGGTCGAGAACAGCCTTGAAATCGTGCCGGTTCTCAACAAGGTGGATCTGCCGGGGGCGAACATCGAAGAGGTCACCCATCAGATCGAGGATGTGCTCGGCATTCCGATGGATCACCCGCTGTATATCAGCGCGAAGACCGGACTCGGCGTGCCCGAGGTGCTTGAGGCGGTGGTCGAACGCATGCCGCCGCCGACGACACGCGGCAAAGATGCCCCGTTGCGAGCCTTGGTGTTCGATTCCGTGTTCGATATTTACCGCGGCGTGATCACGTATGTGCGCGTGGTCGACGGCAGTCTCCGCGTGGGCGACTCGGTGCTCTACATCAGCAGCGGTCAGACCACGCAGTTGCGCGAGGTCGGGATCTTCAGTCCGGACCAGAAGCCGTGCGAGGTGTTGGAGGCGGGGCAGGTGGGCTATATCGTCGGCACCATCCGGGATCCTGCCGACATCAAGATCGGCGATACGGTCACGCGTGTCAAGGACGGCTCGAACGAGCTGTTGCCGGGTTTCAAAGAAGTCCACCCGATGGTGTTCAGCGGCATCTATCCGGTCAGCACCGAAGACTACGAGAAGGTGCGCACGGGGCTTGAAAAACTGCACCTGAACGATTCGGCGTTCACCTTCCACCCCGAAAGCTCGGTGGCTTTGGGCTTCGGTTTCCGCTGCGGCTTTCTCGGTCTGCTGCACATGGAGGTGGTGCAGGAGCGGTTGCGCCGCGAGTATGACCTCGACATCATCAACACGCACCCTGCGGTCATTTACAAGGTGCTGCTGCGCGATGGAAAGTCTACGGAAATCGACAATCCGGTTCATTTGCCCGACGTCACGCGCATCGATCAGATTGAGGAGCCGATCATCAAGGCGACGATCATCTGTCCGAGTTCGTGCATCGGAGAAGTGATGCGCATCGTGCTGGAGCGGCGCGGCGAGGTCAAGGCGACGGAGAGCCTGGACGCCAGACGCGTGATCCTCTCCTGCCTGCTGCCGCTGAACGAGATTCTGATCGACTTCCACGACATACTCAAGAGTGTGAGCCACGGTTACGCCTCGATGGATTACGAGCCGTGCGGCTATCAGGTGAGCGACATCGTGAAGATGGATATCCTGCTCAACGGCGAGGTGGTGGATGCGTTCTCCTGCATGGTCCACCGCGACAAGGCCGTGTCGCGCGGGCGGCAGATCTGCAAGGCCCTGGCCGAAACCATTCCGCCGCACATGTTCAAGATTCCCGTGCAGGCCACGATCGGACGCAACATCATTGCGCGCGAAGACATCCGGGCGTTCCGCAAGGACGTGTTGGCCAAGTTGTACGGCGGTGACGTGACGCGCAAGCAGAAGCTGTTGAAGAAGCAGAAGGCGGGCAAGGCGCGCATGAAGGAGTTCGGCCAGGTGAATGTGCCGCAGTCGGCCTTCATCGCCGTGCTGAAGGGGACGGCGACTGACGAGTAGCAGGGGCATGGCAGGCCGTGTCCTAAACCAGGGAATTGACATGAACTTTTTTGAGAAGCGGAATATCAGGAAGCAGCTCAAGTCGCTGCTGCATCACGCCAGAACGCTGCGCAGCAGCCGCGAAGACCTCATGAACGCGGGGGAGCTGGCGCACTTGGACGAGCATACGCAGCGGGCGAAGGAGGCTTACAAAGGGGGTGACGGTGCGGCGATGGAGGCGGCCGGCACGGAACTCGAGGCGTGCTTGAACCGGCTCAACCCGCCCAAACCGATGGCCGGCTGGCGCGAGAATTTTGATGTGCTGGTGGTCGCGATCTCGGTTGCGATGGCGTTCCGGGCCTACTTCTACCAGCCGTTCAAAATCCCCACGGGCTCGATGCAGCCCACGCTCTACGGGATCCACTGTGAACCGCGGGCGCCGTCGACCGCCACCCTTTTGGACAAGCAGCCGCTGAAGTTCGTGAAATGGCTGGTGACAGGCGAATCCTTCAAACTGGTGCGGGCCACCGCGCACGGCACGGTTTCGCTCTCGGCCGGGGACGGCAAGAAACCCGGGTACATATCGGTCATTGTGGCGGGAGTGCCGCAGTATGTGCCGAACGACGCCTTGGAGTTCGACGCGTCGCATCGCGTGGTCGGGTTGAAAGGGGGCGTCAGGAACGGGGACAGAGTCCGTCCGGGCGATGTGCTGTGGTCGGGCGTGGTGGTCTCCGGCGATTTTGTCTTCGTGAACCGTTGGAAATGGAATTTCTCGCACCCTTCCCGCGGCGAGGTGATGGTCTTCTCGACCTCTGGCATCGCCGCGCTGCAACAGGGAACGCACTATATCAAGCGCATGACCGGACTGCCGAACGAGACGCTGCAGATCCGCGCGCCCAATCTGCTGATTAACGGCCAGGCGGTGACCGAACCCTTGCGCATCGGGCAGATCTCGCGCAAGGAAAAAGTGAAGGAGTGGCCGAACGCGCCGGCGTACTCGGGCTTCAACCTCGGCGGCGAACGCCGGAGCGAGCAAAGTCTGGCAGCGGAAAACGATATCGTGAAACTCAGGAGCGACCAGTATTACGCGATGGGCGACAACTCCTTCAACAGTTACGACAGCCGGTTCTGGGGCCCGGTTCCGGAACGCAATCTGCTCGGTCCCGCCACGGTCGTTTACTGGCCGTTCACCTCGCCGCGTTTGGGTTTTATCCGGTAATGTATGCGGGGGTGTCGGCAACGTGTGACGCCGCGAGGCGTTTCTCCGCCCTTTAGCGAATTTCTGAAGTGGCGCCAGCGGTTCCAAATCAAACATTCTTCGAGTTGCGAAGTTGCTGGAGAGCGCGATGAGGGGCGGGCGGGGTGGCGATCCTCAGTTTTTCAAGCAAAATATTTCTTCGGATCACTTTTTTTATTGACCCAAATGGCTAAGTATAGTAATTTAGTCAAATGAA
>JANYBJ010000261.1 GCA_025360845.1 bacterium
GGTCGCCCGTACGTGTAGGGGCGGCCGGCGGGTCGCCCTTCCGTGCGGCCGGCGGGTCGCCCTTCCGAGAGGTATGAGAATTCATGAAACGGTTTTTTGCGACAGGTTGCCTGGCGGTCTGCTTTGCGGCGGCCTGCTGTGCCGCAGAGGTGCGGTTCGACTTTGAGAGCGGCGACTTGCAGGGCTGGCGCGTGCTGGAAGGGGCGTTCGGCAAGGTCGTGAGCGACCGCGCGAAGGAGCATCACGGCGGCGCTCCCTACACCAAAGAGGGGACGTTTTTCCTGTCGACGCTCGAGAGCGCGGACGGGCAAAGTCCGAACGATGACTTTGCCGGCGTGATCGAGTCCCCGGTGGTCGTGCTCAGCGCTCCGGAAATCACGCTCAGCGTGGGCGGCGGCGGCGGCCCTGATGAATACGTCGCGCTGTGCACGCCGGAGGGCAAAGAGGTCGCTTATGCCCGAGGGGAGAACGCGCAGACGATGTTCCCCAGAAAATGGGAGGTGCCGGAGCTGGTCGGCAAGCCGGTCTTCTTCCGCGTGGCGGACCGCGCCACCGGCGGGTGGGGGCACATCACGCTGGACCGGCTGGTCTGCCAAGGCGCGATCGACCAGGAGGCCACGGAGAAACGCTTCAAAGAACGCAGGCGCGAGATCGCCCGCCTGAACGGGGGCACGGGCGCGGACCGGCTGCGCTCCGCCGTACAGGAGTTGGGGCAGCTGTTCGGCGCACGGTATCCGACGGACGCGCTGCTGGCCAAAGTGAACGCTGCGGAGGCGGCGGATGACGCGGCGGCGCTCGCGGCGCTGGCGCGCGAGGCGCTGGTCTTCAGCAATCCGCTGCTGACCGATCAGCCGATCCTCTTTGTGACGCGCAAGCAGTATCGGACGGACCACCACAACACCGAGACCTTTTTCCAGACCGGCGAGATCAACACGGGCAGCTACGACACCGAGGGCGCGTTCAAGCTGCTCGACGCCAAGAGCGGTAAGGCGAGAACGCTCTTCGCGCCGGGGCCGGGGGTCACCGTACGCGATCCGGACGTGAGCTTCGACGCGAAACAAATCCTCTTCTCGATGCGCAAGGGAAGAGAGGACGACTACCACATCTACACGATGGGCGCCGACGACGCCGCTGTGCGCCAGCTCACCGCCGCGCCGGGCGTGACGGATATCGACCCCCTCTGGCTGCCTGACGGCGACATCCTTTTTTCAGCCACGCGCGAGCCCAAGTACTGCATGTGCAACCGCCACATCATGGCCAACCTCTACCGCATGGAGGCCGACGGCGCGAACATCCGCCAGATCGGCAAGTCCACGCTCTTCGAGGGACACGCCACGCTGATGCCCGACGGGCGCGTGCTCTATGACCGCTGGGAGTATGTGGACCGCAACTTCGGCGACGCGCAGGGGCTCTGGGTCTGCAATCCGGACGGCACCGGCCACGCGCTCTACTGGGGTAACAACACGACCAGCCCCGGCGCCGTGATCGACGCGCGCACGCTGTCGCAGGCGCATCTGGCCATTGCCGTTCTGGGGGCCTGCCACGACCGCCCGTGGGGCGCGCTGGGACTCATCGACCGCTCCAAAGGGATCGACGGGCGCGCGCCGGTCCTGCGCACATGGCCGTCGGAGTTCATCAACCGGATCACGACGGAGGGCCAGGATTTCGACTCCACGAGTTCGCTGGCCCGGAAATATGAAGACCCCTTCCCGCTGGATGACCGGCACTTCCTCTGCTCGCGGCAGACCGGCAAGGGCGAGGAGACGGGGCTCTTCTATCTCGACCTCCACGGCAACGAGGTGCTGGTCTACGTCGAGGCCCCCGGCTGCTTCGATCCCATGCCGCTGCGGCCGCGGACGCCGCCGCCGGTTCTTCCGCAGCGCCGGAATTTTTCGGACCCCCACGGGGCGGCAACCTTCTATGTGCAGAACGCCTGCATCGGCACCCACATGCAGGGCGTTAAGCCCGGTGCGATCAAAGCCCTGCGCATTGTGGAGTCGCCCGAGAAACGGAACTGGTCGCAAGCGGACTGGGGCGGGCAGGGCGCGCAGGCGCCGGGCATGAACTGG
>JANYBJ010000278.1 GCA_025360845.1 bacterium
CAAAAGAGTTGGCGGACGGCAGACCCGGCACCCGCTGCTGTTGTCGCCGCGCAAACGGCATCATATACGCATGAAATGCTGGAGGCAGAGGACGCACGGGACCTGACCCATTTCTTCAAACCCGAGGACTGGTGGGCGGCCGCCGCCACCTTCGTGCTGTCCACGCTGGTCTTTTTTCACCACATGGCGCCGGAAGTGACGCTGCAGGATTCAGGCGAGCTGGTGACGGGGGCTTTCACCTTCGGCGTGCCGCATCCGCCGGGGTACCCGCTCTGGGCCTTGCTGGGCTTCGTCTGGAGCCACGTCATCGTCCCCTTCGGCAATCCGGCCTGGCGCATCGGGCTTCTGTCCGTTTTCACCGGCGGCCTCGTGGTCGGCGTCATGACCCTGATGATGACCCGCAGCACGCGCGTGCTGCTGCACGCCCTGCCGTGGTCGAAGACGCTCGAGGAGGGGCTGCTGCACTGGATCGCGCTGACGGTGGGCACGAGCACGGCGCTGCTGTTCGGGTTCAACCGCGGCGTCTGGCTGTGGGCCAGCGTGTCGGAGATGCGCGTGCTCAACGTGCTCTCCTTCGTGCTGATCGGCTGCATGTTCTTCGCTTGGCTGATCCAGCCGCGGCGTAAAGGGTTCCTGTACGCCACGCTGCTGATCTTCGGCCTGAGCATGACCAACCACCAGACCGTGTCCGTGATGGCCGGGGCGCTGGTGGCCGGCACCCTGGCGGAAGGCTTGGACGGCTTCTTCCACCTGCGGAGCCTGCTGTCCCCGAAAGGTTTCCGCCCGCACTTCTCGCTGCTGATGAACGGCCTCAAGACGTTCTGGGAACTGTCCGTCGCCGTCCTGTTCAGCGCGGCCGCGGGCTTCCTGCTGTTCGCCTGGCTGCGCACGCCCGACAACACGTCCATCGCCCTGCAGCCGGACTTTCAGAAGACCGTGGCGCTGTTCTTGGCCGGCCTCGCGCTGCTCGCCGTCGGACGGTATTGCGGCTGGCTCCAGGTTCGCCAGGCGCTGAAATACACGCTGTGCTTTCTGGGCGGCTGCACGTTCTACCTTTACATGCCGATCGCCGCGTGGACCAATCCGCCGATGAACTGGGGCTACGCGGGGACCAAGGAGGGCTTCCTCCATGCCATCACCCGCGGGCAGTACGAGAAAATCCAGATGGCGGACCTGTTCAGCCCGGAGTTCCTGACCAAGATCAAGGTGTTCGTCCTCGGCCTGGCCCATCAGTACACCTGGCCCCTTTGCGCCTTCGGCCTGGTGACGATCCTGGTGGCGGCCGTCTGGCTGGCCATGGAAATGAAGAAGCGCCGGTGGCTGCTGATCGTCTGGGCCGCCGCTTTCTTGGCCGCGCTGGGGGCCATGGCGGTCCTGTGGGCCTGCATGGAACAGCCCGATGTCTCCGCATGGCCGGCCGCGGTCTGGGCCGCGGTGACGGCCACGGTCCTGTGCATGCTGATCGGCCTGTGGCTGTACCTGCGCTGGCCGGGCGGGACCTGGATGATCTTCGTCTGGACGGCGTTTTTCGTGACGAGCCTCGGGCTGCTGGCCATCATCAACCCTAAGCTGGACCGGCAGGATCAGGAGATCGCGATCAAGTTCTTCGCGCCTGCGCACGGCTTCTACGCCATGCTGATCGGCTACGGAATCGCCATGACGTTAGGGTTCGCTCTCTGGCTGTGGAAGGCCGCGCCGCGCCGGCTGGTGCAGGTCATCTGCGCGTCGCTGCTGGTCTTGCCGGTCGTCACCTACCAGGTCAACTGGGCGCTCTGCGCGCTGGAGACCCACGACTTCGGTTACCAGTTCGGGTACCGCATGTTCTGCCCCGGCGGCGGCTACCCGGATATGGAGCGGGACGCCGTGCTCTTCGGCGGCACCGACCCCGGGCGCTTCGTGCCCACCTACATGATTTTCTGCGAGAGCCGCGTGCCGCCGAAGGACCGTTTCCGCGACAAGGCGTTCGACCGCTCGGACGTCTACATCATCACGCAGAACGCGCTGGCCGACAGCACGTACATGAGCTATATCCGGGACCACTACGACATCGGCCGGCCCACCAACAACGCCACGATGCTCCAGCGCTGGCTGGGCCGCGACCACACCTATCCGAAGGACCCCATCTATATCCCGAAACCGGAAGACAGTTCCATGGCCTTCCAGCGTTATGTGCAGGAGGTGCAAGAGGGTAAGCGGCCTCCCAACGCCGACATGAAGATCGAGAACGGCAGGGTCCAGGTCAGCGGGGCCTTGGGGGTCATGGAGATCAACGGCATCCTCGCGCAATGGATCTTCGACAAAAACAAGGCGAAGCACGCCTTTTACGTCGAGGAAAGCTACGTGATCACCTGGATGTACCCCTACCTGCGGCCCGGCGGCGTCATCATGAAGCTCGAGAAAGATCCGCTGCCCGCGCCCAGGGACAATCCGGCGCTCTGGCGGGATATCGTCGCCAAGGACACCAGCTACTGGAACGCGCTGACCAAGGAATTTTTGGCGCGCGAGGAGTTCAGGCGCAGCAACGACGCCAAGAAGTCCTTCTCCAAGATGCGCTCGGCCATCGCGGGCCTGTATCTGGCGCGCGGCATGGCGGCCGAGGCGGAGTACGCCTTCCGCCAATCGGTCGACCTCTGCCCGGAAAGCCCGGAGGCCTGTTTCCGCCTGGCCGACCTCTACATGCAGCAGCGCCGCTTCGAAGACGCGCGGAAACTGATCGAGGACTACAGTGTGGTGGATCCCTACAACCGCAACGCGGCCGCCTTTTTGGCTCAGTTGCGGGAGACGGAGAAAAACGAGAAGCGCCGCATCGAACTCGAGAAAACCCTTGAAAAAGCGGGCGACCTGAACAGCGCGCTAGATCTCCTGTCGGTCTACGGCAGCCTGAATATGCAGGGCCAGTTCTCGGCCTTGGTCGCGAAGCTGCTCCAGAACACCAACCTTCCGCAGCAGGTCCACCTGCAGATCGCCCAGGTCTGCAGCGGTGCCCGGCGACCTGATCTGGCGGCGGAAACCCTGAAGCGTTGCCTCGAGCGTGACCCGAACAACTCACGGCTCTGGATCGAACTGGCGCTCATGCAGTTGTCGGCCAACCAGCTCAACGAGACGACCGCCTCTTTGAACAAAGCCGTCGCTGTGGGTGGCGAAGCCATACGTGCCTATTTACGCGGCGACAACCGGTTCGGCTCGTTCCGTCAGTCACCTCCGTTCCAGGCGCTGACCCGGCAAACGCCGCTTCCGGATCTGAAGAACCTGTTGCCGTAAGCAGATCGGAGGCCCTTTTCGGACAACGCTAATGCGGGCTTTGCCCGCAGCCCAAGGAGGAAGAAGTCAGGAGTATGAATAACCCGCCGTCGAACACCTTCGCGTCATCGTGCCTGCTGCTTTCCGTGACCGCCGCCTTTGCGGCCTCTCCCGCACCGGATCTCGACGCGCGCTTCGCCAGCACCGAGGGCTGGCTCGGTGCCGACGGCATCTACTCCGTGGCGCTTCCCAACGCCCGCACGGCTTGGATCTTCAGCGACACCTGGACCGGCGTCATCAAAAACGGACGCCGAGACCGTCCGCGCATGATCAACAACTCCGTCGGCATCACCGAAGGCTCCGGCCCCGCACGCTTTTTCTATCCGACCAACGCCAGCGGCGAGGCCGCCTCGCTCTTCACGCCGCCTGACGGCCGCGGCTGGCTCTGGCCCGTGGCCTCGGCGCTCGACAACGGCGTGCTGCAGCTCTTCGCCTGGCGCATCGTGAAGGCGGAGGGCGGCGGCGCGTTCGGCTTCAAAGCCGTCGGCACCGCACTCGCCGAGATCGACAACCCTGCGGACGCTCCCGCCGCGTGGCGCATGCGCTGGCGCGATGTCCCCGCCCCGCAGACGCCCCGCCTCTTCTGGGGCTCGTCCGCGCTGAACCACGACGGCTTCACCTATCTCTACGGCTACACCGAAAATGACGGCAAGGGCCTCGACTTCCAGCGGCACATGATCCTCGCCCGCGCACCCGCCGGCAAACTCAACGATTTTTCCGAGTGGCGCTATTACGGAAAAGACGGGTGGCTCAAGGACGCCTCACAGGCCGAGCGCCTCTGCCCCAGCGTCGCCACGGAGTACTCGGTCACCTGCATCCCCTCGCGCAAGCGCTTCCTGCTCGTCACGCACGACATGTTCCTCTCGCCGAAAATCGTGGCCCGCACGGCTGAGAATCCGTGGGGCCCCTGGTCGGACAAGATCGAGCTCTACTCCTGCCCCGAGGCGGACTCCAGGCGCGGGGTCTTCTGCTACGCGGCCAAGCACCAGCCGGTCTTCAGCGACGCCGACACGCTCGTCATCAGCTACGCAGCGAACGCCAACGACATGAACACCGTGCTCAAAGACCCCTCGCTCTACGTCCCGCGCTTCATCCGCGTCCCTCTCGCCGACATCTTCCGGTGATCAGCGGGTTACGCGACAATGAAGAACGAACCGACATTTATTTGCGCGCCGCGTTGACGATGGCGCGAAGCTGTTTCATCTGCGCATCCGAGAACGTGCCCACCGGCGCAGCAGCCGCATCATAATTCGGCCCAAGGTCGAGCGTCACCGCACCGCCCTTCGAGGTCACCTCGCCGACCCACTTGGCCCAGGCCTCGTCCGGATGCCGCGTGTCGCGAGCGCCCCAGCTTTTGCCCAAAAAGGTCAGCACGTGCCACTGCGAACCCTCCAACCAACGTCCGCCACACGGATGTTCGAAGGGGTCGTTGAGTTCTCCCGCCGTATAGTCCTCCGAGTCCGTCCACCGCTTCAGACTGACCCCGGGGTTGAAAGTGGCCACCGCCTGCGGGTTGCCGTGCTTGACCGCCTCGGAATACACGCGGGCGATCGCGGGATTGAACCCCACCCATTCGTATCCGCCGTCGAACCACCATCCGCTCACGGAAGCGCCATACCGGTCCGACCACTCGCGGATCACCCCCGCCCATTTCTGAGCGAAGGCCAGATCGATCTTGCGGTCTCCGTTCGCCGGCGCCTCGGGCAGTCCGAAAGCGCGGACCGCCCGCAGATCGCCGTTCGGCGTCTGACACGGCAGATACAGCATGAGCCGAATGCTGTACGGCTTCAGCGCCGCCGCGAGTTCCTTGGGCAGGTCGCGCTTGGCGCAGCGCTCCCCGGCGGCATAGCCCGCGGCCGCGTCATAGGCGGAGTTGGGCGCATTCATGTAGCCCGAGTTCTGTCCCAACGTGAAAACGAAATACCGGACGCCCGCGTCGGCCAGTTGCTTCGCAACCGCCTGAACATCGAATGTGTCCACCAGTTGAAAATTGGACGGGCCTGGCAGAAAGTGCATAAACGCGCCGACTTTCGCTTCAACCATCCAATCGGTCGCCGAGTTCTTCTCTGCCGCCGCAACAGTGGACGCCGCCATCAGAAATGCCGCAACGCCCACTTTCTCAAGCATGCTCATTCGTCTTTCCCCTGTAATAACTGCCCAACACGCCCGACGCTTCATTTGTTTCCCCTTTCAACAACGGTGACCAAGCACCCGTTTCGCCCATGTGACTTTATATGAAATTAACATTTTTCGGCATTCGCGGGAATACAAATGTGACTCACTCCAGCAATTCTAAATTTGGCAAGGAAGCGCCTCACGGCGCCACTACGAACGCAATAAAGCTTAGGGAAAGCCGTTTGTAGGGCATTCTTTCATTGCGGCCCAAGCCAAATTTAGAATTGCTGGACTCACTCGAACCGTTTGACCGGACGGTGGCAATAGGGTGTCGTGCCTTTGTGAAAATAGTAATCCTGATGATACTTTTCCGCAGGCCAGAAGGTCGAGGCGGGCTCGACGCGCGTGGCCACTTTGAACCCTTTGTCGCGCAGCAGCGCGATCAGCTTCTCCGCCGTCTCTTTCTGCGCGTCGTCCCGATAAAACACGACCGAGCGGTATTGTTCGCCGATATCCGGCCCTTGCCGGTCGACTTGAGTCGGGTCGTGGATCTCGAAGAAGAGCCGCGCCAAGGTCTCGTAGTCGGTCTGCTGCGGGTCGTACAGCACCTCGACCGCCTCGATGTGACCCGTGTGCTTGCCGCACACCTGCTCATAGGTTGGATTCCGGGTCTTGCCGCCCGTGTAGCCGCTCACCGCGCGGATTACGCCCCGGGCCTGCTGCAGATAGAACTCCACGCCCCAGAAACACCCGCCCGCGAAGACCGCCTTCTGAAACCGGTCGTCCAACGCAGCCTCGGCCACGAAGTCCATGGAGATCGAGTTCACACAGTGGCGCGTGTTGCGCGTGGTCAACCGCTCGCCGATAAAGACATGTCCCAGATGGCCGCCGCAGGTCGCGCACAGGATCTCCGTCCGCCGCCCGTCCGCGTCCTTCTGCTGCCGCACGGCGCCGGGCACCTCGGCGTCGAACGCGGGCCAGCCGCACTCAGAGACAAACTTGTCCTCCGAGCGGTACAGCGCCGCGCCGCACCGGCGGCAGGTGTAGACGCCTTGCGCGGTCTGCTTCTCGTACTTACCGGAGAAGGGCTTCTCCGTCCCCTTGTTGACGATCACACGTTCCTCGTCCGCCGTCAGTTTCCGCCAGGTCGCTTCCATAGGTGCCTCCGCCAGTGACAGCGCCGCCAGAGCGGCAACAGTCAGTCCGATGATTTTCATGCACACGGTTTTCATTCGCTCAGTATATCCGGTCTCCCTTCTCCGGTTCAAGCGCGGCGGGTGAGGAATTATCCCTAGTACACTGTAGGTTGCGCTGGAAAAGTCGGTGTCCAGCGGTATATCGAACGGAAAGCCCTCACGGGCACACAACAAACGGGGGTATGATTGGAAAGCGGCACCCAGTATAATTGGATGCGTTTTGATCCACAAAGCCAAGCACTGCTTGACGGAATTTGCGAGGCTGTCATAATGGTGGTGTTCTTCGACTGGAACTTTGGAAAACGTGTTGACTTAATCGAGAACGCTTGAAGGAGCCTCGCCATGCCCACTAATGAAGTTGACTCAAGTCTGGATCGAAATTCACAGGGAGGACTTGATGGCGGACTGGAAGCTCGCCGTTTCTGGTGAACCTGTGTTTAAGATCGATCCCCTCAAATGAGGATTCCTTATGGACACCATCACACACGCCGTACCGCTTGATGGTTATCGGATCGACATCCGAACAAGCAGCGGCATTTCAGGCATTTTTGACGTGAGTCCCTACTTGAAAGGCTCGGCCTTCAAGGAGCTTGAAAACACCTCCTATTTCCGGCAGGTCACACCAGCCCATCACGGAATCCGATGGCCTAATGAGCAGGATTTTGGCCCTCTGCGGTGCAGTTTTGCCGATTACAGCCATTTCATTCTTGCTCATGATTGCAATTTCGTTGGTGAAGATGGGGGCGCTCCATCATTAATAATGAAACAGGAAAGCTCATCGGGATAGGGACGCCCCTTGCGGAGCGCCCCTCCCACACCACTGATCGTACGGATCGCGTAACCAGCGGTTCGGCCGCTTATTGACAGAATGAGACCAGCGGGACGACCCCCGCCGAGCGTGTGAACCAGTCGTCGGGCAGCGCCGCGCATACCGTTCCGTTCCTGCTGAGCCGCCAAGCGCCCTTGCGGGTGTTGCCGACCGCCACCGCCCGGCTGGTCACCAGCGCGTGCAGCGTCAGCAGGAACTTCGAGCCGCTGGGCGCTTGAGAAACTTGCAGGAGCTGCTTCTGGTCCGTGTCCCTCCAAGGCTCAGGCGGCTCGAACCGGGCGCGTGGCAGCGGCAGCCTGCGGCCGGTGGTGTCGTAGCTGGTCATCGTGGTTCCTTCTGGTGGGGACGGTTCCCCGAACCGTCCGCCGGTCACCGTTCTCATTGCTCTGCGGACGCCTCGGGGATGCGTCCCTACCGTTTCAATCTTCACTTGAGCGATGTGAATCAGGAACGGAACGGGCTTGAAGCGGGATCAGGGCAGACGCATCTAAATTTTTGTCAGTACAGCATTTCATCCACGCTATTCGCCAATTGATCTCACTTTCTTATGTATCAAGAGCCTGTGAGTCACATGGCCACGAGTGTCGGCTTAACGGATTACGATTACGAGCATGATTAAGATTACGAAACGGTCGTAATCGTAATCATAATCTTAATCCGTCCCAAAAACGCATTTCTGACTCAACGAGTCAAAATTTAGATGCGTCTGCCCTGTTAAGACAGAGACCTGCCGTTGCGCATCAACTACAAATGTAGTACACTTGCAACACAAATAGGAGAAATCAGTTTATGAGCGCAGCGACACTACAAATTCGGCTGGACAACCAGTTGAAAAAAGATGCGGAGCGTTTCTTTTCGGCGGCGGGGTTGGACACGACGACTGCGGTGAGAATGTTTTTGCGGCAAGTCCTTATTCGGCAAGCTATCCCTTTTGACATCATCGCTGATGACCCATTTTATGCGCCTGCAAATCAAAAGAAGCTGAAGGGGTCCATTCGCCAACTTGAATCAGGGAAAGGGAAACCGCATAGACTCGCCGAGGTCTAACCATGAACAAAGTCTTTTCCGATGTCGGCTGGGCCGATTACGTCTATTGGCAAACGCAAGACAAGAAAACCCTCCGACGAATCAACACGCTTCTGCTGGATATCGAGCGCAACGGCAATCAGGGAATAGGCAATCCCGAGCTACTCAAGGGACTGTCGGGATATTGGAGCCGCCGCATCAACGAGAAGGATCGATTGGTCTACAAGATTGCCAATGGCGAAGTATTGATTGCGCAGTGCCGTACTCACTGTGGCGATCATTGACAAAGCCTAAACAGCCCTCCAGTCAACGGCTGCGCCGTGACTGGAGGGTGCCGGTTGTGACGTGTCTATTCTTGATGCTTGACCCGTCAGCCCACTTTCCGGGAATATGTTGTTCTTCTGCCTTTCCGGATGGTGCTAAACTGTGCGGCGAAAAGGAACGCCTATGCCCGAACTGCCCGAAGTTGAAACCGTTGTGCGCGACCTGCGGACGCACGGGCTGGAGCAGGCCGTCATCCGCGCCGTCGAAATCCGCTGGCCCCGCACCATCTCCGGGCTGCCCCCTGAGCGTTTTGTCGGCGCCCTGACCGGCCGCACTGTCACCCGTATCTCGCGCCGCGCCAAATACATCGTGCTGTCCCTCGACTCGGGCTGCCGCTTGCTGATCCACCTGCGGATGACCGGCAAACTGCGTTTCGCCTCCCAGGAGGAGCAGCCCGGCAAACACGACCACGTGGTGATCACCCTGTGGGACGGACGTCGGCTGTTCTTCAACGACACCCGCAAGTTCGGACGTTTCCACCTGTGCGCGGCGGACGAGGACCCGCTTGCCGGCCTCGGTCCCGAACCGCTGGAGGCCGCCTTCACCGTCGCCGTGCTACGCGAGCGTCTCGCCGGCCGAAGCCGCATGATCAAGCCGCAGCTCTTGGATCAGACCTGCGTGGCAGGCCTCGGGAACATCTATGTGGACGAGTCGCTGTGGCAGGCGAGGATACACCCGGAGCGCCGGGCCGACACGCTGACTCCCGCCGAAATCCGCCGCCTGCACGCCGCGATCCGCCTCGTGCTGGGCCGAGCGGTCGAGAACTGCGGCACCACCTTGGGCACGGGCGAGGCCAACTTCTACAGCGTGGCCGGACACCGCGGGCGCAACGCCGATGAACTGAACGTGTTCCGCCGCGACGGCCAGCCCTGCCCGCGCTGCGGCACGGTCCTTGTGCGCAGCGTGGTCGCCCAGCGCGGCACCCACTTCTGTCCGGAGTGCCAAAAGGCCTAGTGCAGTGTCTCATAAATGACTACCCTTATTCAAAGGGTATAGCGAAGATCCGCAGATTGATTGGCCGCAAAGAACGCAAGGAACGCAGAGAGGATAGGAATCAAGAGCAGTCCTGTTATCACATTTTCTTTGTGTTCTCTGCGTTCTTTGCGGCCATAATAGTTCCGGTTAT
>JANYBJ010000008.1 GCA_025360845.1 bacterium
GGAAAGCCCCGTGCGGCGGCGCAGGGAGGCGAAGACCGCGTTGAGAAAGACATGGTGGACGGCGGCGATCCAGTCGCGGTCGTAGGCCATCAGGAAGCGCAGGGCGTGGGGGACGGTCAGCACCCACTGGCGCACGGGGGCTTCCGGCAGCGTCTCGTCGACCAGACGCGCGGCGGTCTCGGCCATGCGGCGACCGCAGCAGGACGGGCAGAAGCCGCGCCCCTTGCAGGAGAAGGGGACGACGCGGTCGCGCCCGCATGCCTCGCAGTGGACGCGCAGGAAGCCGTGCGCGAGGACGCCGCAGTCCAGAAAGGTGCGGAAGTCGCGCACGACGAAAAACGGGACGGGGCGGACGCGCACCTGCCGGTCGGCGAGGAAGGTTGCCAGGTGCTCCGCGATCGCATGGTACAGCGGGCTTTCCCAGGCACGGCGAGGTGTGTACGCGCTCACGCTCATGCGGCCAGTATAGCGCTGGGCCCCCTTCCACGCAATCGGCCATCAAACTCACGTACTCGATAATCGGGGCGTGGTAAGTGGACCGGGTTTGGGGTTAGCGTTTCTTGTGTTCCCAACAAACGAAAACGCCGCTCCCGCTGACGCGGGAACGGCGTTCCATGAAACAAGCGATTAACAACGCTTACTTCGCGATGACGCGGACCATCTCCAACACCTTGTTGGAATAGCCCCACTCGTTGTCGTACCAGCTCACGATCTTGGCGAAGGTCGAGTCCAGCATGATGCCGGCTTCGGCGTCGAAGATCGAGGTCTTGGCTTCGCCGCGGAAATCGGTCGAGACGACCTTCTCTTCGGTGTAGCCGAGGACGCCCTTGAGCTCGCCCTCGGAAGCTTCCTTCATCGCCGCCTTGATCTCGTCATAGGTGGTCTCCTTGGCGAGCACGACGGTCAGGTCGACGACCGACACGTCGGAGGTCGGCACGCGGAACGCCATGCCCGTGAGCTTCTTGTTCAGCTCGGGAATCACCTTGCCGACCGCCTTGGCCGCGCCGGTGCTGGAGGGGATGATGTTCTCGAGGATGCCGCGGCCGCCGCGCCAATCCTTCATCGAGGGACCGTCCACCGTCTTCTGCGTCGCCGTGGCGGCATGTACGGTGGTCATCAGACCCTTGACGATGCCGAACTTGTCGTTCAGGACCTTGGCGACCGGCGCCAGGCAGTTCGTCGTGCAGGAGGCGTTCGAGATGATGGCCTGGCCGGCGTAGGTCTTGTCGTTCACGCCGTACACGAACATCGGGGTGTCGTCCTTCGAAGGGGCCGACAGGATCACCTTCTTCGCGCCCGCGGTGATGTGCTTGGTGGCGGTCTCTTTGTCGAGAAACAGGCCGGTCGACTCGATCACGATGTCGGCGCCGACTTCGTTCCACTTCAGCTCGGACGGGTCCTTCACGGCCGTGAGGCGGATCTTCTGGCCGTTGACGATCAGGTTGGTGCCTTCGACGGCGATCTCGCCCTTGAACTTGCCGTGGACCGAGTCATACTTCAGCATATACGCCAGATAATCCGGGCTCAGCAGATCGTTGATGCCGACGATCTCGATATCCTTCGAGAAATTCTGGATCGCCGCGCGGAACACCATACGGCCGATGCGGCCGAAACCATTGATACCAACCTTGATTGCCATTTCGTTAACTCCTTAGCTGTTTTGAGGACATCCGTAAAACCTAACGCCCCTTGCATGAATGGTCAAAAATGATATCCATTCCCTTGCCCCGCGTCAACCGCGAACAAGGAACCAATTCGATATTTCTACATCGATTGCAACAACGGCGTGCGCAGGTGGAACAGGAGAAGCTTAACGCGGACGGCTTCTGTCGTTCTTCCTCTTCGGTCCGCCCGCCGGCTGCTGCGAGCCTGGACGTCCTGTCCTTGGCTTCCCGCCGGTCGGTCCCCTGCCCTTGCCCGCCGCCGAGTTGAAGCCGGTCTTGCCAGCCGTTTTGGCGTTTCCCCCGCCTTGTGATCTTGGCCCGCCAGTCGCCGATCTCGGCCCTCGGCCCTCGGCCCTCGGCCCCTTGCCTCCTGACCTCTGACCCCTGACCTCTGACCTCTGCTCCTCCGCTCCGGCCAGCACAAAATCAGCGCGACGCTGGTTAAAATCCACAGCCGCCACCTGCACTTGGAGCACCGCACCCACGCGGTAGACGGCAGACCCCGCGCTCAACGACTCGTTGGCCGGATTGAAGCGCACAAACTGTTTCGACAGGTTGGAGATGTGGATCATGCCGCCCATGGCCAGGTTGGGAATGTCGATGAACACGCCGTAATTGGTACACTTGGCCACGACCGCCCGGTACTCGATCGGCTTCTTCTCGTCGAGCTGCTGCTGCAGGAAACGGTACTTCTTGATCTCGATCAACTGACGCGAGGCGTCGTCCGCAACCTGCTCCCGCTCCGTCGCCAGGAACGCGGTCTGCACCAGATAGTTCTGCGGCATCTTCCCGCCCTTCCCGTCGAGATAATCGGCGAGTTGGCGGTGCAGCACCAAATCCGGATAGCGCCGGATCGGCGAGGTGAAATGCGCGTAGTAATCCTTGGCCAGACCGAAATGGCCGATCTTCTCAGCCGAGTAGAGCGCGCGCTTCATGCTGCGCAGCACCATCGTGTGCGCGTGATACCGCAAGGGATGATCCTGCGTGTCCTTGAGGAACTTCGCGAGATTTTTTGGATCGGCTAGGTTGCCTGGATGGAAGCCGAGGATCGCCAGATTGGCCTGCAGCTCTTCCAGTTTTTCCTCGTCCGGCGGTTCGTGCAGACGCGCCAGTATCTTGATGCCGCGCGTCCACAGCTCGGTCGCCACCGCCTCGTTGGCGGCCACCATGCACTCCTCGATGAGCTGGTGCGACTCGTCGTACGGACGGATCAGCATGCCCGTCATGCGGGCCTTCTCGTCCAGCACCACCTCGACCTCGGGCACTTCCAGATCCAGAGCCGCCATGGAAAAGCGCCGCTCACGCATCTGCGAGGCCAAATGCCAGGTATCCTTGAGCAGCTTGCGAGCTTCTGAAGGCACCACGGCGAGGCCTTCCGGCACCTTGTCCGCGATGATCGCCATGGCCTGCTCGTAGTTCAGCCGCAGCTTGGAGCGAATACGGGTTTTCGCGAAGCGCCGCGCGATCATGCGGCCCGACGCATCGAACGTCATGAAGGCCGAGAAGGTCATCCGGTCCTCGTCCGGCCGCAGGCTGCACACGCCGTTGGAGAGCTGCTCCGGCAGCATCGGGATCACCTTGTCCACGAGATACACGCTCGTGCCGCGCTGCCGCGCCTCCTGGTCCAGCGGCGAGTCGGGCCGCACAAAATGGCTCACGTCCGCGATGTGTACGCCCAGCACACGGTTGCCTTGCGCGTCGGTCTGCAGCGAGACCGCATCATCGAAATCGCGGGCGGTCGCCGGATCCACGGTGATGATGTACGTGTTGCGGATGTCCTCGCGGTTGCCGGGACGCGTCAGGCGCGTCGCCACCTTCTCGGCCTCGTCGATCACCGCCGCCGGGAAAGCCTCGGGAAGGTCAAACTGCTTCATCACCACCAGCGTGTCGAGCGACGGCTGGTCCGCCGGACCGATCACGTCCACGATCTCGCCTTCGGGCGCGACATAGCGGTTCTCCCACCCCGTAAAACGCACCACCACCCGGTCGCCCTGTTTGGCGTTGGCGGCGGCGGGCACGTAGAAATCTTTACGGTAGACCGGATTCAGCGGCACGACATACAGGAACTTGCCTGTGGTCATGAGCGTGCCCACGATATCGCGTGGAGAACGTTCGACGATCTTGATGACCTTGCCTTTGGACTCGCCGCCGCTGCGGTAGAGGCGCAGCGTCACGATGTCGCCGGGCAGCGACGTGCCGAGGTCTTCGGATTCCACCCAGATGAACTTGCCGGTTTCCCTTTCTGTCACATTCCCTGCGCCGTTGCGGACCATGCGCAGCGGACCGGTCACCAGGTCGGCCTGCTTGCCGAGCGTATAGGCGCCGTCCTTGCGGATCTGGACGATCTCGCCGTCATGCGCCATCTGCTGCAACAGCTCGTGCAGACGCTTGATCTGCTTGCCGCGGAACCCCAAGGTCCGGCTGATGTCCTTGGCAGTCCATGCGTGTTCAGGCTCGGATTCAAAAAGGTACTGAATCGCGATTTTTTCTTTATTATCTTCTTTCATTTGGCTGCTAATTTTAGCGCACCCTGCCCTTGTTGTCTTCTATAAAAACCTACTCCAGCAAAGCGACAAGGCCCCACTCCTTCAGACTCGGCACGGTCACGCGCACCGAGTCCCCCGCCTCCGCCACGAGAAGCGCCGTCGCAACCGAGGCCGCCGAGAAATCGCCAGGCTTGGAGTCCGACACCGGCGTATGCAGAACCGCGCGCGTGAACTTTCGTCCGTCATAGAGATCCCGCCGCACCACAAGCGTCAAGTTTGTCTGCGGCGTCATGGCATCTTTCGCGCCGCTGTAGGCCTGATTGAGCAGGTGCAGCACCGCCGGAGCCTTGGTGTCATCGCGCTTTACACGCGGCACAACAACGATGCGGTCACTGCCCTCCACGGTCACGGGGCTCCCCGCAGACGCCAGAGCTTTTTCCCGCTCTTTCCACGTCACGGCCCGCCCGCTCACCAACGCCTCGTCGAGAACCGCTTGCTGGGCCGCGTCCAGCATCAACCCTTCGGGCACGATGACGGTGCGATACGCCGCCAAGGCCATTTGCGTCAGCCGGTGCTCCGGCAGCCAAGTATCACCGGCGATGACCACGGCGAAAGGCACATTGCGCTTGAAAAGTTCGGCACAAATCGGCTCTATATCAGCCCTGTTCACGCGCCGCGCGGCATTATCGTAGATCACCGCCACTTGCGCCACAGCGTCGTATCCATCCAGCCGCGCCGCATTCGCCCGCACAAAGCGATAGAGCCAGTCGTAGACCCCCTCCGGCGCGTTGTACCAGTGCGTGCCCTTCTCCTGCGTATAGCACCACTGCTTGGTCGGGGCCATGAAGTTGTGGCCAAGCGAATAGGAGAGCGCGGTCCACGACCGCACCAAGGCGTGTTTCTGCTGTTCTTTGATGAAGGCCCAGTCTTGCCCCGACGCCGTCGAGGTCACTGCCCGCCCCAGCGCATCGGCCAGCTTGTAGGCGACGACCGGCTGCGTGGCGGTCTGCAGTTTTTCCGCCTCGTGTCCGATTTCACAGCAGAAGTAGCTCAGCGTTTTAGCGATCGCCATCGCCTGAGGATTGGCGACTTCGGAGTTCACCGCCAGCGTCAGCGCTGGGTTGCCCGTCAGCGCCTTGGCCTTCTGATAGTAAGATGCCACATACGCCGTGTCTGCACGCACGTGAAAATCAAGAAACGCCGCAGACAGCGGCTGCTCCCTCCATTTGCTCTTCCACAACTCGGGCGTCACGCCTTTCGCGACCAGAAACGCACGGTAATCGAAACCGTCGAGGTCACGGATGCCGTGCCGTTCCAGTTCCGCCGCCAGCGCGGGATCAACCGCTCGCCGAGCCTTCAAGTCCTCTCTGAATGCGTCCAGGCAGTGGGTACAAAAGCCGCCCGAAAGCCAGGTCACCGAGCCCGAGGTGCCCCGGTAGTCGTCGATGTGCAACCCGTTTGCGCCGCTCTGCGCGTGCGTGTTCAGGCGACTTTCCAGATAACTGCGGTACCGCGGACTTTTGGTACACCACCAGTAATACGGCTTGTCCTTGTGCTTGTGATCCCACAGCCACGGCACAACATACGGGTCCCCCGCAAAATTGCGGCAGGCCATATCCAGCACGTTCGTTCCGCCGAAATCGATCACCCCCGAGCCTTCGGTCAGGAACCCCACACTGTAGGCGAAGAGGCGCACGCCTTTTTCGTAAGCCGACTTCACATGCGCGGGCTCGCCGCCTCCCGCCCAGCCCAACACCGTACACCCGTAGGCGGCGTACTGTTCTGGAACATCGTACATGAACGCCACATCACTGCGTCGCACGGCCTCCTGTGCCCCTGCGCTCCCGACCGCCAAACTGACGACAACCAGCGCGCCGACCCCATTTGATAAATTCATCCGCCCCTCCCGTTTTATAACGGCCCCATCATATCGGATTAGCCGCTTTTACAACAAGCCGAACTTTCCCGCAGACGCCAAATCCGGCCTTGGTTCAATGGCCCCTTTTCTGCTATCTTAAATCAAATGACTTATTGCGTCTGACCGACACAAGGAGATGGTATGCGCACGATTGAAGCCGCCGACAGACTCTCGTATCGTCGGATGACCACGGATGAGTTGCATAAGAACTTCGTGGTGGAAAACCTTTTTCAACCCGGAAAACTGGAGCTGGTCTACACGAATGTCGACCGGGCCGTTGTCGGGGGCATCGTGCCCACCCTCGAACCGCTTGAACTCAAAGGCGGTTGCGAAATGGCCTGTACCCATTTCTGTGACCGGCGCGAAGCGGGCATCATCAACTTGGGCGGCGCCGGAGCTGTCGTGGTCGACGGCACGACCTACACCATGGCCCCGCGCGAATGCCTCTACATCCGGCGCGGCAGCCGCGGCATCCTTTTTTCCAGCGAGAACCCCGAGAAGCCGGCCCAGTACTATCTGGTCTCCTATCCGGCGCACGCGGACCATCCCACAACCAAGGCTGGCCTTAAAGACGCAAACCGTCTCGAACTCGGTTCGCCCGCGGAGGCCAACCGCCGCACGATCTACCAGTACATCCGGCCGGGGCTCATCAAAAGTTGCCAGCTTATGATGGGCTTCACCGAACTGCACGAGGGAAGCGTCTGGAACTCTTTCCCTCCCCACACCCACAACCGCCGTACCGAGGTCTATTGCTATTTCGATCTGCCGTGCAACGGCACGGTCATGCATTTCCTCGGTGAGGCCGACGAGACGCGCCATGTGGCCCTGCGCGAAAAGCAGGCCGTGCTCTCGCCTGCCTGGTCCGTGCATTGCGGCGCCGGCACCGGCAGCTACGCCTTCGTCTGGGCCATGGGCGGCGAGAACCAGGATTTCGATGACATGGACAAGTGCGACCTAGCCAAGTTCCGTTAAGTTCTTTACATGATAGCAGGCGGAGCGTGTGCGCCGCGTGACAACGGGCTGAATAACAGCGGGCTGACATCGCAGAAACAGGGGGAGCATGTATGAGTGTTTTGAGTAAAAACTTTTTCGAGAAGCCGTGGCACCTGATCCGGTTCTTCACTCCGGTCATGGTGATCATTCCGTTCGCCGTCTACTGTCTGACGGTGTTCTCGCATGTGTACCCAGGGACCTCGGCGTTCCTGACCGCCTCGGCGGCCGACCTCTGCCGCCCGGATGACCTTTCGCATCCGCTCTTTACGCTCGCCACACGGGCGATTGCAACACTCCCGTATGCCACGTTGCCGTTGCGCCTGAACCTTTTCTGCGCGGTCTGCGGAGCGCTTGCCGTGGCGGGCTTCTACCTGTTTACAGCCCGCTTGATCTTTATATGCGCCCGCGAGGATTCGGGCGGTTCCATGGCCGCGCTGCCGCCGTGGATGCAAGATCCCGTCGATGACGAGACCCCTAAAGACGAGCCGAATTTCGCACGCAACGCCGACGGCTCGGTCTCGATTCCCGCTTCTGTTTTGGCCCACAACCAGCGGGTCGCCTACGCGGCGGTGCTGGGCGGTTTGGGCGCGGCAGTGGTCTTGGCCTTTTGCGCGCCGTTCTGGCTGGCCTCCACGCGGCTCTACCCCTTCACTTTCGACCTCATGCTCTTCTTTTTCATCATAAACCTGCTCATCTCCTACGATCAGAGCGAGCGGCTCATCTCGCTCTACCTCGGCGTTTTTCTGTTGGCGGCGTGCGGTGTCGAGTCGGCCCTCTTCCTGATCCTTCTGCCGATCGGCGGCCTGTTGCTATTGCGGTCAATGATTCTGAACGAGCAGGCCACGACGTTCAAGGTCCTGCTCGCTCTGCTGACGGGCTTGGCGGGCGCGCTTATCGCAGGCACGCTCCTATGGAATGCGGCCGAACTGTGTACCGTGATCCCGGTCCCTTCGCCGCGCCTAATTCTGCGTGTTTTTTTGGCTACGGTCTCAGGCGAGTTGCTCAGTTGGATTCCCCGTTCCGGCTGGAGCTACGTCTTTGTTCAAGTCCTCTTCCCGTCCGCCATCGCTCTCTTTGTCTTCTCCTTCTCGTTCCGCAGGCGAACCCCCTTGTTCTTCCTCCTGCAGCTCGTGTTGACGGCCTGTCTGGTCCCCAGCCTCCTTAATCTGAAAATCTCGCCTTGGGGTGTCGCGCAGCTCACCTCCAAGGTTCCCGTCTTCAGCTATGTGATCATCGCCTTGCTTGTGGGCCTCCTGATCGCCGTCTGGCATCTCATGCGGGAGCTGTTCCAAGAAGAGAACGCCGATGAAGAGGACCACGAATTCTACGAATACCAGGACAACAAGCTCGTCTGCCGCATCGGCTCGCTGCTCTGCTGGCTCCTTCTGCTGCTCACATGTGTCGTACCGTTCCGAAGTTTTCCCGACATCAACCCGCGCGACGGCACCTTCGCCGA
Organism: bacterium; assembly: GCA_025360845.1. Lineage (GTDB taxonomy): Bacteria > Verrucomicrobiota > Kiritimatiellia > RFP12 > UBA1067 > JAHFSX01. The sequence continues at coordinate 8,518 of JANYBJ010000008.1, forward strand.
CGCCGTGACCGAACAAGTTTACCGGGAACTGGGGCCGCGCGACTGGATCGTCAACAGCAAACTGCTTCAATACCACCTCATGATCCGCGCCCATCAGGATGGACGCCTTTTGCGTTTCATCTCCACGGGCGACACATCTGGCACGTATGATTCCACCCGGCTCGCCCCCTTAATCAAGAAAGACTCGTCGTTCGACCCTTACCGTTCTCGCCTGCTGAACGCCGCCGACCTGTCGCCAGCCGCTTTCCTGCGCGAATGGCTGCGGCACGAAACCAACGCATACCAGCGGATCGTGATCTTCAACGCTCCGGAGCTGTGGCGCGACAATGGCTTTATTGCCATTCCGACCGGACTCTTTCTGAGCGGGCAGCCGCGAGACACTCCCGTTGACTGCGCCACGCTGGTCAGCCGCCATCTGGCCTTTGTGGAAACCATGCGGCCGTATCTCTTTCCAGAGACTCCCGACAGAATCCGCCTGTTCGCGAATACGCGAGCCAACTTGCGTCGCCAACTCGCTTTCATGGCCAATGAGCTGGGTGCCCTTCTCATCGCGCAAGGTCACGCCGGCGAAGCCGCTGCCCTTTTAAGACAAACCGAAAATTTGTTTCCGGACAATCTCAGCATCCTGTTTAACCGATACGATCTGGCCTACCGCCTGAATATCCAAAAAGAAGCGATCCCCGACCTTGAGGTCCGTCTGTGTAACGTTGCGAAGACGGCTAACACGTTTGCCCTCAAGCTCGGTTCGCTGCAAGCCGAGAGCGGAACACTTGTCAACCCCGACATCCTGGAGTATGTCCGCAAGACCTTCTGGACGAAGCCCGCCGCCTTCCGGCATCTGATCATCAGTTCAAAGAACCTCCGCTCCGACCCCCTCACGGAGTTGCGCGATAAGAAACGCGACCTTTATCAGACGGCCACCCGTTATGTCGACGTCTATGAATTCGACGATGCCAACCGTCTGCTGGGCATGTTGCTCGACTTGGACGACAAAGATCGTTTCGCGCTTATCAACAAGGCCCGAATCGCGATCGAGCAGCGCAACCTTCCCGATGCCGGACTTTGGCTCGACCTCGCCAAAGAGAACGGCGCGAAACCCGAAGAGCTTGTCTGGCACGAGGCCGCCATCCTGATCCTCAACGGAAAACTGAAAGAAGCACGCGCAATGCTCAACAACGCCATCCCGGCAAACCCCGCCGACATCCATCTGTGGGGCCTCCTAGCCGAGATCCTGTTGCAGCAGGGAGAGTACCCCGAACTCGAGAATCGCGTCTTTCCGGCCTTGCGCAACGCCTCAAGCAAAAAAGAGCATTACCTGATGTACATGGTGCGCGGCCACATCCTCAAACACAACGGTCCAAAAGATTATACCGCGGCACGCGAGTCGTTCCTGCGTGCGCTCGCCCTCAACAAAAACCTCACAGCCGTGCGCGAGGAACTCCTCCGCCTCGACGATGCCATAGGCGTGCCGGCCTTCTGCGAAGAGGATGCGAAAGACGTATTGCGCCAGACGCCCGAACACGCCTTTGCCAATTTTCTGCTGGGCACCGTGCGGCTCAGCCACGGTGAAATCGACAAAGCCGATGATCTTTTCAAACGCAGTCTGGAGAGCGAACGGAATGCCCCGGCCTACGCCGGCATCGGCGCGGTGCTGCTCGAAATGAACGACCTTGAATCGGCAGAGAAGTTCCTTCGCCGCTCGATCGAGATGGACCGCACGCGACTCTTCACCTGGCACACGCTCGCCCGGCTTCTGCTCACCGCAGGCCGGACAGACGAAGCCGCAAAAGCTTTGGACCCCGTCATCGCGGGCCGGCCTGATGACCTCGACGTCCGGCTGACTCTCATCCGCCTCCGCATCAGCCAAAAGAATTTTAAAGAGGCGGCCGCGCTCGTCTCTGACCTGCTGGAGAAGGAGGATAAGTTGCCCCGTCACATCGCCCTGCAACTCAAACCGCTCGCCAAGCAATTGACAGAAGAACTGCCTAAATAATCCTTACCGCATGAATCTGTTACGCACCGTTTTCGCTTACATCGAGTATCTGTTGATCCGCTTGCTTGGATTGCTCTATGCGTTGGTCCCCTCTGACAAGGCCTACGCCATTGGCACGTCCGTCAGCGCCTTCTTCTACCCGCTTTTCCGAAAGCGCCGCCAGATCGCCATCGACAATATCCTGCGGGCCCACATCACCGATGACCCCGCCAAGGCCGACCGCATCGCACGGCAGGCTTTCGGTCACTTCGCGGGACACATCTGTGAAGCGCTCAAAACCGGTGCTGTCATCGGTCCCGACAATTGGCGTGAGCACATCACTTTTGACGGTCCTGAAACGGCGTGGAAGCTTCTGATGGAGTCGCCCGGAGTCCCCGTCATGATCTTGACCGGACACCTTGGCTCATGGGAGTCCGCAGTCTCGATCATTTCCTTCACCCGCCCCATGATCGCCGTGGCACGCAAGATGAGCAATCCTTTTGTAGAGCGTTTCCTTAAAAAACACCATTTCCGCGGCGAAATCACCATCGTTTCCAAAAAAATGGGTTTCTCCCCCAGCGTGTTGCGCGAATGGAAAGAGAAGGGCTCGGCGATGACGCTCGTGATGGACCAGCACGTCGGTCTCAAGTCCGGCGTCCGCGTGGACTTCATGGGCCGACCCGCCTCGACCCATACCTCCCCCGCACGCCTGCATCTCAAGACCGGCGCTCCCATTCTCGCAGGGGCCTTCGTTCGGGAGGGCCTCTTCCAGTACCGGATGGTCACCGCTGAGCCGATCCGCTTCACCCCCACCGGAGACAAAGAGCAAGATGTCGCCGACCTCACGACCGAGATCAACCGGCGCATCGAAGCTGTGATCCGCCGCTACCCCGAACAGTACCTCTGGGCGCACAACCGCTGGCGATAAAAAAGAACGGCGGATAAAAGCACTTCGCTTTTACCCGCCGCCAGGGAGGACATATATAATTTAGTGTAACCGTACAGGGGGGAACCTGTATCCGCAATCGCGGGGGAAGCGTCGCGGTAGGCTACACGGCTCAAGAACCTGGGGGAGGTTGCTTGAACGGGGTGTATATTAGTCTAAGCACCCCCCTTTGTCAATGGGGGTACGCAAAAATATTTTTTATGGGTGATTATCCCAACAAAAGGGGGGGGTATTGCACCGTATGTTTCCAAATTACGCGCTTCCTCTGACTGCATACTCCTGTATCTGTTTGACGTTGGGCCTCGTACGGTATCTGCTTGACCTTGCCACGCCGTTTGGCGATAATAAATCGGCATTAGAGAGAAGGAAGGAACAAAAAGATGAAAATCAAGGCTAAAGAACAAATCAAAAAGGTGGAAGCCGCCAAGCCCGTGGTGAAAGCGCCCGTCGCCAAGCCCGTCGCCAAGAAGCCGGCCTCCAAAGCACAGCGCGTGGTGTTCAGCGTTCGCGCGGAGGTGGGCAGCAAGGTCTTCCTCGCCGGCAGTTTCAACAACTGGGATCCGACCGCCAAAGCGATGATCGACAAGAGCAATGACGGCCTCTATTCCGTCACACTCACCCTCGAACCCGGCATCCATCAGTATAAGTTCGTGATCGACGGTACCTGGTGCGCCGATCCCGAGTGCGCTGACTGGATCCAGAACGACCACGGAACGCTCAACAGCGTCAAGCACGTCGGCTGATCCCGGCGGCGCAGTTTCTTCTGCATCCACTTGGAGGCACGATGCCCCCTGCCCGACCGCGATTAGCCGTAACCCTCGGCGACTGCGCCGGGATCGGTCCTGAGCTGGTGCTCCACGCACTGGCATCCGCCGATCTTGACGCGGTCTGCCAAATTATCGTTTACGGCAGTCTGCAGGTGCTCCGGCGTGTCGCAGTCGCCACCGGGCAGTCAATCCCCGATTCCCTCCTCGTCTTGCCGCACAGCCGCGGGTTCACCACACCGTTGCCGCATGACCGCCACATCCTTTTCGACTTTCCTTTTACCGAAGCCGCCATGCTGATGCCCGGAGCCGTTCAGGCCGTTTGCGGCGCGCGAGCCTATGATTGGATCTGTGCCGCCGTACGGGATATCCGGAACGGACTCGCCGACGCCCTCGTCACCGCCCCCATCAACAAAGAGGCCTTGCACCTTGCGGGCATAGACTTTCCGGGCCACACGGAAATCCTCGCCCGCCTTACCCAGACGCCCGACCCCTGCATGGCGTTCTACTCGCCAGGCCTCGTCGTCAGTCTGGCGACCATTCATGAACCCTTGTCCCGCGTTCCCGGTCTGCTCTCCGTTGAGAAGCTCCTGCGTACCCTTCGCCTCACCCACGCCGCCTGCCAAGGTTATGGCATACCGACTCCGCGTCTCGGAGTGCTCGCCCTTAATCCCCACGCCGGTGAGAACGGGCTCTTCGGCCAGGAGGAGAAAACCCTCATCCAGCCGGCCATCGAAATAGTGAAGGCCGAAGGCATCCTTGCCTCCGGCCCGCTTGTGCCTGACACCGCCTTCACCTGGTTGCTCGCCCGCCCCTCAGCCGCCCCTTTCGACGCCTATATCGCCATGTATCATGACCAAGGGCTGATCCCCTTTAAGATGGTCGCGTTCGACACCGGCGTCAACGTCACGCTCGGCCTCCCCATCGTCCGCACGTCACCGGATCACGGCACCGCCTTCGATGTCGCGTGGCAGGGCAAGGCGTCCCCCTCCAGCCTCTTCAGCGCGATCATCCTCGCGGCGCGTATGGCTCACGCTCCCTCCGCCTAGCGCCCCCAAACGGCGAACTTCACCTTCTCACTTGCCGCTTGCGGCGCTTTTGTTTATAGTTTGTTTCTGCTTGTAGAAACGTCGGCGTTACAAACACTTTTCAATCACATGCGAGGTCTCCTATGACAGAACAGAACAAACGGGTTGCGGGTCCGGATGAGAACGGGTTCTTCGGAAAATACGGCGGAAAGTTTCTGCCTCCGCAACTGGAAAAGCCATTTGCCGAGATCATTGAGGCGTACCACCGGATCGAAAACGATGCCGCCTTTATCGCGGAGCTGCGCTCGATCCGCAAACATTTCCAAGGCCGTCCCACACCGGTCTATCACGCCCGTACGCTCTCACTCAAAAACGGCGGCGCGCACATCTACCTCAAGCGCGAGGATCTCAACCACACCGGCGCGCACAAGATCAACCATTGCATGGGCGAGGGGCTGCTGGCGAAGTTCATGGGCAAAAAACGCCTGATCGCCGAAACCGGCGCGGGACAGCACGGTGTGGCCCTGGCGACGGCAGCGGCCTATTTCGGCCTGAAGTGCGAGATCCACATGGGCGAGGTCGACATCGTCAAACAGGCGCCGAACGTCAGCCGCATGAAACTGCTCGGCGCGAAAGTGGTGCCGGTCTCCCACGGTCTCAAGACCCTCAAGGAAGCTGTCGACTCGGCCTTCGAGGCCTATCTGGCCGATTACGAGAACTCGATCTACTGCATCGGCTCGGTGGTCGGACCGCATCCGTTCCCGATGATGGTGCGCGACTTCCAGAAGGTCGTGGGCATCGAGGCCCGCGAACAGTTCTTCGAGATGACCGGCAACCTGCCGGACGCGATCTGTGCCTGCGTCGGAGGCGGCTCAAACGCCATGGGGCTCTTCTCGGGCTTCCTCAATGACCCCTGCGCGATCTACGGCGTTGAACCGTTGGGCAAAGGCGAGAAGCTCGGCGACCACGCCGCCACGATGACCTATGGCAAAGAGGGGATTATCCACGGCTTCAAGTGTTATCTGCTGCAGAACGAGGACGGTTCACCCGCGCCCGTCTACTCTTGCGCCAGCGGTCTGGACTATCCGGGCGTCGGCCCCGAACACTGCTATCTCAAGGACACCGGCCGCGTGCACTATGTCACCTGCTCCGACGTCCAATGCCGCGACGCGTTTTTCAAGCTGTGCCGGAGCGAGGGCATCATCCCCGCGATCGAGAGCGCACACGCCGTGGCTTACGCGCTGACAAAAGCCCGCGAGATGAAACATGGCACGATTCTCGTAAACCTCAGCGGACGCGGCGACAAGGATTTGGATTACGTGATCGAGAACTGGGGGCTGGGCGACTCTGCCGACGCGACCTAAAGCCCGGCAGACAACGTTTCTTCACTTCAGCGGGGCACCTGGCACATCCAGAAGCTGGATGCCGTGCCCCAGCGAACCGTTGACCCGTGTCATATCGCACTGCCAAACGACCTTCTTCTCTTTTGAAATCTCGGCGAACGCCACCTTCCCGCCGGCGTTGCAGATGAAGAGGTTGCCGTTGGGTAGCACCTGAAGCCCGGCGAACCAGCGGATTCCCAATTCCGGCACCTCCGTATCCTTGAGTTCCCAGACCGGAAGCCCTGCGGTATCGAATTCCACAATCCCCGTCCTGCCGCAGGTCATTGTGTGGCCCGAAGGTAACCGGATGGCCGAGTAGGTCGGAAAGGGAGTCTTGAACTCACGCAACAGGGTCCCCTCGGCATCGTATTCCCGGGCCGCGCAGGCGCTCTCCTCGGCGACTAGAAAATGACCATCCGCCAAGGCTCGGACATTGCGCATGCTGCCGTGTCCGGCCTGCGCGTTTTTGATCGCAAACGTTTTGATCACCTGCCCGTCAGCACTGACGATCAGCAGTCTGCCCTGTTGAGTCGCACCCACCAGCGTGTTGCCGTCCGCCATGCGCTGACACGAGTAGACCTGCCCGTGCGTCTTGAACTGCCACACGATCTTCTTTTCCGGCGTCACCTCCATGACGCCGGTCTCGGCGTTATCGACGCCGTTGCTGACGCTGTAAGGAAACAACACGTTCCCGTTGGGCAATTGCCAAACATCGCGCGCCGTCTCCGCCGGATACTCCCAAACCACACGTCCGGATCCGTCGAAGCGCTGAATCTTTCGCTCCGCTTCCGATGTGTAGAGCAAGGGTGGGAATCGGCCCGGCACAGACTCTCCGGCAGACCAGGCTCCACCTGCGAACAGGGTCAAAACGATCCATCCGGCAGCACTCTTTCCAATCGCCAACCCCATATTTCACCCGTCTCTTTGCATACATGACTCACAAACGCCGAGACTACTTTTTCCGCATACCCGAGACCTGCATATACAGCCAATACGCCCAATAACCGAGATGTTCCTTAAGCATTGCCGAATTTCTCCCCAATATCTCGGCACTCGGCAGATAGTAGGCAAGCGTTTGGGGCGTCACCCAGCCGCTCATCGACAAAGCCTCATAGTCTGTCCCCGCCGGAATGGCCTCCACTCCCATTTTCCTAAAAGTCATCAGCGCCCGCCGCATATGCCAAGCAGAGGTCACGAGAATCACTTTATTCGCTTTCAAGTCCTTCAGTTTCGCGAGGGTAAACACGCCATTCTCATAGGTGTTCTTGCTCTCCGACTCCAGTATGATTTTGGCCGATGGCACGCCGAGATCAACCAGAAACTGCTTCATGCCTGGCCCCTCGCCCACGCCCGAAAAAAGGATTACCGGAGCCTTGCCCGCATGGTAACAACGTGCCGCATGCCAGCCGCGGTCCGCACCCGGAAAAAGTTCCGCATAGACCGTATTCTTGGTCGGCGAACCGATCCCGCCCCCCAGCACCACGATCACATCAGCCACTGGCAAAGTATTGACCGATACCGACGGATATTGCCGCTCAAGCGCACCACCGAAAATCAAGAAGAACCACGGCGATGACCAGACCCACAACCACGCCACCGACAGCACCAGCACCGTCAGCCCCCTCCGCTTCTGACCGCGCCATCCCCAACAGGCACCAGCCAACATCCCAGCCAACCCGATCACCATCGGGCTCAACAGCCAAGTCACAAACTTCATTAACCCGAACAACATCTCAAGCCCGTCCTTATTCCCCGATGATTTTCACCAGCACCCGTTTGTTGCGCAGGCCGTCGAACTCCCCATAGAACATCTGTTCCCACGGGCCAAAATCCAACCGGCCTTCCGTCACGGCAACAACCACTTCTCGCCCCATCACCTGCCGTTTCAGATGCGCGTCCGCGTTGTCTTCCGCGCCATTGTGCGCATACTGACTGTAAGGTTTTTCCGGGGCAAGTTTCTCAAGCCATCGCTCGAAATCCGCATGCAGCCCGCCCTCGTCATCGTTGATGAAAACGCTCGCCGTAATGTGCATCGCGTTGACCAGACACAGCCCCTCGCGAACACCACTCTCCGTCAGACAGGCCGACACTTCCGGCGTGATGTTCAGAAAAGCGCGGCGCCGCCCCACTTTAAACCATAGCTCTTTACGGTAACTCTTCACGCTTCACCAGCCTCCTCCGCTTGATGGCGGGGATCGACAAGGATCACTTCTTCACACGCCCAAACCGAAACCTTGACGCCCAACTCTTTCATCCTCTTGACCACCTGTGCCTGCCTCTCCGGCGGCAACAGGCTGGTGATGACCAGTCCGTTGATCTGATGGGTAACAACCCATTCACCGATGTCTTGGAACCCTCCGAGCACCTCGTGCCCGGCGATGGTCCGCCCCCGGAGATGCAGATCGTCGTCAATGATCCCGACGATCACGCGATCATTCTGACCCGACCGTTCGGCCAACTCTCGCAAATAACTGCGGAAACGCAGCCCGCCGCCGTACGCGAGGATTTTCATTGTCTCCGGCTTCTCAAGCAGGATCCGCCTCTCTACGATCTGCATGACTACCCGGACACAGTCGCACCACAACCGGACACCCGCGATCGGCAGAACCGACATCGAGCCGAAAAGCACAGCAAAACGGATCGTGTGCGCTTCATTCTCGTTCAACAGCAGAGACAGCCCAAGCCCAGTCGCCGCACCCGCGAGGTTACCCACCACAAGCACCGCGAAGTCACGCACCTGGGCGCGAGACCAGACCCTCAGATAGGTTTTCGACAGCGCCAGAAAAAGAAACACCGGAACGACATACAACGGCAGGTCCGCGAGAACCTCATCACGTCCAATCGGCAGACCGGACAACAACCGCGCAAGCACCCAAACCATACAGAGGATAACGACATCGGCCACAATGTAAAGGGGGATCAACAACCCTTGCCGGACAGTCCTCCTGTCCCCCGAAAGCAACCTTCCCGTGTCCCACAGTTCTACCCGCTCCAGATGCCTCGCCACAACATAAACCGCAACGATGAAAGCGATCAGGAAGAGCCCCGGAGCACGATTTCTGAGCAACGTGCCGCACAGCCCGAGCAGGACCAGTACCGCGCTGATCGAGTACAGGACGATGGCCGCCGTGCGTTGATTCAGGGTGTCCCGCAGAATGCGGTGATGCACATGGTCTTTGTCCGGTTGCATCACACGCACAACGCGGCTCCCGACAGCCGTCACATTCTGGGGCAACAAAGCCCGTACTGACCGTCGCCAAATCGCCAACAGCGTGTCGAAAAGCGGGATTCCCATCGCCAACAGCGGCACGCCGAGCGAGGCCACCAGCTCTTTGCGAGAACCGGTCATCAGCGGCAACGTCGCCAAACACAGCCCGAGAAACATGCTGCCCGTATCACCCAAGAACACCGAGGCCGGATGGAAGTTGTATCTCAAGAACCCCAGGCTGGCGCCCGCGAGCACCAGATACGGCAACGTGTTCGACGACTGCCCCGTGAACAGCAGCGAGCCCGCCAACCCCACTGAAGCGATCAGCGCGAGCCCGGCCGCCAAACCGTCCATCCCGTCGATCAGGTTAAAGGCGTTGATCGCGCCGACAATCCAGAGAACCGTCACTACGTAATCGAGCCATGGAGGAAACGCCACCACAATGCCGCCCACATGAACGCCGGAAAAATAAAGGATCGAGGCGACCACGATCTGCCCAGTCAGTTTGACGAGCGGCTTCATGCCGTATTTGTCGTCGATCAACCCGACGACCACCAACAGCGACGATGCCAACAGGAAACTCCCTTGCCAGAAATACGAGAACCGCTGACCGAGCGGGCTCCCAAGCGCGAACACCAGAACACCCAGCACCAGATGGAACGCCACGAACACCGACAACCCTCCGCCCCGGGGAATCGGCAACTTGTGGATACGCCGGGCGTCCGGCTGGTCGACCATGCCGATCTTTCGGGCCAACTCACGGAACAGCGGCGTCAACACGAGCGAAACCGCGAGCGCCCCCAAGAAAGCCGCCACATACTTCGTGCCATTCGTCCCGGCCCGTAACAAGACACCATTGGAATAACCGATCAATTCTGTTACCCAGTTAACCGTCATAGAAACCCCTCAGCGATCAAAAATAATTTGCGGATAAAGCTCCGACAGGAACGCCTCGAAGCGTCCGATGCTTTCGGGAGACTCCAGCGGCGAGGAAATGTTCACGGCGACCATCACCCAGCGGTTGATACGGTTGTGGAGGGAACGGTCCCATACGTCCAGCAGGATCCGCTGCGCATGGGAACAGCTCTCCCGGTCTTTGCTCACAAACCAATAAACCAGATTGATCCTCGAACCGCCGGGATGCTGCGCCGTGATCTTGCGAATCACTTTGGGCTTGCCTTTTGGAAGATGCAACGGCAACTTCACCGCCTCAAGCATCACATACCCCTGTGCCGGCAAACATAACTCCGCACGATGGATGCTGTTCCGCTGCCGTCCCCCAATGACCACGCTCACCGAGTAGCCGAGCCCGTCGGGCGAACGGTAGTTACGCTTCAGGATCACCGTGTCCTTCGGCAAGTCCGTCGCCTCACCCAGAGAAACCGTATGGAGTTTACCCCCGCACGATGGGCAAACAAAACCATCGGCCATCCGTTGACCCGCTTCGAGCAACTTATGTTCCTCGGCAGTCTCCGCGCACTGATCATTGTGACAGAACCACGGCGCGTCGCTCGTAAAATCGCCCACGGTCTGCGGCAGCGACGAGGTCACAAAGTCTGTCGAGTCAAACGTCGGTGCGGGAAGTTCGAACTTGAACGCGACCACTCCCATCATCAACAACAGAATCACAAATACCAAAACATAATTGCCGGTTGTTGGCTTTCGTTGTGAAACCTCGCCAACACGGGAAGCCTCCTTTCGCATCCACTTCGGCACCAACGACAAGGGGCCTATCGCGCGGGCGCTTCTCTCGATGAGATTCCCCGCTTGGATCATGAGCAGGACGCCCACCAGAAAAACAACATAGCCGGAGTAATCATGATAATAACCGGTTGCCACATCCTGACCGACCCACGTCGCGACCAGGCAGATCGAGAAGATGCGGAAGATGTTTCCGATCATCGCCAAGGGTATCGAACAGGCGAACAGCGCCCACTTCCGCAAAAGCGTCTTTTGCGTAAAATACGCGTAAGCGGCTGTCAGAGCCATCATCGCGAACAGCGAGCGGATGCCGCTGCACGGATCTGCCACATCCACATTGAACTCCGCTCCCGGCACACGTGAGAACAACGCCGTGCCGGATCGCTCGATGCTCAATCCGAACCCGTTCAAAATACCGGTCGCGAGCGAGGATGCGAGAATCCTCAGGTGTATCGTGAAAAAATCCAAGAAGGACGAAACCGGGATGGTGAATACAAGAAACCCGGCAGGGAACAGCATCAGCCGCGCGACTCCTTTACCCCAAAGAGCATAGGGCACTGCCCAAATCAAACCGATCAGCGAAACCTGCTCCAGACGCGCCTGCCCGCCGCGACCGCCAAACCACGCGACGAGCATGAAAAGGAAAACCCACGCGCCCCCTCTCCACGATGGAAGCCCGGCTGCCGCGCGAAACGCCTTGCGCTGCACCCACAACACATACAGGCTGACGAATGGCACGACCCACCCGTGCGACATATCCTCTATCGGCGCCGCAAACATCATCATGGTGTAACTGATCATGTACTGGTAGTTGAACCACCCGAACACAACCAACAGCGCCACCACAATCCAGCGCGTCCAGTCTAACCTCTTCTCGCCCATACCTCTTCCTTCAAATTAACCCGCTGCCGGCAGACACTCTTTCGGCTTCAACCGCCTGATCGCCTCTCTCGCCTCCTCAACCTCCAGCCTCCGCTTGCAGAGCGCCTCGCACTCCGCAAGCATGCCGACCACCCCGCAAGCCTCAACCTCGCGGATCTTGCTGATGTAAATCCGGGCATGTCCGGTCTTGTACGCCGACCGCTCGCTGACGTCCAGCTCCTCAAACAGCTTCTCTCCCGGACGAATGCCCGTGAACACGATCGCTATGTCCTCATACGGGCGCAGCCCGGAAAGCGCGATCATCTCCTCAGCCAGCTCCACGATCCGCACCGGCTCCCCCATGTCCAACACAAAAATCTCACCGCCCTGCGCCAGCGCCGCCGCCTGCAACACCAGCGACACCGCCTCGGAAATCGTCATGAAATAGCGCGTCATCTCCGGATGCGTCACCGTCACCGCCTCGCCTTTCCTGATCTGCTCCCGGAACAGCGGGACCACCGATCCCGAAGAGTCGAGCACATTGCCGAAACGAACCGCGGAAAACCGTGTCTTATTACACCGGTTCATATCCTGTAATGCGATCTCGGCCAACCGTTTCGAAATTCCCATTGCGGAAACCGGCTTCACGGCTTTGTCCGTCGAGATGAAAACGAACCGTTCCACACCGTGTTCAACCGACAACTCACCCAGCGCCCGGGTCGCCAACACATTGTTCTTCAGCGCCTCGACCGGATTCAGCTCCATCATCGGCACATGTTTATGCGCCGCCGCATGAACCACGATGTGCGGCTTGTATTGCCCAAAAATCTCTGCCATCCTGTGCCGCTCGCCCATATCGGCCAATAGCGCCACCACAGGCGTCTCAAGTCCCAGTTTGCGGATCTCACGCTCGATCTCATAAAGCGCGTTCTCGGAGCGTTCCACCAACACCAACAGCTCGGGTCCCGTGCGCAGGATCTGACGCACCAACTCGCTGCCGATCGTCCCGCCCGCACCGGTCACCAACACCCGTTTCTGCCCGAGCAACTCGACCACCGCGCGCCCATCCAGCGTCGTCTCCTCGCGTCCCAACAAATCCGCGACATCGACATCCCTGATCTTCGAGGCCGTCAGACTCCCGTCGATCAATTCGTAATAGCCGGGAACAATCCGCGCCGGAACACGCGCCTGCTCACAGAGCCGCACCACGCGACGGATCACATCGCGCGACACACTCGCCATCGTCACGATCACCTCTTCAACCGCGAGCTTGCGAACCACCCCGGGCAGAGCATCAATCCGACCCAACACCGTGTACCCCTGAATCTTCGCGTTCTGTTTCGCCGGATCGTCATCCAGGTAACCGACCACCACCAGCCGCTTCGAATTCTGCCGCCGCAACTCACGGGCCACCAGATTGCCAGCCGACCCCGCACCCACCAGCAAAACGTGCCGCACCTTGCCGCACTTGGCCGCATCCCACGCGAACGCCCCGTCTACCAAAAGCCGCCACAACATACGCACGCCCAGCAGACCACCAAAAACCAGAATGCTGTTGAAGAAGGTGATGCTGAACGGCGGGCGGAAACCATGATACTCAGGAAGCAGCGCTCGCAACAGCACCAACAACACCGTCGACGTGCCGATCGCCCCGAGAAAGCGCGGCACATCGCCCACGCTCACATATCTCCACACCAGCTTGTAGCAGCCGAACAACGTCAGCGCCACACCCTGCACCACAAACACGGTAACGAAAGAATAGGCGACCCGTTCCCAGCCCCACCACGGCGCATGAAAATCAAAGCGCAACAGGAAGGCCGTGAAATAAGCGGCTGCCATCACGACCGTGTCGACCCACACGCAACCGAATTGACCCATCCGGAAGGACAGATACTCTTTACAATTCACTTTCATCTCTTGGGGATATTAAACCACATTCGGAACCGATTTTACAGCCCTACCTCAGCATGCGTGTAACAATCACGCAAACCCTTTCCACCTCAGCCGCAGTCACCCCTGCACCGGATGGCAAACACAACCCGTTCGCGAACAAATGTGTACTGCACTCGCCGCCATACACTTTCGCGGCGCGAAAGACCGGTTGCAGGTGCATCGGCTTCCATACCGGACGCGACTCGATGTTCTCCGCCTCCAAAGCAGCCATGACCCGCAAAACCAAGGATGAAGGATGAAGGATGAAGGATGAATCTCCACCCGCAAACACGCTTTCCTTTTCAGCCTTTAGCCTTCCACCTTTATCCTTATCTCCCAACTCCACCACCGTCAGCCACCGCGTACACCGTCCATAGGCCGCCGCCGGCATGAAGCCCGCCCGCTCACCCAACTTCTCCCGATACCATTCGAAAATCTGCCGTTTCTTCTGGATAATCGGCTCCAGACACGACAACTGCCCCACGCCGATCGCTGCCACAATATTGCTCATGCGGTAGTTGTACCCCAGCTCCTCGTGCTCATACCACACCACCGGTTCACGCGACTGCTGCGACCGGTTCCTCACCCGCGCGATCACCCCTTCATCTCGCGACGCCACCATCCCCCCTCCCGATGTCGTGATGATCTTGTTCCCGTTGAACGAATACACGGCCGCCCAGCCGGCAGCACCCGCGCTTCGGGAGCACGGAAGTGCATTCGTGCGTGAGTGCATGAGTTCATTAGACCTCTGACCTCCGACCTCTGATATCAGGTCTTCAACTAACGCACTCTCGCAATCATGCACTAACGCACTTCCTCCCAAATACCTCGCCCCCAACGCCTCGGCCGCATCGATAATCAACGGCACGCCGTACTTATCACACGCAGCCTCGATCCGCTCGTAATCACAACACTGGCCATACAAATCAGCGGCGACCACGACCTTTGGTAAACGCCTCACATGCGCCGCGTCCTCCAACGCATCTTCGAGCAAATCCGGATCCATCGTCCATGTCGCGGCATCGCAGTCGATGAACACCGGCACCGCGCCGCGATGCACTGCCGGGGCAATCGAAGCCACGAACGTCAGATCAGAACAGAACACCACATCGCCTATCCCGATTTTTAACTCATGAAACAGGAGGTCCAATGCCGCAGTACCGCTCGACAGCGCACACGCATACGGCAGCCCGACCGCCTGGATAAACTCGCGCTCAAACCGATCCACCATCGGTCCGCACGGAGCGATGTAGTTCGATCTGAACGCCTCTTCAATCAATGGCAACTCGTTACCGCTCATCCACGGCGGCGACAAAAAAATCCGTTTTTGCATGGCTCAATCCTTTCGTAACAGGGCAGGCACAGGGACCTGCCCCTACAGGTCCGGGCGCTCTTTTGCCGATTGCCGGTCGCCGATTGCCCTAAACACCACGCCCTGTTTCTCAAACCCCGCAGCTTCCTCCAATACGGCCTGCGGCGCATACCCGATGACTGGAGAAACCACATACACCCTCAACTGTCCTTTCTGCACCAACGCCCGCAACTCCCCGTCCGATTCCCCAGACCAGGGTGTGATCAGCCGCCACTCTTTCGAGAGCACTCCTGCCTCTCGTGCTGCCAACAACGGTCCCGTCACCGTTGCGTCTGCCAGCAACACGTCGCCTGCCCGAAGTGTCCGCCCGATCTCACCCACAAATTTAGACGCCGACGTTTCCGCCTGTTTCCACGGCTTCAACCAGTACCCCAACTCATCCCGAAACGGCAGCATCCGACTCCGAGATACCGTCAATCCCGTCCGGTGCGTCACCTCGCACAGCAGCCACGGCCCGGCAACCGCACACGCCACCCCGACCGCAAGCATCCCAACTAATGCGGGGTTCGCCCGCAACCCAATGTCATCTCCAAATTCACGCACTTTAGAACTCTCGCACTTTAGAACTTCTCCTCTCCCCGCTAACGCACTAACGCAATCCCGCACTAACGCACTTCTCCCTGCTCCCAGTCCAACCCACACCGCCAACAACCCCAGCGTCGGCAACACAAACGTGGCTTGATCCGGCACAAAGTAGCGGACCCAGAACAGGCCATGTAGAAGCGTCAGTGCCAACAGCCAATTTCTGACAATGCCATTCCCGTTCGCTTCGCGCAGAAGAAGCCCTCGTCCCGCAAACACCCAACAGGGATTCACAAAACTGACACTGGCCAATATCATATTCGCAGCCCAGCTTTTGAACTGAAAACCGCCGATCCCCAACACTTGCAACTCGTATCCGTCACCGAAAAGCACGCTCTTCAGGACCTGCATCGGACTGCCTGTCTCGGTCAAAAGCCGTATCGCCTGCCATACGACCATGCCACTGCCGAGCAACCAAAATACGGCACACCCGCACACCGCCGCCCATATGCGTTTTTCCTTTTGCTTCAGCGCGGATAACAACAGAAAAGCATAAACCGGCAGACCTAGCAACGCCGCGTTGTGAACGCCAAAGTGCAGGCCGTTCACCCCGAAAAGCGCGACCAGCCATCGGTTATCCCGATTCTCCGAGTACCGGATCAGACACAGAACCTCTGCCATCAGAAAGGCCAGGGACCATGTGTACACCTCCGCAATCGTCCCCAGCCACCACGTCATCTGGGCGAAACCCAGCACGCTGACAGCCAGTGCCGCAGCCCACACCGACCGCGTCAACCGCATCACGTTATTCGCCAGCAGCGCCAACGCCAACGCCAAACCTAAACCGCTGAACAGGTTGACCGCAGAGAAGCACGCCGCCTTCGGGAACAGTGCGGAAAAACCCTGAGCCATTAAGATGTATAATGGATGGGCCCGCGCAATCCCCGAATTCCATAGATAGTCACCAGTCAAAATTCGATACTGATATTCACCGCTGTCCTGCCAACTCACGCCGCGCTGTGCCGTGGCCGCATAGAGCACAAAAAAACAAAAGAACACCGCCGCATATAACAGCCGGTGTCCCTTTTTTGTATTCACTGGTTCAATCCACATCATTTACTCTCACCGCCTTATCGCACAGGTTCAAGAATCGTTCCTTTAGGCAATTTGAAGGGTAAATGCATCAGGTGTTCACGCAATTTATTCGCCTCGGCCAAACCCGTCGCATAGATCATCACCGTGTCCTGCAGGCAGACGATATTCTTGCTGTTTTTCAGTCGCGCCACCAAGATCAAGTCTTCCGGAAGATTCCGCCCCTTGGCAAACCACTGATCAAAAACCATGACATATCCCACCCGCTGCCGTACCAACAAATCCGCAATGGCTTGTTTGTCATACCGTTTAGCAACCTTCAGCCTAGCAACCTCTGGCGTGCCTAATCCCCACAAATCGACCAGCCTCGCCCCAGACCGATAGGCCATCAACCCCAGATCATTTATGGCGATGCTGCTTCCAGCCAGATCCACTGATGCGCAAATCCTTGCCATTTGCCACTGCTGCTGATAGATGTTGGCTGAAGCCCGAACCACACGACTGGTCGCCCATAAGCCTCTTAGGCAAAGCGGCACTGCCAGAAATATGAGCAATCCAACGCGGGCCGACAAAAGCCAACCTTCCGTGCCGTAAAACACGGAGATGCCTTTTAAGCCTCTCGCCTCTTGAAGGATCGGCAGCCATGCTGCAGCCAGGAGCAGAAGTCCGGACGCCATCAAATAGGCCTCGTATCGAAAGAAACGACCGCATTCACCAAATGTCAGATGCCCTACGCACGCGACAACAATTGCGAGTGCCAGAAGACGGATCTTTTCCGGGATACGCCTGTAACAGGCCGTCGTCAACAACAGGAGACAGATGATATGCACATGCACATTTTCCAATGACACTCGCACATATACAGAAAATAGTTGAAGCACATAACCGCCCACACCTCCCGTGGGAAACCGCCCCTTCAATACCAGTGAATTCGGCAGAAAGAAACCGCCCTGCGCCAGCGAATAGCCTCCATACAGCATCACCGGCAGCACAGCCGACAAACCGAGAACCGCTCCTGTGCGCCAGCTTCCCTTCAGGACCAGAATGGCAACAACCGGCGCAGCCACAAACAATGCCTCAAAACGTGTCGCGGTCATCAGGAACGCGCACCCGCCCAACACCGCCGCGCGCATCCATCCCCCCGACTCCGCAGCGCAGAATTCAGCCAGAGCAGCCCTCAGAAATACCAGCGTCAGCAAGACATGGAGGCAATGCTCCATTCCCGTTGACGCGATCACGGTAAAAGGAACAAGAAAGAAGATCAGCACTCCTGCACAGACCCGTAAACGTCCCTTTACGCCAGAGTCCGTTAACGTCCGGTCAACGACGAACAAAGACAGCAGCGTGCAGAGGATGTTCAATATCCCCGGCAACCAATCCCTTACGCCGATAATCTTGAACAGCAGCGACAGCAGAAGCGTCCAGAGCGGGGACGAGGAACATGATGCGAACACATCCGGAGATACTCCCCACACTCCATGCAGTGCAAAATTCCGGGCCATTGCCAAATGGATGTAAGCGTCATCCAATGTGTAAACCCAATGCCCCTCCGTCAACCGCATGCCAAGCAGGGTCTGCGCACATATCACAGCCAGAGCAAAGACAGCCACAATCGCGCCGCTGCTCAATCCTTTATGCCTCATTATCATAATCGTCTTGTCCTGCATGTCGGCCTACTCACTCCCGGCGCCATCATCAAATTCAGCCAACCGCCGATTGCCTATTGCCGATCGTCTCGCTCCCAAATCCTGTACCCGTTCTTGGCCTCCGCCACATGGTAATTCTCCGTTTGCCAGCGCTCTAATTCGGCGAACGCTTCTGAGGTTCCCTCCCCGTGCGGACGTAATTGACCCATCGTGTCAACGAGGAAACGGGGCGGCGCAGCCACGAGTTCGTTCATAAATTCCCGCCTGATCCTCTGAATGAAAGGGGTGTTCACATGATGATAAAAATGGAAGTCGTACAGGAAACGGGTTGCCGGCAACGCATTGGCCATCAGCATACCATGTACGGCACCCCCTGTCCAATCGAGTGGCTGTACACGATCTCCTAGGGCCAAATGGGCTCTCAGATAGCACGCGACCTCGTCTGGCACGCTCTGTTTCTCTATCTCAACCACGCCCCTTCCGAACGCCTCCCGGCAAGCCCGGGGCAAGGCGATGCCCGCGCAGACGACAACCAATAAGGAGCCCCAGCCAACACCGCTCCAAGTTAAGAACGTTTGTTTTCTTTCACGCGCGGGCTCTACAAACGCCAGCGCGGCCACGCATAACGTCACGTAATAAAATGGGATATTGTGGTATTCCCAGAATTGCCCGGAAAAACAAGGCAGCACCATTGAGCACACAATTAACGAACCATAATAGAGGAACCATTGTCGTGAAGCCCTGCCCGCTCCTGCCCAGAACAAGAATCCCGCACAAGCCAACACAGGAGACCAAGACCACAGGACCCCACCTGCGCCATGCATGATATAACGCCACCGGGTTGCCCCCGCTAAAACCTCATGCATACCCGACATCTGTCCATATAACGGCCAATACTCAGTCGCCATCTCAAGGAAAGGTCGCCATGCGCCGTACCAGATAAGCCAAACCACAGAACCCGATATAGGGATGAGAAATCCTGCCGCCAACGAAAACCCAAAGACCGCCAACCGCTTCCACCCCTGTCTTTCCACACAGGCAAACAGGATAACCGGCAGTGCGAATACCACGAGTTGCGGTTTGATCAGAGCCATCCACGCGAACAAGACGCCCAACAAGGCTCCGCCTTTCCACGAACATGGCAGAGGACGCGCCATCCAAGCCAGCGCCGCTGATAGCGGCAACAAGGCAAGATACTCCCGCTGCAAGGAGAAGCGCCACGTTCCGGACAAATAACGCAAAGCCACGAGACAAACACCCAACGCCGCCGCTTCCCGCCCCCAGCGCCTTAAACCGACATAGGTCAGCGCAAGCACACATCCAAGCAAAAGCAGGTCAAAGAACCGCACCGCCAGGTCCGAACAGCCGAAGAACTCAACGAGCAACCCCATCATCCAATAGGTGCCCGGAAGGTTCATGTCGAAAAAATCGCGGTAAGGAATCAAATGCGACTCCGTCATCAGCCGCGCGGTATACATCATGATCGGCACATCATGAACGGCCCTCCATCGGAGCGAACACACCGCACAGACCAGCACGGCCAGTCCCGCAACCAGACAGACCAAACGCTTCACAACGGTCGTATCAAGAGTTCGTGCGTTCATGAGCGTTCGCTCGTCACCCATTGCCTATTGCCCGCTGCCCATTGCCTATTGCCCATTGCTTATTGCCCATTGCTTATTGCCTATTGCCCATTGCCTATTGCCTATTGCCTATTGCCCATTGCCTATTGCCTATTGCTTATTGCCCATTGCTTATTGCCTATTGCCTATTCGCATGATCGTCGTGCCATCCGCAACATCGCGCAGGGCCATCGAACCCGCACCCACAGTCGACCAAGCGCCTATTTTTTTCAGGGGAATCACACCCGCGTTCGTCCCAAGCAGCGCTCCTTCTCCAATCGAACAGCCCCCCGACACGCAGACACCCGGGCACACCTGAGCGAAATCGCCGACGGTCACATCATGGCCCACGCACACCTGATGATTGATCAGAACCCCGTCGCCGATCTTCGTTCCCACAGAGACCACGCTGCCAATCCCGACGTAGCTCCCTTTGCCCAGCAGCACGTCAGGAGCGATCAGCGCACTGGGGTCCGTCACTGTCACCGGTTCAAATCCCATGGCCAGCGCGCGCCCGCTCAACAGGCGACGCGCCCGGTTATCCCCAACCGCACAAAAGAAACCCACAGCGCCGAACCTCTCCCGCACGGTTTCGATTGGCCCCAACTGCGGATGCCCGCCACACAGTCCCTCGCGCTTGTCGGCCGCATCATCACAAAAACCCAACAACTCTAAGACCGGCCGCACACCGTTGATCCGCTCAACGATCCACGCAATCTCCCTGCCAAAACCACTCGCTCCCACGATCACGATCCGTTTCATCGAATCACCTGCCTTCCGTTTCGCCACAGAAAAGCGCATCCATCCGCGAACCCGCCGTCGCCACCCATGCGGCATCGCTTTCCCGGCAGAATCGGAGCATCAGAAGCGTCACGATGACCGCACTGACGAGATGTCCGAAAGACCACGGGTAAAAATCAAATGTTGGCACAAGAAACGCCAGCAGATAGGCGAAGCTGTACCACATCCATGCGGCGGGCGTGTTCAGTTTCTTAATCACAACCAGAAACGGAACGGCCAAGAAAACGAGATGATGCTCCCAGACGAGCGGAGAGGCAAAGACCATCAACACACACAAGATCGGAATGCTGTTCAGAATCGCCGAACGACCTTCGCTGCCGAATGAAAAGGTCGCCTTCCTCATCGTATAGCCGACCCCGCATAAGAGCCCAAGGATAACCGGGACTTTAAAAAAGAGCACCATCGCTGAGGCCTCCATGCCCACGACATAACCCGCGCTGCGGATCAGCGAATCCACCGAATTTTCGCGAAAACAAATCCCGTTCGCCCCATAGACGTTGCGGATGTTATCGCTAAAGGCCATAAAGGGAGCCCCGCCATAAAAGCAGAACGTCACCCCGGCCAGGCCGATCAGCCAGGCCAGAAACGACACCCCCCAAGTCCTGTCTCGCGTCAAGAAAAACGGAAGGGCCAGCACCAGTGGGGACGCCTTGAGATGAACTGCCAAAGCCAGCGCCAGTGCGGAAACGATCCGATGTTTCGGAAAAAGAAGCAAAGCCAGCAGAATCAGGTTGACGACATGCAGATTGATCTGCACATACCCCAGCGTGCGGAGGATCGGGACATTCACAACCATGAACAGGAAGGCCAACGCCAGCGCCAGCCGCCGCCCGAAACCATAGCACCCAAGGAGCGCGCTCAACAACCAGAAGAACGCCACGAGCGACACAAGGTTTGCGAGCCAAAACACGGCCGACACCCCATGCGCGCCAAGCGGCAGAAACGGCTGACACAACGTGGCCAGCAAAGGCGGATAGAGGTAACGGCTATGAAACGGTTGGCCGTCATGGAGATTAAACGCCGCCCGGACATAGTCGTCCACGTCCGCATAATGTATCCGCTCTCGAAGGAAATTGACATACAACAGCAGAAGGAGAACCGAACATATGATCGCAACACCCTGCTGATCCCGGATCGCAGGATTATTGAGTAGCAGCAGGGCTATACCCCATGCCAACCATGTGATCGCCACACACGACAAGGTTTGTTCCGCAATGGAAAGCGGCCCGACCTGAATCAGCAAAGCCAGACCCTTCACGCCGCAACTGACATAAAGCAACAAACTTGAAGCTGCGGCAAGCCCCGTGACCGCCAGCCATATGCGTAACGCGCAAGAGATTCCGCGAGCCACCGCCTGTTTCGTTTCAATCATTGCCGCGTCCCTCGGGCAGTGTCTGTCCACCGCCCCTCTCGTCCCATTCATCCTTCATCCTTTTGCCTTCATCCTTCCTACCCATAAACTCACCCATCGTGGCCTCGCCCGCTGCGCTGATTCCCTTGTGAGTCATCACCTGCCACACCGTCAGCCACAAGATTTTCATGTCGAGCCACAGGCTGTGATGCTCCACATACCACACATCACACTCGAACTTCTGCTCCCAGCCGAGCGCGTTACGTCCATTCACCTGCGCCCAGCCCGTGATGCCGGGCCGCACCTCATGCCGCCGCGACTGCCGCGGCGTGTACCGGTCCAGATACCGCATCAACAGCGGCCGCGGGCCGACCAGCGACATCTCGCCCTTCAGCACATTCCATAATTCAGGCAGTTCATCCAGACTCGTCGCCCGCATCACCCTTCCCACACGCGTCAGCCGTTCCGCATCCGTCCCTATCCCATCGCGCATTGTCCGGAATTTGATCAGCTTAAACGGCCGCCCCCGTAAGCCGGGCCGTTCCTGAACAAAAAACACCGGACGCCCCAAGCATAGCCGCACCGCCAGCCCCGTCAACACAAGAAGAGGCAGCCACAAAAGAGCCGTAAACAGGATCAGCGTGATGTCAAATACGCGTTTCATGTGTTTGTATAGCGCGTTACGCAAGTTATGCGGGCTAAGCACGATAAGCGGAGTGCGAACTAGCCTTCATGCAGAGATGCTGAAAAAGAACCGAT
This sequence comes from bacterium, assembly GCA_025360845.1. GTDB lineage: Bacteria > Verrucomicrobiota > Kiritimatiellia > RFP12 > UBA1067 > JAHFSX01. Next base: position 31,477 of record JANYBJ010000008.1, read on the forward strand.
CATTTTCATCAGCACGACGATCTCTTCGGCCAACTCATTTTGATACGCGATATAGCCGAGTTCATGGGCTATCACAAGCTGAGTGTCAACTTCCGCCAATGAGCCGGATGCGATGCAAAGAAAGTTTCTGAACTCTTTAACCGTGTTACGCTTTGACCCTTCCGCAATGTTGGAAGGAACCGAAACGACCGCCCGTTTTAGCTGATCCATAAGCGCATACTGTTCATGGTTCGGAAAAGACGTCAACAAGCCATAAACGGCTTTAACCAACTGAATCCCGCGTTTCCAAATCTCAAGTTTCCGATAACGCAACTCTTCAACACTCATGACGTACCTCTTTTCATTCCCGGCTTATCGTGCTTCCCATCTTATCCCACCTATCGCGCTTATCCCGCTTCCCAGCTTATCCGGCCTATCGCGCTTCCCCGGCTTATCGCGCTATTTCCTCCAGAATCCCCAGATACTCCTTCGCCAACTTGTCGCGGCTGAAAACCTCTTCCGCCAACCGCCGCGCGCCTTGCCCCATCCTTCGTCGCCGCTCGACGTCAACCGCCAACAGCTTCAGTTGTCGAGCCATCTCCGCACCCGCATCTTGACTCGTACAGACAATACCACACCCGTACTCTTTTAGCCAAGGCTCCAGCCAAGTCGTCCGGTTAAAAACCGTGGGCAGCCCCGCCGCAATCCCGTCGAAGAATTTATTCGGCGAGTTCTCATAAAAAAGCGGCTCATGCATAAAGGTCACGACATTCACGTCGGCAGCCAAATACAGCTCCACGACCTGCTCTTTCGGTAGACTCCCGAACTTTAGAACTTCGCCTCCCCCCACTAACGCACTCACGCACTCGCGCAATAACGCACTTCTCGGTCCGTCCCCCGCAAACCACCACACGATCCGCTCATCCCCCGCGGTTTCCTTAACCGCCGTCACCAGCTCATCCACCGCATTACTCAGACCCATCGCCCCCGTATACAGCACAACCGTCTGCCCGTCCCTTACGCCCAGACGCTCCCGCGTCTTTTGTCGCCTCCCCTTATTCGGAACAAACTGCCCCAAATCACAGCAATTCGACAGCGTGACAACTTTTGTCAGCTTGATATTCGTGCGAGCGTTCGCGCCATTGCCTATTGCCGATTGCCGATTGCCTCTTCTCTCTTCCCATTCCCGAACGTTAGAACTCTCGAACTTTAGTACTTCGCCTCTCCTCACTCCTAACTCCTCACTCTTCACTCCTAACTTCTTCACCACCCTCTCCGTCATCCCCGTCGAACAGGTCACGATCGCCGAAGCATATGTGTACGCCAGCGCCTCCAGCCTGAAACTCAGCCATTTCAGAACCGGACTCTTTAGTACCCCTGCCGCGATCGCGGAATCCGGCCAGACATCGATCACCTCGAACACAAAAGGCAGTTTTCGCAACCATCGTCCTGCCAACGCAGGTACCGCTAACGTCAGAGGACCGCTCGACGCGATCATCACATCATACTCCCCGCCCCGCCGAAGCACATGCCACAACGCATGCGTCATAAAACCCAGAAACGATAAGACGCGGCGGAGAAAACCCATGTGCGGCCGGTATGCCGTTCCGCTCACATAGACCCGTATGCCGTCCACCATGAGCGGCTTGGGTCCACTCCCAGTCAACGACGCGTCGTATCCTGCGCAACACACCACATCCACCGCATGCCCCGCAGAACAAAAACGCCGCGCGAACTCGTATGTCCGCACGGCGCCCCAGCCTTTCGGCGTCGCGAAGTACTGATGTATCCACAGAATTCTCATGGATGTCCAAACACTTAGTCCCACACTTACTCGGTTACACTTAGTCGCCCCGCCTGAGTCGGATACGAACTTCGAACATTCTACATCGAACGTCCAACTTCCAACGGAGAAATTAACTTCCCATTGTTCGATGAGGCTCTTGCAAACCCTACCGCGCCCGGAGGTCGCGGGCCACCCAAGTAGCGCGGGCTCTGTGAGAGGTCATTCAAGTCCAGGAACCGAGAGTGTCGGCAAATCCTTAAATGCTTTTCGCAGGAGATTGCTTTTCGGGAAAACAATCACCCAGGCCGTCAGAAAAATAATCATCATATCCGTTCGGAAAGACAGATGCCGTTGATACCACAATTCCAGTTCGCCTTTGGCTGGCGCGATGTGTTTTGAATAAAACTCCGCCACAGGCATACCCGATTCTGAAAGCAGGCGCTCTTCATCTCTGAAGACGATCGAACCGATGCCCGTCAGGCCCGGACGAACATTGTAGATCACCGTTTTGACGTGTTCGGGATAGGGATCGAAGGTCTTGTCAACCAGCGGACGCGGTCCGACAATGGACATGTCTCCCAGCAGGATGTTGATCAATTGCGGCAACTCGTTGATTTTGGTCATACGTAAGAAATATCCGAGCGGCAACACGCGCGGGTCACGCCGCGTCGTGTGAAGCCCGCCAGCCAGGTTCGGGCTGTTCTTCAGCATCGTGGCAAACTTCCAGATGCCGAACTTTTTGTTGTGGAAACCAATACGGTTCTGCAGATAGAACACGTAATGTTCCCCCGTCAACAGCAATCCGACACATACAGGAATCAGCAGTGGCGATAAAACCAATAACGCCAGGCCAGAGAGGATGATGTCCATTAAACGTTTTACAGTTCGATACATACGTTGCCTTAATCAAGTATTTACGAATAGCGAGTTAAGCGCGATAGGCACGCTAAGCGCGTTAAGTGTCATGCAGAGAGGCGGAGAAACACTCATGACATCCCTCTTTTCAGGCCAACTTATCAAGCTTCCCCGGCTTAACTCGCCTATCGTGCCATCACCTACATCTTTTGATCCAAGCCCTTGCCGGTTTCGATATGTTCGAAATTCGGCAGATAGTCTTTCAGCACCTCGACCACATTCGCCTTCGTGACCTCCTTGGAATCGAACAGACCTTTTAAAGCCGCGAAGATCTTGTCGATCTCTGCCAACTCCCGCCGCTTCGCGTTCTTCACCACCCCGAGGTTCACGAATTTCTCAAGATCGAGTTCTTCGCCCGGCGTGTAGAACTCCTCAAACGTCTTCTCCCCGCTCGTATCCGACTTGAAGAAAAAGACAGGCCACTTAATCAAGGATGAAGGATGAGGGATGAAGGATAAATCCTCATCACTCTCTTCTGCCCTCTGTCCTCCGACCTCTGACCTCTGACCTCTGACCTCTATCCTCTGATCCCCCACTAATGCACTATCGCAATCACGCACTAACGCACTTCTCATCTTCTCTCTCGCCTCTTCCTCGCTCGCGCACACGTCCGGCTCCATCCCCAAAGCGTGCAACAAGTCCACCGCGACCTGCTCGAATGGGATCATGTCCCGATCCTCATCCAGTTTCGGGAACACGATGTCGCCGCTCTCGCCCATGATCGACGCCAGCAGGCACAGCTCGCCCGACTCGACGGGCGACACAAAGAATCGCCTGATTCCGAGCGGACACGACCACGGCTGACGCTTGAACAGCCGGTCCAAAAAACCGAGCGGCAGACTGCCGTTCGAAAACGCCACGTTGGCGAACCGCGCGGTCTTGATCGGCAACCGGTCCGCATAAGCCATGATCAGCTCTTCCATCAGCTTTTTGCTCGCACCCATGATGTTCACGGGATTGGCCGCCTTGTCGGTGGACACGCAAAAGAAATGCTCCGGCGGCGCCTCCAGCAACAGATCCAGCAACCCGCGAGCCCTCAGCACATTGTTCTCGATCATCGCCTCAATCGAGTAAATGTCCTTCTCGCTGCGGACATGTTTATGCGCCGCGAAATTGGCCACGATGTCGAACGGGCCGTGTGCCCTAAACAGCTTTTCGAAGACTCGGTCGCCGAAATTCACCGGATAGGTGATGAAGTCTTGCGGTATCCGATATGTCCCCGCGCTACGCAGGTCGCGCACCAGTTCGGTCAATCCGTTCTCGCTGATATCGACGACACAGAGCGAGGCCACATCGAAGCGCAGCAGCGCCTTGATATAGTGCGAACCGATCGAGCCCGCCCCGCCGATCACCAGCACGCGTTTACCGTCAATCCGCGCATGCAATTCGGCAGCGTGCCGTGAGAAGTCGTCCGCAAGCAGGCTGCGCTCGCGCTTGGTCACTTTTTCACGAATAAACCGCTCTAACTCGAAATTCCAATTCATGGTTGTCTCCAATAAGCAATAGGCAATGGGCAATGGGCAATGGGCAATAGGCAATGGGCAAT
>JANYBJ010000035.1 GCA_025360845.1 bacterium
ACTCGGTGACGAACACCGAGGCGGTCCCGTTGGAGACGGTGTTGGCGTAGGCCATGGTCGAAGACGCGGGCACCCGGAACGAGTTGGTCGGCCAGGTCACGGTCCGGTCGCCGCCCGAGGCGGTGAAGCGCCACTTGAGCGCCCGGCCGTCCACCGCGTTGGTCGGCGCGGCGACGGAGACGTCGTTGGTCAGGGTCACCATCACCTCGCTCTGGCCCTTGGCGTCCACGGACAGCAGCGGCACGCTCACGGCCGCGCGCGGCGTCTCCGCCGGCAGCGCGTCCGTCTTGCGCACCAGACCCCAACGCGCTATGTCCGAGAACTCGACCCCGGCCCGCGCCCACGCCGCGCAGAGCGCGAGGGCGGGCAGCAACACACGAAACTTTTTCATGAAACCTCCTTATTGTCTGACAGACAGGACCGCTGATTTTTAACCGCAGAGAACGCAAAGAGCGCAGAGAAAGAGAAGAAGGGTTTCATCTTTGGGTTCCTTGTGTTCTTTGCGGCCAACCGGGTTACGCGTAGGTGAGCCCCGCCAGGTTCTCGCCGCTCTCGCCGGGGGCGTGAAGACCGGCGGCGAACTTGACGCGGCGGCCCGTTGTGCCGATCTGGTAGACCGCGCTGCACACCCAGGCTCCGTCCGTGGCGGCGGTGCCGCAGGGCGCCTCGGCGATGTACTCGACCCCGTCAACCGTGATGTTGATCACGGCGAGCCCCGGCTTGACCGCGGCCCCTGTGTAGATGGCGAATGCTGACATGGGAAACCTCCGTAGGAGAAGTTCGTTAGTTGATTAGTTCATTCGTGCGTTAGTGGGGGGGACAAGAGTTATCCGTTCGCGAAGCTTTGGAGAGGGACGCACACGTCGTCGCAGGCGTCGACGCCGGTCTCGCAGGCCAGCGCGTTGTCGAAATGCTGACCCGCCAGCGCCAGGGCCGCCTTCTGCTGGACCGCGTCTTTCGCGTACCCGTGCAGCTCCGCCAGCACGTAGAAGAACAGCGCGTCCTCGAACTTCGGCAGCAGCGGCGAGTCGCCCAGCGCCAGCGGCGCGAACCGCCTGAGGCCGTTCACATGGAGCGTGAGCGGGGCGACCGGCAGCGGGGCCAGCCTGACCCGCCGGACGGGCAGCGGCACCTCGTCCGTTGTCGCGCCGTCCGCCAACTGCACGTAGGCCACCGGCGTTCCCGGCGCGTCGGCGTAGATCGCCGCGAAGTCGGCCTCGCGCACCTCGGAGAGCGGGAGCAACGCGCCGCCCGCCACGCGCACCGAGCGGATGACATCCAGTTCGGCCGGCAGCTCCACGGCCGTTGCGCCCGCCGCCACCTCGACAACCGCGTTCGAAATCCGGATGTCGCGGTGCGGGTGGCGCTGCCACGCGTAGCGGTACCAGCGGTTGAGCGCGGCCACGGCGATGTCGATCACCACGGTCGGCACCTCGCCCGTCAGCGCCAGTCCGCCCAGCCCCAGCGTGTGGATGCCGGAGGTCGGGTCGCCCGTCTCGCGCAAGCCCGCCTGCGTGTAGGCGTTGATGACGATGTCGTTTGCGGTCATTGAGGGATACCTCAAGAGGGGTTTAGCGGTTTAGGCTGTTAGACTGTTAGGTGGGGAGAACTGGCAATCGCAACGATTTTACTTCCTAACAGCCTGACAGCCTAAATGCCTAACAGCCTTCTTTCTAACAGCCTGACAGCCTAAATGCCTAACAGCCTTCTTTCTAACAGCCTAACAGTCTAAAAACCTAACAGCCTATCTACGCCCAATACTCCACCAGCGCGGCGGCCGTAATGACCTTGGCGGAGGTCGCCACGATGTCGAAAATCACGGGGACGCCGGTATCGCCCGAGAGCAGATCCTCGACGCTCACCTGGGCCGCGCCGATCACCGGCACGCCGGCGATCTTGTCGGTCGCGGGGACGACGACGTAGCACACGGTGTTGACCGGGATCGCACCGACCGCCGTGATCGTTGCCGTGCAGTAGGTCTGTTGCGCGTTGTCGGCGTAGGTCGCCGAAACGATCTTCCAGCCGGTCGGCGTCAGGAGGCAGAGCAGGTCCGTGGAAGCCAGCGTGTGGCCCTTGAAGACATGCCCGCCCGCCACGTCCACAGGGATGCGCAGCGTGGTTCCCGCCGTGGCCAGCGCCACCGGCAGCCGGAAGGCGCGGCAGGCCCGGGGGATGTAGAAGTTACAGGCGCAGGCCGCGTCGTTGCCGAGCGCGGAGAAGCGGCGGATGACCGCCTTGGATTTCTGATACTCGGGAATCACCGCCTGAACGACGGTGGCCGAGGTGGCGACCGCCGAAACGGTCGTGACGTTGATTTTCTGCATGATGTTCTCCTTTGGAGAAAGGGGTTTAGACTGTAGGGCTGTTAGACTGTTAGGTTTCAGAAAACTCCTACGTCCTAACTATTAGCTATTAACTCTTAACTATTAACTACTCAAACCGCTTCATCCGGCAGGTCGGTGGGCACTTCGTCGAACGCCGAGGTGTAGGCCAGGTTGAGGCCGAAGTTGCGCTCGATCACCATCGCCTGGAAGCCCATGCGCACCGCGCAGGTCAGCAGCGTGCCGGTGATCGTGATGTCCTGGCATTTGAACGTCGGGGCCAGGGTCCGGCGCGTGGGGGAGCCCGCCTCGCCGAGATCCAGATAGCCGAAGGCGTTCGCGCCGAAGAGATGCGCCACGCGCACCTTGCCCGTGTTGCAGCGGGTCTGCACCGCGCCGCCCGCGTCGGGCAGGTTGCAGCGGTAGGGGTCATCCTGACGCACGAAGGCCACGCCGCCGTAGTCGATCATGTCGCCAGCGCCGAACACGCGGTTGTTCTTGTCCTCGAACCCCTTGAAGAGGTCCGTGAACTTGGAGTCGCCGAACTTGATCTGCTCGATGCCGGCGGAGTCCATCACGCAGGCGTAGCGCCCGTCGATGGAGGGCACCTTGCCGTTGCGCAGCAGCGCCGCCCCCCGGAAGATGTCCGCGATGGTCACGAAACTGTCCTCGCGCATCCCGGCGAACGCCGCCGCGCCGCCCGCGTAGATCACGCGGAAGGGCTTCGGTGCCGCCACATAGGCGCTGTCGAGGTTCGTCACCGCCACGGCCAGGGGCCGGACGAAGCGGTCGTTGACGACCGTGTGGATCATGCGTCGCACCCAGCGGTTGAGGCGGCGCTTGGAGACCGCCATGATGTCCGAGGGGTCCTGCAGGAGCAGCTTCGGGCGGAACGACAGATAGCCCGCGAGGTCCTGCGTCGAGACCTGGAAGATGTCGTCCGGCACGACCATCGAGGCGCTGGGCTCCTCG
>JANYBJ010000065.1 GCA_025360845.1 bacterium
CGCGACTCGAAAATCCAGTGGGAGAAGTCCACCCCCGTCACCATCCTTTTCCTCGTCTCCATGGGCACGGTCGAAGACCACTTCGAGTACCTCTACCGTGCGATCATGAAGATGAAGGAGGCCATCGGCCGCCCCGTGTGCGACGCGTTCGACAGCAGCGTGGCAGCCGCCGTGAACGGCCAGGCCACCGTGGTGCCGCGCGACGCCGCGCTGTGCGACGGCGAGTTGATGGAGCTGGGCTTGACCGAAGGCCGCATCAGCAGCCAACTGCTGGTCCCTTATCCGCCCGGCATCCCGGTCTTCCTGCCCGGGCTGACCATCACGCGCCCGATGATCGACATCGTGCAGGCCGTGGCCGACACCGAAGGTCCGGACGCGGTCCACGGCCTTTTCGTGCGCGGCAAAAGATACTTCGTGGAGGTGATCCGCCACGACGAGGAGGACAAGATCCAGTGGCTGACGGAACGTCCCGCCAACCCGACTCAAGAAAGGGTTTAACCATGAGAATGAACACGCTGCTCGCGGCTGTTTGTGCGGCCGCCCTTGCCGGCTGCGACTACACGGTGCCGCTCGCGGAAAAACCGGATCAGGCCATCGACAAGGCCCTCTTGGGCGCATGGGAGCGGACCTCCGAGCAAGGCGAGGTCGAGCGCCTGCTCATCCTGCCTCTCGGCAAGACCGAGTATCTGGTCTCCTTCCCCGCCGGCTCCAAGAACGCGATGTTCGCCCGCGCCTGCCTCTGCAAAGCCGCCGGCCTGACCCTCGTGCAGCTCACCTGGTTCGGCACCGCCCAAGGCGATGTCGCGGAAGACAGCCGCGTCTACCAGTTCGCCTCGTGTACCGTCACCGGCGACACCTTCAAGGGCCGACTGCTGAACGCCGACACCGTTTCGCGCGATGTGACCTCCGCCGACGCGCTGGTCAAGGCCATCGTCGCCAACAAGGACAACCCCGACCTCTTCCGCGACGTCTGGGATTTCAAAAAAGTCAAGCCGCCTGCCGAGCCGAACGTGCCGCCTCAGCCAGCCGACCCGAACGCGCCGCCTCAGCGGCCGCCCATGCCAGCCGCTTGGCGCTGAGGTCTGGGCACCCCACCTGAACCCCGAACCCTGACTCTTCTACTCTTATCCTATGACCAAAGACGAAATACGCGAGAGCATGCGCGAGAAGCGGCGCGAGGTCGCACCGGAAGAGCGCAAAGAACTCGGCCGCGCGGTCTGCAAGAACGTGCTGGGCAACGAAATCGACCTGCTGTTGCGGGCGTGGCGCGTCTGCATCTACCTCAGCACCAAGAACGAGATCCCGACGCGCTACATCGCCCGCGCGTTCTGGGAGAAGGGCCGCGACGTCTGCGTCCCCGCCTGGAGCCGCTCCAACGAGCGGTATAACCTTTACGAGATCGACGCGCACGTGCGGCTCATCACCGGACACCACGGCATCCGGGAACCTGCGAAGCGGATTCCGGTGATGCCGTGGGACGTAGACGCCTTCATCCTGCCGGGACTGGCGTTCGACACCTGCGGCGGCAGGCTGGGCTACGGCGCGGGCCACTACGACTATATTCTCAACAAAGCCGTCAAAAGCGCCCCGAAAATCGCGCTCTGCTACGACTGGCAAGTGCTTGAAGAGCCCGTGCCTCAAGAGGAGCACGATGTCCCGATGGACTGGCTCGTCACCGACACGCGCGTGATCAACTGCGCCAAGAACCGGAAGGCGGAAAAAGAGGAGCCGCAAGGCGGGAGTCAGGTAGCGGAAAGCTGCAATCCGGAAGCAGACAACAACGTTCAGCAAAATCCTCCCTGACCCCTGACTCCTGCCCCCCGACTCCTGTCACGCAAACGGGCTCTCTTTCTTGATCAGCGTCAGGATTCGCATGGTCTCGATCGCGGTGTCCAGCGACACCGGATAGGGCTTGTTCTCGCGGATCGCGGCGAAGACGTGCTCCCAGATGAGCGTCATGCCGGACTCGGCTTTGGGCTTGAGCGGCACCTTCGTCTCGATCCACCGCAGCGTCTCCGCCGTGCCGAAGCTCCCCAGCGGCGGCGTGCGCACGCTGGAACGCCGGCGCGCAAGCTTCTGCTTGGGATCCAGATAACGCAGCGTGCCCTCTTCGGCGTTCGGATAGAGCGTGAATTCGCCCTTGGTGCCGGTGACGATGAACTGCGGAGACAGGCCGATGCGCCCGCCGGAGATCTCGAGGTCGACCGTCAGCCCGGACAGATTGCGAAGGATGATACGCACGTAATCTTCCGCATCCCCCACCGAAGCGACGCGCTTGAAGTCGGACCAGACCTTCACCGGCTGCGTGCGCAGCAGTTCCTGGGCCTGATCGAGGAAGGCCGGGCCGAACGCCAGCGCCATGCCGCCCGCGCACCGCTTCACCGTCTGCCAGTCGTCACGCCGTTCGAAGGAACCTCGCCGAATCTTAATATCGTAGATCTCGCCGAGCACGCCGGAATCGATCACTTCCTTGACCTGCAGATACGAGGTCTCGTACCGGTAGTTGTGGCGGACGAGCAGCCGGTTGCCCGCCTTGATCGCCGCGGCGCGCAGCACCATGGCCTCGTCGTAATCGCGGCAGAAGGGACGTTCGACGTTCACCCACTTGCCGGTCTTCAGCGCCTGCATCGCATGCACGGCGTGTTCGTCCGACCGGGTGGCAATGTCGACCAGCTCCACGTCCGGATCGGCCAGCAGGTCTTCGTAACGCCGATAGGTGCGGCAATCGGGACAACGCTCTACCACCAGATCACGCCGCTCCTTGATCGGATCACAAACAGCGATAATCTTGAACAGTTCCGGATACTGCGCCAATTCCAGGCAGTGCATTTCAAGTCCGGCTCGTCCCAAGCCGGCGATACCAACCCGGATTGGGGGGCGAGTTGTGCGAATCATATCAGCTTCTCCTTCTATACCCGTCTGAAAGGCCCTTGGATTTGCGAAAACTCTCAAACGTGTATCCTAAGAATAGCGGTTTGGGGAACCCTCGTCAATAATCGGTTTGCGTTTATTTCCCCGGCCCAAATATTCGGCACTCCCGCATACCGTCTTGTTTCGGGCGCGGATTTCTGGCATACTCTCTTGAATTGTTTTGACCCCGAACACCTGAACCGCCTGACGACCATGTTTTTTAAACGAGACAAGACTGTTATCCGCGAACGCCACGACCATTGTATTTCGCGTGCCAACATCGACCCCGACGCCCTGCGCGTCCTCTACCGCCTGGCCAACACCGGCCACACCGCCTATCTGGTCGGCGGCAGCGTGCGCGACCTGCTGCTCGGCCGGCAACCTAAAGATTTCGACATCGGCACCGACGCGAGGCCCAACGACATCCGCCGACTGTTCCGCAACTGTTTCCTGATCGGCCGCCGCTTCCGCCTCGCCCACATCGTCTTCGGCCGGAAGGTCATCGAAACCAGCACGTTCCGCCGTCAGCCCGAAACCAGCGAGAGCGACAACGGCATCTACCAGACCGAGGACAACACCTTCGGCACGCCGGAGGAGGACGCCAAGCGCCGCGACTTCACCGTCAACGGGCTTTTCTACGACATCAAGACCTTCTCGGTGATCGACTATGTGGGCGGACTGAAAGACCTCGACAAGAAGGTCCTGCGCAGCATCGGCGACCCCAACATCCGTTTCCGCGAGGACCCTGTCCGCATGATGCGCGCCGTGAAATTCGCCGCGCGCCTCGGGTTCACCATCGACCGCGCCTGCCGCAAGGCCCTGCTCAAACATCACGCCGATATCGTCAACGCCTCCATCCCGCGCGTCTGCGAAGAGGTCTTCCGGCTCTTCACGTACAACTCCTCCGGCGCCGCCTTCAAACTGTTATGGGAATTCAAGCTCCTTCAGGACCTGCTGCCTGAAGTCAGCGCCTACATCGACACGACCGGCAAGGAGAAGTCCCCGCTTTGGAAATATCTCGCCGCACTCGACGCCGATCCCCAGAACGCCGACCTCTCCAACGGTGTGCGCACGGCCCTCCTGTATTACCCGCTCTTCCTTGAGCAACTCCGCAAAGAAGAGACCCACGCCCCGCACGGGCGCGTCAACAAGCAGCATGTCGCCCGCATGGTGCTGCACCCCGTCGCGACCCGGCTCCACATCCCCAAGACGACCCTTTTCACCGCCGTGGCCCTGATGGATGTCCAGCGCCGCTTCGCCGAGTCGCCCAAGAAAGGCCGCGGCCACCGCTTCGTCTTCCACCCTGCCTTCCCGGAAGCGCTCGCTTTCCAACGCATCTTGGTCGCCGCCGAGGGGGGAGACAAGGCCTTGCTCGACGAGTGGCAGGCGCTCTATGAACACGAGGTCGCGCGCAACGCCCCGCGCCCCCAAGGCGAGGAGCATCCCGACGCGGAGGCGGACGAGCCCCGCGACGCCGAAGAGGATGCCCCGGCCCCCCGCCGCCGCAGACGCAGACGCGGACCAAGACCCGACGGGCCGCGTCCCGAGCGTGCCGGCGCGACAGCCGAAGCCGGACGCGACATCACCGTGTCCGAGGTGCTCCCGACTCCTGACCGCACTGACAGTTGCGAGTGATTCCGGTCAGGAGAAAGCCTAAAGAAGAACCGTGCCTCGCGCTTGACTCTCCCGATAAATCTGCTAAGCTGTTTCCCTATGACCGTGTTTTGGCTTGACTTAGTGTCAGAGCTGGGCGGGGCGCAGCACAGCATGATTGAGGTGTGTTCCGCCCTGCCTTCAGTAGGCGTGGAGGTCGTTGCGGCTGTTCCTTATGGCCCCCTGTTTGACCGCCTGACCGCCGCCGGCCTGAAAGTGTTTCCCGTCTCCCCGATACGCGCAACCAAGCGCGGCTGGGGTCTGTTCACCACGACCGCCAAGCTGCTTCGCTCGCCCAGTACGGTTTCACAGATCATCCGGACTGTCAAACCGGACATCATCCACGCCAACAGCTTGCCCGCTTTCTTGGCCGCCAGCCACGCCGGCTCGAGCATCCCTGTGATCTGGCATGTGCGCGACCTGCACCTCCCGACTCTGGTCGCGCGCGAGGCCGCGAAAAAAGCCACCCGCATCATTGCCGCCTCAGAGGCCATCGATGAGTATCTCGTCGACATCCTCTCCCCCCGCGTCTTGGGGCGCATTCGGATCGTCCGCAACGGCATCGACACCTCCCGTTTCGGACCCGCCGACAAAGCCGCCGCACGCGAACGCTTCGGCCTGCCTCAGAACGTGCCCGTCATCGGCATGATCTCGCATCTCGTCCCTTGGAAGCGGCACGACGCCTTCATCGAAGCGGCTGCCGCCATCCAGCAGCAACGGCCCGACGCGCATTTTGTGATGGTCGGCCGCGACCTCTTTAAAGAGAACAAACGCTGGGTCTCGCAATTGGAGGCGCAGATCCAGCAGGCCGGCCTGAGCGCCTGTTTTCACTGGATCAAAGACCTCGACGCCTCCGCCGAGATCCTCCCCGCCTTTGACCTGTTCCTGCATCCCGCACAGCAAGAGCCGTTCGGACGTGTCCTCTGCGAAGCCATGGCAGCCAATGTGCCGGTCATCGCCGCGGAATCCGGCGGTCCCGTCAACATCATCGTGCAGCGCGTCTCCGGCATCCTCGTGCGCAACGGCGACCCGCAACTGATGGCCGCGGAGTCCCTTGCCCTGCTCGCCGATCCCGCGGGCGCCGCGAAGTTGGCGCAAGGCGGACGCGCCCGGGTGCTGGGCCAGTTCACCACGCGGCACGTCTGCGTCCAGCTCGAGAACGAGTACCGTGCGCTTCTGGCCGAGGTTCAGGTCAAGGAGCTTCCCCACGACGACGACGAGTAGCCCCTTGCCCAGCAATTCTAAATATGGCCAAGAAGCGCCTCACGGCGCCACTACAAACGTAAGAAAGCCTAGGGGAATCCGTTTGTAGTGTGCCCGTAAGGGCATTCTTCCATGGCAAGCAAAGCCATATTTAGAATTGCTGCCCCTTGCCCAGCACCCCTTTTCACGCTACACTCTATGCGTCATGACTAATCTTGTCTTAGCCAACGCGCGTGTGCTCGACCCCGCCTCCGGACGCGACGAAGTGTGTGACCTCGTCATTCGCGACGGCCTTATCCAACCCGCGGGCGCTCCCTCCGCCGACCTCCGCCAGATCGACGCCTCCGGCCTGATCGCCGCGCCCGGCTTCTGGGATGTCCACGTCCACTTCCGCGATCCCGGAAACGCGTTCGCCGAAACCCGCCGCACCGGAGCCGAGGCCGCCGCGGCCGGCGGCTTCACCCATGTCGTCACCATGCCCAACACCTTCCCGGCGGGCGACTCGCCCGCGTGGTTGCGCGAACAGCTCGACGACATCCTGCCCGTCAAGATCCTGCCATCCGCCTGTGTCACCCGCGGCCGCCATGGCAAAGAGGTCGCCGACCTCGAAACGCTGGCCCGCTGCGGCGCGTCCGCCTTCACCGACGACGGCGCCATGGTCTCCGACGACGCCGTGATGCGCGCCGCCATGCGCCGCGCCAGGGCGCTTAAGAAAGCCGTGATGGACCACGCCGTCGTCCTCGAACTCGCCAAGAACGGCGTGATCCGCGACTGCCCCGTCGCCCGCCGCTACGGTTTGCCCGTCTTCCCGCCGGAGGCCGAGACCGAAGCCGTCGCGCGCGACATCCGCCTCTGCCGCGAGACCGGCTGCGCGACGCACATCCAGCACATCTCCTGTGCGGGCTCGGTGACCGCCCTCCGCGCCGCACGCGCCGAGGGCCTGCCCGTCACCGGCGAGGCCTCGCCCCACCACCTCGCGCTCGCCGCCGAGGATATTCCGCTCGACGACGGCAACTACCGCATGAACCCGCCCCTCGGCACGCGCGACGACGTCCGCGCCATCCGCGACGGCGTGCTCGACGGCACCCTGACGCTTTTCGCCACCGACCACGCGCCGCACGCTTCCGAGACCAAATCCAAAGGCTTCCTGAAAGCCCCGTTCGGCGTCATCGGCCTCGAAACCGCGGTCGGCGTCACCTGGAAGGTCATGGTCGATGAGGAGCGCATGCCGCTTCTCGACTGGGTCGCCCGCTGGACACTCGGCCCCGCCGCGCTGCTCGGCTATCCGGCGCCCACGCTTGCGCCCGGCACACGCGCCGACCTCGTCCTGATCGATCCGCGCACGCCCTGGCGCGTCGATCCCGAGAAATTCAAATCCCTTTCGCGCAACACCCCCTTTGCCGGCTGGGTGCTGCCCGCCCGCCCCGTGCTCACGGTCTGCGAAGGCCGGACCACGCACAAGGATTTTCACCCATGAACACCGCCCTTTTCGATGCCGCCGCCGCCGCGCTTCCCTCCTGTTGCTTTAGGCAGCCCCCGGACTGCGGCCTCATTCTCGGCTCCGGTTGGGGCCAGGCGCTCCAGACCGGCAACGCCCTGCTGCGCCTGCCCTTTGCCGGCATCCCCGGTCTCGGGGCCAGCACCGTCGTCGGACACGCGGGCGAGCTGCTGCTTTTCGAAAGGCAGGGCCTGCGCATCGCCGCCTTTCTCGGACGCCGCCACTGGTACGAGGGCGCGGGCTGGGAGCCGGTCGTATTGCCGGTGGAGCTTTTGCGCAGGATGGGCACGCGGACCTTGCTGATCACCAACGCCGCGGGCGGCATCAGCCCCAACCTGAAGCCGGGCGACCTCATGGTCCTCCGCGACCACATCAATCCCGCAGGCATCAACCCGCTCATCGGACCGGTCATGCCGGGCTGGGGGCCTCGCTTCCCCGACCAGTCGAAGGTCTACGACGCCGGGCTCAGCGACCTCCTGCGCAAGGCCGCCTGCGACACCGACGCCTCGTTATTCGAAGGCGTGTACGCCTTTACCTCCGGGCCCTGCTACGAGACGCCCGCCGAAATCCGCGCCTACGCCAGCATGGGCGCCGACGCGGTGGGCATGTCCACGGTGCCCGAAGCGATCGTCGCCCATGCGGCCGGCCTGCGCGTCGCGGGCCTGAGCTGCATCACCAACATGGCGGCAGGCATCAGCGGCCCCCACCTCTCACACGAAGAGGTCCTCGCGCAAACCCGCAAGACCGCGCCAGTCATGGCGGCGCTCTTAGAAACCTTCCTCGCCCGCCTCGCCAGAGAAAGATGGACAGGCTGATCACCCTCAGCCTCTCCACTCGCCTATAACTTAAACGGATTACGATTAAGATCAAGATTAGGATTAAGGAGCTGTTCACTTATAACACTTACATCAACACGAAATAATCATGCGGTTTGATTATGAAATATTCCGTTATTTGTAAACTTTATTTGTGAACAGCTCCTAAGAGGAATCGAGACCATTCGTAATCGTAATCTTGATCGTAATCTTAATCGTCAAATAACGTTATCCTCTTCGTTCATTCCCGCTCCGCAGGCGGCGGGCTCGTCCATAACTTCACCGGTAGGGACGCCTCCCCGAGGCGTCCGCGGCGGTTTCGGGGAAACCGCCCTGCCAGAGTTGCCCGTAACGTTTATTCCCGCTCCGCGGGCGGCGGGCTTGCCTCTACCAGTTGCCCGGGGCCAGTTCGAACTGGCCTTTCGGATGGGCGCAGGCCGGGCACATGTCCAACGCCTCGGGGCCGACGTGGATGTAGCCGCAGTTGCGGCAGCGCCACTCGGTCTGGGGATTGTCGCGCTTGAAGACGACGCCCTTCGCGATATTCGACGCCAGGGTGCGATACCGCGCGCCGTGGAATTTCTCGGCCACCGCGATCGACTCCATCACCTTGGCGACCTCTTCAAACCCTTCGGCGCGAGCCATCTTCGCGAAGTCGGGATACATGTGCTGCCATTCGTACTCTTCGCCCTCTGCCGCATGGTTGAGATTGTCCATGGTCTTGCCGATCACACCCGCAGGCAGACCGATCACAACCTGCACCTCGCCGCCTTCAAGGAGCTTGAACAGGCGCTTGGCGTGCTCCTTCTCCTGGTTCGCCGTCTCCTCAAAGATCGCCTCAATCTGCACGAACCCTTCCTTCTTGGCCTGCCCTGCCCAATAGGTGTAGCGGTTGCGTGCGGCCGACTCGCCGGTAAAGGCGGTCATCACATTCTTCTCTGTCTGGGTTCCTTTGATCGATGCCATTTCTGATGCCCTCCTTGGCGGTAACCGCCAATCGTGATTTGAACGATGGGGTGATGATATCAAAACCCCTGTGCCTGAACAACCCTGCGCATGCGGCTCGACAGAGTCTCGCCCTCCAAAGACTCTGATCACCACCTTGCCCAATTTAGAATGGCTGGTCGAGTTGCTGCCCGGCTGGACATGCCGGTCCGGCACGTGTACCATACGACACAACCCAAGGAGGCGCTGTGATCCGACTCGGACTCTGCTGCAAATTCCATGAGGCGCCCATCGCGTTCAAGACCACGACGGTCACCGCGCTCTCACGTCTGCCCCGCAGCCAACAGCTCGACAAACTGTCTCAGCTCGCGCTCGCCAACGCCGAGTCGCTGCGCCTCGCCCTCGCCTATTGCGCTGATCGCCAGATCGGCTGTTTCCGCGTCAACAGCCAGATCCTGCCGGTCAAAACCCATCACGGGGTCGGCTACGCTGTCGACGAGTTGCCCGCTGCCGCCGAGATCGTCGCAGCCTTCCAAGCCTGCGGCCGCTTCGCCCGGCGGAACGACCTGCGACTCACCTTCCACCCCGACCAGTTCATCCTGCTGAGCGCCCTCAAGCCGGAGATCACCCGCCTGTCCATCGCCGATCTGGAATACCAGGCCGAAGTCGCGGCCTGGGTCAACGCCGACGTGATCAACCTCCACGCGGGCGGCGCCTACGGCAACAAGGCAGCGGCGCTCGCACGCGTGGCGGCCGTGATCAAAACGTTGCCCACAGCGGTGCGCTCGCGCCTGACCCTCGAAAACGACGACCGCACTTACACGCCCGCCGACCTGCTCCCCGTCTGCCGGGAGACCGGCGTTCCCTTCGTGTATGACGTCCACCACCACCGCTGTCTGCCGGACGGCCTCTCCATCGAGGACGTCACACGGCAGGCGCTCGCCACATGGGACCGCGAGCCGCTCTTTCACGTCTCCAGCCCCAAGGACGGGCACGACAGTAAGAACCCCCGTCCGCACCACGACTTCATCGCGCCTTCGGATTTTCCGGAGTCGTGGCTCGCCATAACTTCAACGGTAGGGACGCCTCCCCGAGGCGTCCGCGAGGCAATGACCGGCGGACGGTTCGGGGAACCGTCCCTACCAGCGTTACCCGTACCGTTTGTTCCCGCTCCGCGGGCGGGGGGCTTGGATCTGACTGTCGAGGTCGAGGCCAAAGCGAAAGAGATCGCCGTCGCGCGGCTGCGGCACCACCTCGCACTCAGGCAGGTGGCGCTTTGGCAAGGACCAACGCCTAAAGCAACAACTGAAGGGATAGGCAAGCGTTAAACGTTTCTCCTGAACGCGCCTATCTACTGCTTCAGCACCAGATCCTTGAACTGGATCATCATCGGCGGACCCGCGTGGAGCTGGAGTGCGAGGGTTGTCCCGTTCGGACCGCGTGTGCTTTCATTGACCACGTCCACGGTCTGCACGCCGTTCACCCAGATTTCGATCTTCGGCCCTTTTGCCAACAGCCGGTAATCATTCCAGTCGGTATGCTTGATCGCAGCCAGGATGTCCTCCCGCTTGCCGATGCTGCCGACGACGTCCACCTTGACCCCGGCATCTCCCTCGTTCTTCATGACGACCTTCTGGCCCAGTTGGGCACACCGGCCGACACCGCGCTCATCATACAGCGTGCCGAAGATTCCCGGTGACGCCGCGAGGTCCGCCTGCAGGCCGCCCACCACCCAGTTCGCCGGATCCACGACCACGCTGCGGAATTGGATGCCTGAATTGCCGAAGGGGTTGTCCGGGGTTGTCGTGAACTTGATTTTGCAGGTCAATTCGAAATCAGTAGCCGCGCCTTTCCAGATGAGGAAGGTGTTGCCTTTCGCAGGGTTCTCCTTTGTCGTCTGCCCGGTGACGCAACCGTCCTTTACTGACCACAGCCCCATATCCCCCACCCAACCGGTCAGGTCCTTGCCGTTAAAAAACGGGGTGGAGCCTTCTTTTTTCTCATCCGCCGCCCTGGCGAAAGGCGCGCCCGCCAGAACCAGCGCGGCGATGATCATCATTGGAACTCGTTTCATGTTACTCTCCTATTTTGCCTGCCCATCGGGTTTCTTGATCTGTCCCAAGCAGTCCCGTGTACGCTTGAGCAGAGCCTCACTGCCGCCGACCTCCACGACTTTTTTCATGACGCCGGCGACCAGATCAGGATGTGAAGCTGTCAGACTCTCCGCGATGGCCACCGCCGCCAGCCCGGCGTCTTCCTTGAGATTCGCGTTGTCGAGGCTGGCCGCGGCCAAGGCCAGCGCCTCGGGCGAGGGCGCACCGGCGAGCGACGCCAAGACCAGCCGCCGCTCCTCGTCGCGCTCGGCCCAGGCGAGCGCCTGCTTCAGAGCCGCAACCTTTTCCGCAGCGGCAACCTCTTGCGCGGCCGCGAGCCGGATGTAGCCGCGCAGGGCAAGAATCTTGAGCTTCGGACTCGGCGCGGCCCGCACCATTTTCGCGAGATCGGGAAGGGCCTCGGCCGTCTGCCAGTCGCAGAGCGCCCGCATCGCGGCCTCCTTGACCTCCGCGTTGGCGTCGCCGGTGGCGGCACGCACGACATCGAGCGCCTTGGGGCCGCCGAAGGAGCAGAGGAGCCGCAGCAGCGCGAGTTTCGGAGCGCCCTGCGCCTGCGCATACGCGGCGTGCAAAGGCCCCGAAACCTCTGGGGGCGTCGCCCCCGCGCCCAGTTCCAACCGCAGGGTCGTGCCCTCGTTTACCGTCGCGCTTTTCGCGACGCCGTTGGCGGTATAGTCCACCCGGAACTTTTTGGGCTGCCCCGGAGCCGTATCGCCAAAGGTGTTGTTGGAGACCTCGATGACCGATAGTCCGGACTTGACCAGTTCGGCGACCTTCGCGGAGACTTCCTTGGAGGGCCCGTCGGGCAGCACGCCGTAAACCGCTTTGCGGACGACGAGGGAGCCCGGCACGCACACCGACTGCCGGAGACAGACCGACGAGAGCGCTTCCGCCGCCGCCTCTGGCGCAGGTGCTTTCTGCAGGATGACGAGCAGCGCGGGAAGCTCCTTCACTCCCGCGATGTCGCCCAGCACTTTGAGCGCCGCCCCGCTGACCTGCGGGTCAGGCTCGCCCGCCAAGCGCAACAGCTCCGGCACAGCCTCCACGATCCGCCGGCGTCCGATCAGCTCCACGCCCATGAGCCGAACCTTCACGTCCGGCTTTTTAACCAACTCGATGATGGTGGCGTTCACGTTCGGTCCGGAAAAGCCCGCGAGCGCCACTTGCGCGGCCTTGGCGACCTCGGCATCCGCGGAACCGGCCAGATCGGCCAGCACGGGAACGGCGGCGGCGTTGCCCAGCCGCGTGAGCGCGTTGATGGCAGACACGCGGACCTGTGGCGTGCCGCCGCGTGCGAGAGCAAGCAGCGCAGGCACTGCGGCCGCATCGCCGCGTTCGGCCAGCACAGCGGCCACGCGGCCCTGCCTCTCGGCCGGAAGTTTACCGAGCTCCTCGCTGATGGCCTTGGTCGCCTCCTTGCCAGGCAGTTCGATCCCGGCCCGCAAAGCCGCGCCGAACAGGACGGCGTCATCGCCCTTCAACAGTTCGAGCAACAGCGGAATTCCCGCTTTGCCCCGCGCAAGGATCGCGCCGCGCGCCGCGGCCGTTTTCACGCTCGGCGGCACCTGGGCGGCGCGGACGGCGTCGTAGAGCGCGACGGCCTGGTCCGGCTTTGGCGCGGTTTCAGCGCAGCGCAACAGCCCCTCGGCTGCGGCAGGAATTTTACCCAGCGCCAGCTTCAGCGCGCTGATGGCCGGTGCCGTGCCGATCTTGCCGAGCGAGGCCGCCGCGGCTGCGGCGGTCTCGCCGTCCGAATCGCCGAGCAGCTTCACCAACGTCTCGACGGCCTTGGCATCGCGCCGCGCGCCGACGGATTGGATCACGCCGGCCAGCGGCTTGCCCTTGAGCTGCACGAGCGCGGCCCTGAACGCCTCGTCCACGGCCGGGTCAGGGTTGGACTCAAGGCCGTAGCGGGCCATGTGCGACAGCTTTTCATCGCCCAACAGCGCCGCCAGCGGCGCGATGGAATCCTTCGTGCCGATCCTGCCGAGGTCGATGCACGCGTCAGCCTTCTGCTGCTGCGGCGCGTCGGATTTCAGTACGGCAATCAGTGCGGCATCCGGCGACTGCGCGAACGCGAAAGGCGCGGCCGTCAGGCCGGCAGAGAGCAACAGGCAACAGGTGAATCGTTTCATTTTTCGGGTTTCCGTTTTTGAAATTTTAACCTTTTCAGACCTGCCAAGGTTCGCGCATGGCACGCGAGCGCATCCGGTTCGCCTCGGGATCGTTGACGAACTCCTCCTTAACCGGGTCGAAGTTCATATCCCGTTTGAGCCACATCGCGATGTTGGCCGCATGCACGGTGCTCATCGAGCGGTGCATCACCACCGGGTTGGCAATGGTGAGCTGGCGGGACCTCACGCAGTCGAGGAAATTGCGCATGTGGTTCTGGGCGCGGCCGGTGCGGGCGACATAGTCCTGCACCAGCTTCGCGTAGTCGGCGAGCAGGGAGGGATGCGACACCTCGGGGCGCGAGTAGCCGTCGGCGCAGGTGACCCAGCCCTCGGAGCCCTCGTAGCGCGCGCCGCACGAGCCGTGCCAGCCACCCCGCTGCAGCACCATCTCCACGCCGTTGGCGAAACGCGTGACCATGCCGTCGCTGCTGTCGTTCTTCACATACCCGTAAAAGACCGGCGAGGTGTCGCCCAGCCCGAGCGCCACATGGCACTGCGCGAACGTGTGCGAACCCCACTCGCCGATGCAGCTCGTATGGAAATCGTACTGGCCATGCCAGCCGCCGTTCACATAGCTCGGATTGTAGGGCCGCCACGGAGCCGGGCCAAGCCATGCGTCCCAATCCAGTTCATCGCGAGCCGGCTCGGGCACGCCGGGCAGCCACGCGCGGTTCATGTACGCGCTGTCCCAAGGGGCGATGTGCGCGCGCACGGTGCGGACCTCGCCGAGGCGCCCGAGCCGCAGCAGCTCGTTGGCCACTGTGAAGTTCGCCTCGCTCAGGCGCTGCGTGCCGGTCTGGAAGACGCGGCCGTAACGCTGGGCCGTCTGCACCACCGCCTGCCCCTGCGCAATGGTCATGGACCCGGGCTTCTCGCAGTAAACATCCTTGCCCGCACGCATCGCCAGGCAGGAAGCCATGGTGTGCCAGCGGTCGCTGGTGGCGATCAGCACGGCGTCGATGTCCGTCCGCTGCGCCAGAAGCTCGCGCATGTCCCTGAACATGGCACAGTCCGAATTGCCGTATTTCTCGTCCACCATCTTCTTGACGGCCTCGCGCCGATCCCGCTTGACGTCGCAAACGGCGACAAACTGGACATCGGATTCGGCCATCAGCGCCTGCAGATCGCTTGTTCCCCGGCCGCCGATACCGATGCCGCCGGCGACGATGCGCTCACTCGGGGCCACCGCCCCGCCGCGCCCCAGTGCCGACGCGGGAATCACGAAAGGAAAGGCGACGGCGCCGCTGACCGCGACCGCGCGCTTAAGGAACTGCCGGCGATTCAACCCTCCGCCAGCCCCCTGCTGTTTTGCTTCGGATAGTGGCACTTTCATCAAACTATTCCCCCTTTTCGCGTGCGTGCAGGTTCCCGCCGTCCGCGACCGTGTTCTGTTCAAGAAACGGGGTCGGACCAAGGAAAGAACCGTACGCTGAGTCATTTCCATACCATGCCCAGTTATCAATATGGAATCATCTTACGCTTTCTGAATTGGCGCGTCTTGTAAATCGTCGCTTGAAATGTGTACGCAATACGCATCAGGCCGCAGCGCCTGCCGCCGTCCTCCTCCGGCCTTACCGCGCGTAGTGGAGACGGACGGGGTGTTGTTTTTTCTTTCCGTCCTCCACCTCTTTTTTCAGCACGCCGATGGCCGCGTCGAGTTGGCGGTCCACGCCGTTCGCGAGGTCGGCGGGTTCGTTCCAGACAACCTCGTCCGGCTGCGTGCCGTGCAACTCCATGTCGGCGCCGTCCGGCAGGAACCAGCCGCGAAGCGGCAGCCGCAACGTGCCGAGGTCGAGCAGCGCGATGTCGGTGGTGGCGATCACCCCGCCGCTGGTCTGCACGCCCACGATTTTTCCACGCTTGAGGGTCTTGATCGCATGCGTGAATATCTCGCCGTTGCTGACCGTGTTCTGATTGCACAAGACCACAATCGGCTTGTCCCAGACGGGGTGGCCCCAATAGCCTGACAGATAGGCGGGTGCCGCGTCGCGTGCCACGGCGATCGAGTGGACACTGCCACAGAGCACACTTAAAATGCGGTCGGCGACGAACCCGCCCGTGTTGTCGCGGACATCGATGATCAGTCCGTCCTTGTCGAACCCCTCTGCGAAAACCTCCTGCTCGAACCGATAGTAGTCGTCCCAATTCATGCGCTGGATATTGAGGTAGCCCAGCAGGCCGTTGCCCGCCTCCCGCACCTGTTTGCGCGTAGCCTCGAACCCTGCGGTCTTGAGCTTCTCGCGGATCGCCCCGAAGGAGGCCGATGGGATCGTGAGCGTGCGCGGCTCGCTCGTGCCGGACTGGACCGTGAGGAGGACCTTGCGGTTTTCCGGGCCATTCAGAACCGACGTCGGATCGGTCGCTGAGGTCACGGCCCGACCATCGACCGCGGTCACGAGATCGCCCGGCCCCAGCTTGAGCGCCGCCTGATCCGCCGGGCCCTCCGGAACGACCGACAGGATCTTCCATCCGCTGCCCGTATGGGCCGGATCAAAGATCAGGCCCAGATGCGCCGTGACGGTCTGCCACGACTGAAAACTCACGTACTTGTCCCACTCTTTCCGGCTCCCCTCGGAGTCGGTGAAGCCCAGATGCGACGAGTTGAGTTCGCCGAGGAGCAGCAGCATCACGCGCGAAAAGACCGACTGGCTTTGCGCGTTCCGCGCTGCCAAGCGGTACTTATCTTTGAGCGCGTTCCAGTCGGCGCCATGATAGTCGGGGTCATAATACCAGTCGCGCAGCTTGCCCCATGCGGTGAGGAAGGCGAGTTCCTGATAATCCCGCAAGTCGGTCTCCTGGTAGAGCGAGAAGGCGAACGTCTTGTCGAAATGCGCGGGCAGGTTGTCGCACATCCACAGCAGGCGGTTGTCTTTGGCCAGCCATTTGACCGCGCGTCCGCGACGCTGTGTGAGAAGTTCGGGCGCGAGTTTGTCCGGCAGCACGACCTTGTAGGTGCCTGCCAAACCTCTGACCGTCGCTTCAAAAGCCAGCGTCCGGCTGTCGTGCGAGAAGAACGGGTTGGCCGGCACGACGCCCGGCATCTCGACCCGTCGGACGCGCAGATGCAGATCTTCAAAGTCGATGGCCGTCTTATTCTTCTCGGCAGGCTGCGCCTTTTCGTCCTTCTTGTCCGTGCCGTTCTCCCTCCGCATGACGGAAAGGGCGTCCTCCACGTTCTTGTCGAAGGTCGTGCGTTCCTCGTCGGCGCGGTTCAGCCAGACATAGAACAGCGAGGTCTCGTTGTTGGGCCGCTGCCCCACGAAGGCGATGAGTTTCCCGTCGGGCGACCAGCGGGGTTGCCCGTCCCAGCTGAAGTGGCGCGACAGATTGTAGGGCTTGCCGGATTTCTCCGTGGGGATAATCCAGACATCAAAGTTGCTGAAGTCGTCCGCCACCGAGGCGACGAGCCACTCGCCGTCCGGCGACCAGTCGTAGGTGTCCACGCCGGAGGCCGGGCGGCAGCGCGTGGTGACCACGCCGTTGGTGTCCGCGATCACGATGTTCCCGCAAGGCTCCACCCACGCCAGGCGCGTGCCGTCAGGGCTGATGCTGAGATTGCTGCGGGCCACGGCATCGTTGATCAGAACGGCGTTTGTGAAGGAGGCGTTCTCCCACCAGAATTTGGCGGGGTCGCCGCGCTCGGCCTTCCACAAGGCCGTCCCGTCCCCGCGATCCGAGAGGTAATAGAGCGCCTTGCCGTCAGGCGCAAAGACGCACTCGCGCTCGTGCGTCAGCGTCGAACCGTGAACGCGCTTCGGATCGCACAGGACGGTGTCCATCACCCACAGGTCGCCGCCTGCGGTGAAGGCGATCTGCATGCCGTTGTCGCAGAAGGAGACGTCGCCCATCTGGTCGTTGTTCCAGCACGCGTTGTAGTAGCGCCGGCGCGAGGCCGGGCGCAGCGTCGCCGCACCGGCGTGCAGCAGGATCTTCTGGGGCGCCTCTTCCGGGCGCGTCATGTCCATCCGGTAGAAATCGAACAGGTGCCGGAAGACCAGCGTCTGCCCGTCTTTCGAGAGCGAGGGATGGATCACCGAATCGTCCTTAAAGGAGGTGAGTTGCTTTTCTTTCCCGTTCGCCAGATCGTGGTGGCGCACATTCATCGTGCCGCCCTCGCCAGAGACGTAATAGAACCCTTGTCCGTCGGGCGTCCAAAGCGGCGTCCGGCTTTCGGTCTCGCGCTTGATGACGCAGGTGAAGCGCTTCTCCTTGATCTCGTAAAGCCAGACCTGCGACGCTTTCGTTCCTCTCAGGTGTTTGCGGTAGAGTTCATCGCCCTCCCTCGTGAAGAGCAGGCGCGTGCCGTCGGGCGACAGAGAGGGCTCGCTCCCGGCGCTGTTGAAGAGGATCGACTCCGCCTCGCGCGTCTCGCTCGGAACGAGTGCGATCCGCTCCCCGGACCCGCCGCCGCTGGCGTCGCGGGTCACGCACGCCACGATCGCTTTTCCGTCCGACGACCAGCCGTAAGGCCGCGTCCCCTCCGAGTGGAAAGTGACCTGCCGCGTCTTCCCGTCGGCGAGGCTCAACTCGAACACTTTCCAGCCCCCGTCGCGGTCGCTCTGGAACGCGATCCGCTGTCCGTCGGGGGCGAAGACCGGCCAGACATCCTTATGGGTCCCCATTTGCAGGGCGGTCGCCGTGCCGCCCTGGACGGGCGCGAGCCACAGGTTGTCGCACCACTCGAAAACAAACTGCTTGCCGTCCGGCGAAACCGACGGGCGCGACCCCAGATAGATCCGGTCAAAGGCATCCGGCTTCGCCTCGTCCCCCCGTGCGACGGCCAGAGACACAAGCCACACGCCCAACCCGAAGATGCTCTTCACTCGTTTCATGGTGTTTTCCCTGCCCAATACTGATCCGTTCACCTTACACCATCCGCTCGCCGTGCGTCAAACGGATACGCCCTGTGGCGCGTTCAGGTCGTTGCCGGAACGGCGACAGGGTTGATCCGCAACGCGCGGGCCGTCCGCAGATCCCCCCACTCGCCGACCTTCATCCTTCTGGCGCCGTCCCTGCGCTTCGGACCGAAAAACCGCCGGTTGTCGTTGAAGACCTGATCCACGAAGGCCTTTCCGCCGAACGCCATGCCGTCCGTGAAATACCTGACCCGGCAGCGCAGCACCTCCGGCAGCGGCAGTCTCCCGCCGCTTCCGAGGACCTTGTCGACAGCGCCGGTCTTGATCCCCCTGCGGACGACCTGCCCGCCGTAGGCCGCATGCCGCTCCTCGCCCGCGGTGTAGAGCAGCACGCGGTACCTCGCGCTGACGTGCCGCCACGCGCCGCTCTGCTCGTAATGCCGCGAGTCATGCGCCGCGATGAGCCCCGCCCGCGCGGCCTTGCCTCCGCCGCACGCCTCGCCGTAACCGCTCCAGCGGTAATCCTTCGGGTCCTCGACGATCTTCGCCCGCACCGGGTTCAGGTCGATGTACGCCGCGACCGTCGCCTTCGCGCGCTCGCCGTTCTCGACCAGAACGCTTTTGAAGCGCTCCTCCCAAAGCGTCCCCGTACGCTTGTGGCGCGAATTGTAGGACATGCTGTAACGCTGCTTCAGCGTCTTCACGAACCCGCTGACGTCCCCCATCCTCTCCCTCAACCTATCCTGCTGCTCCCCAACGAGATAGTCCGAACCATGCCTGCGCCACTCCGCCCACTGCCTGACCACGTTTCCGGCATGCGCCGCCCCGTAAAGGACCGTCATCCGCCGGACCAGTTCCGCCTCGTCCACCCCGCCCGGCTCCGGCACCTCGACCAGCAGATGGAAATGGTTCGACATCACCGCGTACGTCAGAACCCGCACGCCCGAGAACGCCTCCGCCTTCCGCATCATCGTCCGGAATATCTCCTTCTCGCCGTCGTCCAGCCTAAACGTCCGGTCGACGATCCGGCTCACCACATGGTAGCACCCGGCCCCCTCCGCCTTCACCCGCGCATGTCTCATACCGCACCTCCTTCCGCATCCCGATGCCCATCAACTTACCACCGCCCGGCCCGGCCCGCAACAATATTTTATTCTAAAGACCTGTCCCTTTGTATCCCGGCCGCAGGGAACGCCTCGTAGAGGGACGCTATCCCATGCGTGTTCAGGTTGTCCATCACCAGCACGACCCGTTCCGCAGCGGCGTATCTCCCTTCGACCAGCTCCCGCATGAAGACCGCCCAGTCCACCATTGTCCGGC
>JANYBJ010000249.1 GCA_025360845.1 bacterium
GGGGCGCAGCGGCAACCGCGGCCGCTGCGCCTACTGCTGCCGCGCCGAATTCCGTAGGGGCGACCCGCCGGGCGACCCTTCAGCCACCTATCCATTCTCCATGAAGGACCTCGCGCTCGCCCCCCTCCTCGACGCGGTGGCCGCCACCGGCGCGCACTCGCTCAAGATCGAAGGCCGCATGAAGAGCCCGCTCTACGTGGCCTGCGTCACCGATTACTACCGCAGGAAGCTCGACGGACGGCTCACCCCCGAAGCCGAACGCATGCTGATCCAGGACCTGCAGACCGTCTTCAGCCGCCCGTGGACCAGCCTCTATGCCGAGGGCGGCGAAGCCGCCCCTGACTCGGTCATCGACCCCGTCGCCATCGGCCACCGCGGCGCACCCGTCGGCCGCGTCGAGGCGGTCATCCGCGACCGCGACGGCACCTGTTGGCTGCGCTTCACCACCGGCCGCGCCTTGGAAAAGCACGACGGCCTCCAAGTCGAACTGCCCGATGGCGGCAAGCCGTTCGGCTGCGCGGTGAACCTGCTGCGTACCGCCACCAGCCCGCGGTTGCTCATCACCCTGCCCGCAGGCTCGACCGTTGAAGTCGCCCTGCCCGAAGAGAAGGTGCCCCTGATCCCGCGAGGCGCGCCGGTCTTCTGCTCCGCCTCGCAGGCCGTCCGCCGCCGTTACGAGATCCGAAGCCTCCGAGAGTCCGCCCTGCCCTCGGGCCATCCGGTCGATATCCGGGTCAGCCTGTCGCCGGAAGGCATTACGGCCCGCGCCGCAGCCGCCTTCGAGAAGCCCGGCGACGTGTCAGCCGAGGTCTTCCTGCCTTTGACGCTGACCCCTTCGCGCCAGCCGGAGCAGACCGAGCTCGCCGTCCGCAAGGCCTTCGAGCGCCTCGGCGACACCTTGTGGCAGTTCGGCACGCTCGCGCTCGACGATCCGAACGCCTGTTATGCGCCGCCCTCGAAACTCAACGAGGTCCGCCGCGCAGCCGTTGAAAAACTCTCCGACGCGTGGGAAGTCAGACGCTCGTCCCGACTGGCAGCCCTCGCCGCCGCGTGGGGCCTTTCCCCGTTCGCAGCACCGCCTTCAGGCGGCAGCGGTTCGCCTGTCCCCCCGCCCGCCCACTGGTCTCTCAAACTCCGCGCTGAATCCCCACTCCTGCCGACCGACGCATTGACCGGCATCGACATCCTCGTTCTAGCGATCGGCCATACCCCGCCTGCCACACTCGAAGAACAGCTTGCCAACTGGAGTTCGGCCATCGAGCCCAGCCGCATCCGGCTCGCGCTGCCGCTCATCACGCGTAAGTCCGAGTTGCCCGCGTTGAAGGCCACGCTCCGCACGCTCGCTCAAAGCGGATGGAGGAACTGGGAGTGCGCCGACCTCGCGGGCCACCACCTGCTCGCCGAAGCGGGCCTCTCGCCTGTCTCCTCCGACTGGAGCCTTTATGCCCTCAACCGGGTGGCCGCCGCCGAGCTCGCCCGCTTGGGCCTCACGTCGCACGTGCTCTCGCCGGAGAACGGCCTCGACAATATTCTTGCCTTCCCCCGGTTTCCGATTGCCGACTGCCGATTGCCGACTGCCGAGTTACTCGTCTATCAGCATACGCCGCTTTTCATTTCGGAGACCGCCCCCTGCCTGCCACACGCGGAAGCCCCCCTGACCCTCACCGACCGCCGCGGGCGCACCTTCGTCACTCAGAAATTAGATGGCCGCTGGATCACGGTCTTAAGCACGCCCTTCTGCATCGCCGACCGTCTCGCCGATTCCGGGCTGAGCCGTTTTCGCATCGACCTCTCCTGGTCACCCGACCCGGACGCCTTCGCCTCCGTCATCCGGCCCGTCCTCTCGGGTCACCAGCCACCCCATGCGCACACCGCCAACTTCGACCGCGGACTCGCGTAAAGACCGCCCCGTCCGCTTGCAGTACAAAATGCGACACGAATATCACACGCCTTTTTGTCAAGTGCCTTCGCCGTTAGCATTGCGTTAGCCCAAGCGATGCGATATAATTTTAATTTTTCTCGTGTAATACTTGACATTTTTTACAAAAAGCAGTGCGTTCCTCACAGAATCCTAACACGAATCGGGTACAAGAAAAATGGCCTGTATGTTAAGTAAGAAAGCGACGGTGTTGTGATGGTCAGCAGACGTTCCGTTCTAAAAATTTGTGGCGGCAGGGCCTCCGTGACGGCCACGGCCGTGATCTTGTTTTGTTTGTCTTTGATGGCCCCGCGCGTGACGGCCCAAATCGTCATCAGCGAGATCATGTACAACCCGGTCGGCGGCAGCACGAACGAGTTCGTCGAACTCCACAACGCCGGCACCAACACCGTCGACCTGGGCGGCTGGTTCTTCTCGAACGGCATCACCTACTCCTTCGCCTACCCGACTCCGCTGACCGGCGGGGCTTACCTGGTGGTGGCTGTCAACCGCGCCGCGTTTACCGCGCTCTATCCGAACGTCACCAACCTTGCCGCCGGCGTGTACGGCGGGCAGTTGAGCAACCAAGGAGAAATCCTGTCGCTGTCGGACGCCGCCAACAACGTCGTCTTCTCGGTCACCTACAACAACAAAGACCCCTGGCCAACGGCCGCGGCGGGGCTTGGCAGCTCGCTCGTGCTGATCGATCCGCTGGCACCTGAAGATAACGCCAGTAACTGGGCCGCAAGTGCCCAGTTGAACGGCTCGCCCGGGGGACCCGACGGTTTCTTTGTACGCGACGTGGTCATCAACGAGGTACTGGCCCATACCGATCCGCCCTTCGAAGACGCGGTCGAGTTGCGCAACCTGACCACGAACGCGATCAGCGTCGCGGGCTGGTATCTGAGCGACGACACTATCGTGCGCAAGAAATACCGTTTCCCGACCGGCACGGTGATCCAGCCCCAGGGCTACCTGACCGTGTACCAGGTTCAGATGACGAACGCGCTGGTGCCTTTCGCGCTCAGTTCCAAGGGCGATGACCTGTACCTCTCCGAGGCGGACGGCACGGACACCCTCATCCGCTATGTGGACCAGTACCTCTACGAAGCCTCGCAGAACGGCTTCTCCTTCGGACGCTACCCGGACGGCACGGGCGACTTCACGACGCTGGCCACACCGACCTTCGGGATCAGCAATCCGGCCAGCGTGGAGTTGTTCCGCACCGGCACCGGCGCGCGCAACGCGGGCCCCAAGGTAGGACCGGTGGTGATCAACGAGGTCATGTACCATCCGGCCACATCCAACA
Organism: bacterium; assembly: GCA_025360845.1. Classification (GTDB taxonomy): domain Bacteria; phylum Verrucomicrobiota; class Kiritimatiellia; order RFP12; family UBA1067; genus JAHFSX01. The sequence continues at coordinate 3,228 of JANYBJ010000249.1, forward strand.
ACCTGGGCCGCATGCCCGCCGAATATGTCGAGCTGCTCAACGTGTCCGGCGCGCCGGTCCCGCTCTATCATGCGGCGTATCCCACAAACACCTGGGCACTGACCGGCGGCATCAGCTATGACTTCCCCACTAACCTGACCCTGCTGCCCGGACAGTTCCTGCTGGTCATCGGCACCAACGCGGTCGCGGAGTTCCGCCAGAGCTACGGGCTGAGCACCAACCTCGTGATCCTGGGGCCGTGGTCAAAGAGCCTCGGCAACAACGGCGATACGGTCCGGCTTCGCGCCCCGAACAATCCGGACCTCGTTGCCGGCACCGTTGCCCGCTATGTGGTGGACGAGGTCACCTACGGCGACCAGCTGCCCTGGCCCCTGGCCGCGGACGGTCTGGGCGGCTCGCTCGAGCGCACCGACCCGCTCGCCTTCGGCAACACCGCCGGCAACTGGCATTCCATTCCCGGCGTGTCGACCCCCGGCGCGACCAACTCCGTCTTCATCCCGCCCGGCGCGATCCTCATCAGCGAGATCATGGCGTCAAACCGGAGCACCTTGCGCGATGAAGACGGCGAGTTCTCCGATTGGATTGAGCTCTGCAACACCACCGGCCACGCGGTATCGCTGAAGGGCTGGCATCTCACCGACCAGGCCGACGTGCCCGCCCTCTGGACCTTCCCCGACGTGTCGATCCCGGTTAACGGGCAGCTCGTGGTCTTCGCCTCCCAGAAGGACCGCACCAACGCCGTTTCGCAGTTGCACACCAACTTCGCCCTCGACGCGGCGGGCGAGTACCTCGCGCTCTTCCGCGACGACCTCGTGCTTGAATGTGCCTTCGACCCCGCCTTCCCGCCGCAGTCGGCCGACGTGAGCTACGGCATCGAGGCCGTCGGCGCACGTACCGAAACGCCGATCCAGTTCGGCACCGCCGGCCGTTACCTGGTGCCGACCAACGCGGCGCAGCTGGCCGCGAACTGGAGCGCTCGCACCTTCAACGACAGCGCGTGGAAGCCGGCCGGCAACGGCATCGGCTACGATAACGAGGCGACCTACCGCTCGCTGTTCCAGACGGACCTCAACACGGAAATGTTCAACAAGCAGGGCTCCGCCTTCGTGCGCTACCCGTTCGTGCTCGACAGCAGCGCCTCGATCGCTCAGCTCCTGCTGCGCCTGAAATTCGACGACGGCGTCGCCGTCTGGCTGAACGGCACGCTCGTGGCGTCGAACAACACGCCTGCCTCGCTCGCGTGGGATTCGGCCAACGCCGGGAACCGCAGCGATTCCCTCGCCCTCGTCTTTCAGGACTTCAACCTGGACGCTTACGCGCATCTGCTGACCGACGGCACCAACGTGCTGGCGATGCAGGTCATCAACACGACGCTGGGCAGCTCCGACCTGCTCCTCCTGAGCGAGCTGAAGCTCACCTGGGCAGCCTCCACCGCCGCCGTGTCGTACGTCACCGGCTACCTCTCGCCCGCGACCCCGGGCAGCGCCAACGGCAAGGTCCTCCCCGGCGTCACACCCGCGCCGGTCCTCTCGAACCCCGGCGGCGTGTTCACGGGAACGCTCTCGGTGACCGCCACATGCGCCATCGCGTCGGCCGCGATCCGCTACACGCT
>JANYBJ010000095.1 GCA_025360845.1 bacterium
AGCCTGACGGGCGACGTCGGCGCGGGCGTGCGGCCGGGCAGCGGCAAGCGCATCGTCTGGGACGTGGGCGCGGACTGGTCCGGACAGTTCTCCCAGAGCGTGCGCGTGTCGGTCACGGCGGACGACGGGCGGACGGCGACAACTGGCGACTACCTGGTCATCGACCTTTCCGGCGGTGCGGGGGCGGGTAGCTATCCTGTAAGTTATCTGACTGCGGTGCCTTCCGGCGGGTGGACGGACACCTACAAGACCACCAGGCTGGTGCTGCGCAAGATTTCGGCCGGGACCTTCACAATGGGCAGCCCGAGCGGCGAACTGGGGCGCTCCATTGCTGAAACGCAGCACGCGGTGACGCTGACGAAGGCGTTCTACATCGGGGTGTTCGAGGTGACGCAGCGGCAGTGGGAACTGGTGATGGGGAACAAGCCCAGTTACTTCAACAACGCCGCCTATTACGCGAGTCGTCCGGTGGAGCAGGTGAGCTATTACGACATCCGGGAGAACCCGGCCAACAGCGATGATCCGGCGGTGAACTGGCCGGCGAACAGCGCGGTCAACGCGACCTCGTTCATGGGCAAGCTGCGGAGCAAGACGGGGTTCGCGACCTTCGACCTGCCGACCGAATCGCAGTGGGAGTACGCCTGCCGGGCGGGGACAACGACGGCGCTGAACTCGGAATACAATCTGACGAGCACGGGCAGCGACCCCCGTATGGACGTGGTCGGGCGGTACTGGTATAACGGCGGCTCGGGCTACAGCCAGGGCTGCGCGCCGAGCGCCGGGACGGCGCTGGCGGGCAGTTACCTGCCGAACGCGTGGGGACTCTACGACATGCACGGCAACGTGTGGGAGTGGTGTCTGGACTGGTACGGGACATATCCCGGGAGCGTGCAGGATCCCGGCGGGGCGGCGTCGGGGTCGTACCGGGTGGCGCGGGGCGGGGGTTGGGGCTACGACGCGTGGAACTGTCGTTCCGCGGTTCGCAGCCTCGACAGCCCGAACGACCGGGGCAACGTCTTCGGCTTCCGCGCCGCCAGGACCCTGCCATAGCCGGGTACGGCGATGCTCTCCCAGCCGGGAGAGGAAACAAAGGAGGCGCGGTAGCGCAAAGAAGCGAGGGATGCGGAGCGCGCGGTAGCGCAGGCGACGCATCCCGCGCGCGGAGACTGGGACGGGCGGAGCGGAGGCTGGGTTTGGAGCTAGTGCGGCGGCAAACGGTATACCGTGCGACGCCGCACTAGCGAGTATGACGGTCGAAGAAGGGGTGAGCAAGAGATGGACGTGCGGGTCATCACGCTGAGGTATCAGGAGGGCATACAGGGCTTCCCGGAGGGGGCGCTGAAAGCGGCCACGGCCGGGCGGGAGGTGCTGGAGGCGCGTGGTCGAGGAAAGCAACGAGAGTGTATTCTCAGCGCCTTTGCTTGAGCCAGACGGGTGTGGTCGAAGGTGATGTCACGCGGTGGCGCGGAGACGCGGAGGAGACGGCATGACGTTTTACGGACAGCTTGGGGCACGGGTCACGTCGCCGGAGAACCGGTTGGCGGCGTGGGGCCGTGTGCGCCAAGGGCACGCGGGTACGCATGATGGCTTTGTCGGTAGGGCTGCTCATAATATCGTAAACGGGTACAACCCCTCTGCGGCTTCGCGGCTCCGCGTGAACCAGACGGGGCTGCGTGCGGAAGGAGAGGTCACGCGGAGGCGCGGAGCCGCGGAGGAAACGGCATTTCGTTTTACGGACAGCTTGGGGAAACATGTCAGCCTTTGGGCGGCAGGTAGCGTGAGCGAACGCCGTGCCGGGGCGTTTTCGGAAAGCGATACGGTAAGGAGCTTTGTATGAGGCAACTCCGCGTCTATCTTGACACGTCGGTGATCAACTTCCTATTCGCTGAGGACGCGCCGGATTTCCGGCGCGTGACGGTGCAGTTTTTCAAACGCTATGCGAAATTGTACGAGCTGTTCGTTTCGGAAATTGTTCTTTTGGAAATCGCGCGAACCAAGGATCTCGTACGCCGCGAGGCTTTGCTGGACGTGCTGCGCGAGCATGCGGTATCCGTCTTGCCGTTTCAACCGCAGGAGGAGATTGTCTCACTCGCCGAGGCCTACCGCGAACAGGGCGTCATCCCCAAGGCCAAAACGGAAGATGCCTTGCATGTCGCCTATGCGACGGCGCATGGAATGGACATTCTTCTGTCATGGAATTTCAAGCACCTCGCCAACATCCGGCGCGAGATGCGGATCGAGCAGGTGAACCGGGAACACGGGTATATGCACCCGCTGCGGGTGGTTTCCCCGCTGGAGGTGGAAGATGAAGATTGATTGTGACAAAACCCAGGAATCACGCGCGTTGCGGGACGTGCGGGACTGGAAGACGGAAGTTTGGGAAGACGTCAAGGAACTGCCATTTGACAAAGCGGTGTGTGTCATCGCACAACGCGCCCACGAAACGGCGGTCGCATTCGGCTTCCACACGGTCGCGTCTCCCGCGCATCCGATGCGTGTGGCTGAAACAGGTGATAAATACCGAGCCCATGAATAATGCCGAGCACGTAAACCGCGTTAGATCGCGGATTCCTCTTCGCGTGTTCTGGACGTACGCGCGTGCTTTTAATGTGAAGGAGAAAACGATATGAGAAACGGGAAAGTTCCAGTGCTGGCGCTGGCGGTTATGCTGGCTGCCGTATCCGCGCAAGCCGGCAGCGGCACGGCGCAGTCGGTGGCGTTTGCGGTAGACACGCGGGAGAGCGTAGCCACTCCTGCCACTGTGCGGCCGAAAGTCACGGAGGTCTCAAGCCTCTACTGTGACGGCCGATACGGCGGAGTCGGGAAGCATGTATACTTTCTGGCTAACGTGGCGCTGCCTATCTCGTTCAAGGTGCAGGCCGATCCTTGCGGCAAGACCATTGGGCAGGTGGAGTTCAACGGGGTTGCGCAGGGCTGGTCGGACACCTCGCGTACGCTGGATGTCGGCGCGTTGGGTTCTGGTGGTAAGTTGGATGTCGTTGTTATTGCGACGGACGGTACGCGATCGCTGCCGTTCCGGGCGAACTTCGACGTGGTGCCGTGGCCGCCCATGCAGGTTCAGCTTTATTATCCCCAACTTCTTTCACTTAATGATGAACTTGTTTACACGACGCCTGCTTTCGATATGGCTCTGTTCAAGGGCAAGACCGGAGTTCTGAAAGGCGTTCCGCTGCCCGGCGAGGCGATGGACGTGCAACCGAAGTTCAAGGCCGAGGCCGAGTTCAAGGGCGACGGTACACTGACCATCAAGGCTGCGATCGGTGAGAACAATGGAATCAAACTGAACAGGTCGGCGCGTCAATACGGTGAGGCAGGTTCACGCAAAAACTCTGACGGCAAGTTCGGCAAGGCGGCTGGCGTTGCTTTCGATTTTGACATCGAGGGCGAGGTTGTGTCGGTCTGGAACCGGGAGACGGGAAAATGGGCTGTGAGCGAGGGCTATCTGGGGGTGAAGGTGGCGGGTAGCTATTCAACTGCTCCGTACTATGTCTATGCGCCCCCGCCGATCTATCTGCGAGCCGATATCGGAGCTGACGCTGCGTTCGGTGTCCGTGTGCGTGACCTTGGGACTGGGGAAGGGTGGACGCCGGAAATCGACATTGCGGCTACTTTCCCTGATGTCAAGGGCGTGTTGGGTTGCGGCGTCGGAAGTTGGTTGGCGCTTGAAGGGTATGTGGGGGTGCAAGGAAAATACGCATTCGTATCTCCGCCCGAAGTGTGCACTAAATTTGGGGTTGAAGGAAAGATGGGTGCCAATATCGTCGTGATCGGTTTCGCCACTGCGCCGATTGATATCTGGTCGGGGGCCTACTGGATTAAGAACACGGAACTGGGTATCGATAGATTGGGGTCGTCTTCGCCTTTGATGGTGTTGTCTGATGGAGCGCAACCGCTCAGCCTGACCGCCCTCGATACCCAGGCGTTCCAGCCGCTTTCGCGCGGTTACCTGAAGCGGCGCGGGGCGCTGTCGCTTGTGGCGGACGAGCCCTCGTCCCGTCTTCTGGCCTCGACCGGCGGTACGGAGACAACGCTGGTGACGGATGGGTATCCGTATCCCGAGCCGGCCGTGGTCGCGGCGGTCGCGACGAACCATGTGCTGTATGTGCGGGATAACGCGGGCAGACTGGCGGAGAATCGCACCGAGCTGGTGGACGTGTTCAATTCGGGTGCTGGATGGTCCGCCGCCGCGCCGGTGTGGGACGACGGCACGGGAGATTTCGCGCCGCAGGTGGCGGCGCTATCCGGCGGCAAGCTGCTGGCGGTCTGGGCGAACGGGAGGGCGGCTCTGACCAACGGGGCCTCGCTGGACGAGGCGCTGGCCGGACTGGAGATCGCAGTCGGCGAGCGCGATCCCGCCACGGGCGTCTGGACCTGCCGCAACTTGACGGCGAACGCCTATCTGGATCACAGTCCGGTGCTGTCGGCGACCTCAGACGGGCGTGCGATGACAGCGTGGATCCGCAACCGCGACCTGAACCCGACGGGCACGCCGGACGAACCTAACCGCATTTTGTTTTCACAGCGCGTGGGCGGCGTATGGTCGGAGGAAGACTATGTGGCGGTGAATCTCGGCACGGTGACATATTGCGACTTGGCCTATAACGGTACGCAGGCCGCGCTGGTTTTCGCGATGGACGGCGACGGCGACCTTGAGACGCAGGGGGATCAGGAACTTTACGGTTGCACCTTCAACGGCAGCCAATGGGGGCCGTACGTGCGGCTGACCTCTAACGCGGTGCAGGACACGCGGCCTTATGTGCGTTACGATGCGCAGGGTCAGTTGCTGGTGGTCTGGTATCAGGAGGGCAAGGTGATGTCCGCCACGGGGCTCGCTTTAATTGATCCGGTGACGGTTGGAGAAATGGGCATCGGCAGCGGGGCTCAGGATTTCAAGCTGGCGACGGGACCAGCGGGACAGATGGCGGTGCTGTGGCCGGGCGCGGGCGCGGCGGGCGTGGCGAGCCCGGACCCGTACATCATGAATTATGACCCGGCGCAGAGATTGTGGAGCCGGGGCGTCCGGCTGATGGAGGACCCCGCGCTTGAGAGGGGCTTCAGCGGTGCGTTCGGCGCGGACGGGCGGCTGCGGCTGGCGTATTCCAAGGTGGCGGTGAGCGAGGACACCAACGGCGTTCCTGTCTTCGGCGCGGTGGATCTATGCGTGCTGGATCACCCGATCGGCCCGGACCCGGCGGTCGCGGAGTACGGCATCGAGCTGTCGACCAATTCGGTTGCGGAAGGGGGGAACGTGGACATCCGGGTGCTTGTCGAGAACCGGGGCGACCTGGCGGTGAGCAATCTGGCGGTGTGCGTTTATGAGGGCAATCCGGCTGCGGGCGGCGTGCTGCTCGGCGGCACGCAGCGCGTGGCGCAGGTGCTGGGCGGGACGTCGGCGGTGGTGACCGTGGCGTGGACATTGCCGCAGGTGACCAATAACGTGGTGCTTTACGCGGCGGTCGATCCGGCGCTGGAGACGGCCGACCGCAACCGGGCGAACAACACGGCGACACTGGCGGCGCTGATGCCCGACCTGTCGGTACACGGGGTGTCGGTGCTGAACGAGAGCACGAATGTGCGGCTGCTCAGGGCGACCGTGATGAACGAGGGCGCGGTGCCGGTGGCGGCGGGCACGAAGGTGAGCTTCAGGCGCGGGGCGCCTGATGGCGCGCTGCTGGCCGAGGACACGCTGGGGGCGCTGGTGTTTGGGACGAACGGCATCTACGACGCGGGCTTCCGCTGGGACATGAGCGGAACGGTCTTCACGTCGGCGTTCGAGGTGATCTACATCGCGGTTGATTCGAGCAACACGGTGGCGGAGATCGAGAAGCGCAACAACACGTCGGCGGTGCAGGTGATGACCAGCCTGGACACGGACGGGGACGGGTTGCTGGACGGCGAGGAGCAGCGGCTGGGCACGCGGGTGGATTTGGCCGACACCGACGGCGACGGGCTGAGTGACATGGCCGAGGTGCGCACGTATGGTACGAATCCGTTGCTGAAAGACAGCGACGGCGACGGCTCGGACGACGCGCACGAGATCGCGGCGGGTACCGACCCAAACAGCGCGACGGACGTCTTCAAAATCGTGGCGGCGGACGGCGCAGAGTCGTATGTGATGAGCGTGACGTGGAACGCCAAGTCAGGCAGCGTCTATCGCGTTGAAGCTGCTTCTGCTGTGAGCGGGTCGTGGGGCGACGCGCCGGTCGGGGCGGGCGAATACGGGACGAGTTTACGAACGGCCGTGTCGAATGGCGTGCTGAGGTATTGCGACACGCAGCGCGGGCTGACAAACCGGTTTTACAGGGTGCGGCGGGTGGTGCCGTAAGGAATACGGACACGCTCCGGGCGCGGGAGTTTTTGCCAGTGCCACAATGGACTGAAGAGATGCAGACGGAATGGACGGTTATGTTTGAACTGCGAGATAAACTGGAATTGTGCGGGCTGGAGGTCGTTTGTGTCATCGGCGACCTGCCTGAGGAGCGCTGCCGCGAACAGCAACTCGCGGTACACGTGTCGCTGAGGCTTGATTTGTCGGCGGCTGCCGCGAGCGACGCTCTGCGTGACACAGTCGACTATGCGGCTTTGTGCGACGCGATCCGGGCCGTCTTGCGGCAGGCGCGTTGCCATATGATCGAGGGCGCGGCCGGCTGTGTGGCGCGTGTCTGTCTAACCGATCCGCGTGTGGCGGAGGTCCGCGTGCGGGTCGAAAAATCCGGGGCCGTTCCCGGCCTGCGTGCGGCGGCGGTCGAGATTGTGCGAGGCCGGAGCGAGGCGGACTCATGACGGGTGGCCCTAAGAAAGCGGTTGTTTTGGCGGCTGGTTTGGGTACGCGGCTGCGTCCGCTCACGCTCGCCTCCCCCAAGCCGCTGATGCCGCTCTGGAACGTGCCGTTGATCGAGCATGTCCTGTGCCTGTTGGAGGACTGGGGAGTTGAGGAGATTGCGGTCAACCTGCACTGGCAGCCGGAAAAAATCCAAGCGCATCTGGCTTCGCGCAGCGGCCGGGCGCGCCTGCGGTTCTCCTATGAGCCGGAGATTCTGGGTACGGGTGGCGCGCTGCGGCCGCTCAAAGACTTTTTGTGTGAGGCGCCGTTCTGGGTGGTCAATGCCGACATCGCGGTCGCGCTTGATCCCAAGCCGCTGCTGGACGCGTTTGCGAAAGGCGACGGTCTGGCCGCGGCTTGGCTTGAGCCCAAGAAAGGCCCGCGCACGGTCGAGTCGGACCGGCGGGGGCGCATCACCTGTTACCGGAGCCCGACGCCGGGCGTGCCGGGAACGTTCACTTTCTGCGGACTGCAGCTTGTGTCGCCGCGCATCTTCGGGTTTCTGCCGGAGCGTCCCTTCAGCACGCTGGTGGACGCCTACACGCAGGCCATGATGCAGAATGTGTTTGTGGACGGGGTGGCGGTGTCGGGCAGCTACTGGGACGATGCGGGCACGGTCGAGGCCTACCTGCGCATCCATGCCGATGTGAAGCGTCTGGCGAAGAGCGGCAAGACCGGCGGGGGACTCTACGACGCCAAAGCCGACCGCTGCGGCAAAGACGGCACGCACTTTTTCTGCGTGTCCCCGGACGCAGCGGTGGGCAGGGGCGTGAAGGGCCGCGACAGCATCGTGTTCGGCGGGGCGCGTGTGGCTCCCGGCAGCGACTTGCGGGGCGCTGTGGTTTCAGGCGGATGCGTCGGCGGTGTGCTGGAGGGTGCGGCGTGTGTCGCGGCGCCGGTCGCGGATGACGACGCGCTGCCGGCTGCGCTCGCGGCGTTGAACTGGAAGCCCGAGCGGACAGCGGTCTCGTTCCTTGGCAAGCGCGGCTCCAACCGGAGCTTCTGGCGGCTTTACAACGGCGAGGCTTCGGCGATCTTCATCCGGTATACTCTGGAACGGCCGGAAAACGCGCGGTACAGCGGACATGCGGCGCTGCTGGCCTCGGCCGGTATTCCGGTTCCGGCCGTTTTGGCTGACCTGCCCGATCAACAGGCGTTGGTGTTGGAAGACTGGGGCGACGATTCGCTGCAGAGGCGCATGGAAGCGCGTCCCGGCAAGGCCGTGGGATGGTACCGCGCGGTGGTGTCGGCTCTGGCCCGCCTGCACCGTGACGGCACGCGGCTGGTGAAGGAGCAGGCGACGCCTATGGAGCCGCCCTTCGACGCCGCCTTGTACGCATGGGAACGCCGGTTGTTCGAGGAGCATCTGCTGGTCAACCGTTACGGCTATGAGGCGCTGCCGGAGGCGGTCGAGAAAGAGCTGCTGACGGTCTCGGAGCGTCTGGGCCGCGCGCGGCAGGTGGTTGTTCACCGCGATTTCCAGTCCAGCAATATCCTGTTTCGCGACAAGCGCTTTGTTTTCATCGACTTTCAGGGTATGCGGTTGGGCGCGGCCGCATATGATCTGGCTTCTCTTTTGTACGATCCTTATGTTAAATTGACCCCTCCATTACGGAGGCGGATGGCTGCGGAATACGGGGCCTGCCATCCCGAGAACCCGGAGGCGGTCGAGCTGTTTTCCGAGGGTGCGGTTCAGCGGCTGATCCAGGCCTTGGGAGCGTACGGACGGCTGGCCTCTGTTGGACAAAAGGAGTTTATCCGGCATGTGCTCCCTGCGCTGGAGAACCTGCTGGAGGCCGCGGATGCCTGCGGGCTCGAAGCGCTGGGCGGACTGGCCGAAGAGCTGATTGCCCGAGAGCAGAGCCGGTGCGGAGGATAAAACCCGCCCGGCGGAGAATGGCTGGAAAAACGAACAGCATCACATGAACACCAACACCACCATGCAGCAGTTCATCGCACGCGTGCGGCGTGAGGCCCGGCAAAAGCCGGCGCACGTGACGTTGAAGGCCATGGGGCATGAGCGCGTGTTCTGCGGGTACGACTGGGGTGGCGACACGTTCGTGTTCGAGAAGGATGTCTGGAAAAAGCTGGAGAACCACAGCCCGATCCTGATCGTGCGCAAGCAGGATCTGGTGAAAGGCGCGAGCGGGTTCATCCTGACGCTGACGTCCGGCAACCACACGGTTGCAGCCATGCCGCTGCTGTCGGGCCAATTGTGGAATCTCGGGCGAGTGCCTGCCTCGCAGCGCAGCCGGACCCTGCAAACCAGCATCGTCTGCGCGAATGTGGTGAACGGCGTGATCGAAATCACACAGCGCGACGTGCCCGCGTCGTTGATCACCGAGGCCGACGACTGGCTGCAGAGTGTCGGGTTTACGCTCGATGCGGTCGAGATGGCCGAGCGTACGGATGCGACGCTGGATTATTACCGTAGGCAGGGGCAAGAGTGGCGGATCAAGCCGTTGGCCTGGACGCGGCGCGAGATGGAACTGGCGTTGAACGCGAGCCGGACGCGGATCAACTCCAGCCTGCGCTATTACCACAGCGCCAAGGGCGTTCACTTCCTGTCTTATTCCGATTTCCACAAAATGGTTGAGCAGCCGGAAACCGACTACCTGAAGGTTGTCGAGTGCCTGCGCGAGCTGGTTTCCATTTTTGAAGGCGACGTCCGCTCGTGCATGCGTTCGCCTAAGTTTCACGGGCATCACGAGATCGAGCTTTTCGGCCTGCGGCGCGGCGCGGCGCAAGAACGGCTCGTGCCCGAGCTTGAAACGCTCATGGAGGGGATCGCGCTGAAGCGCGTGACGCCCCAAGAGGTTATGAAGCGCCTCCGCGAAATCGATCTGTTATTCAAGTCCTCGCTCGAACGGTCTGAACTCGCCGAGGAAAGCAGCGACGATTTTGTCGAGACGCTGTACATGCACCTCACGGGCGAGGTCTATTACGGGCACGGCGACTCGGTCGTGCCGGCCTTTGATGACCGGCGGACGGCGCTGCCGGGCGCGACCTTCCGCGGGGGGCGGGCCGATTTTCATCCGGGCGCGGACGAGCGGACCCGCGTGCTTCTTGCGAACGTCGAGCAGATGATGAGCCAAGACGAAAGGGTGGAGTACGCCAACGTCTACGAGGTGCGCTCGAATAGCAACGACGTCCCGGTCGGCGACGGCATCACCCGCGAAATCGTGTTCAAGACCGATCGCCGTCCGCTCTGCACCAGCCTGATCGAAAAGCGGCTGGCGTTGAAGACGCCCGGCTACGGCAGCTACATGCTCGCCCGCGTGCATGCCTTCAAGGCGCTGGGTGTCGGCTTCGGCGACTACCGGCTGCTGATGCGGCTCGACAGCCAGGCCGGACGCGAGATGAACTATTTCATCCGCAACCGCTGTCCGGGCGAATCGGCGGAAGACATGCCGCCCCGGCTGTTTCAGCGGGTTGGCGAGTTCGGCGGTAACGAGTCGGACGAGGACCCGGAGGTGGTGTTTGCTTTGGGGACGCTTCTCGGTGACGCCGCCGCTCAGAATCTGGTGCTGAAGAAATACCTGCCCGAGACCCGGAGCTGCCGGTTCGGCGAGGGGAAAGAGGTGTTCGAGTTCGCCTACGACATCCAAAGCAAACGCGAGATGCCCATGCGCGTGATGCTGTGCTCGATCCGCGGGTCGTTCGGCTGGCCCGACACCTCCTACACCGAGGATAACCTGAACACGCTGTTCGATTTCTATTTCGGCTGTTACGCGAAGGTGTTGTGCCGCTACTGGCTCAAGCACAAAGATGCGGTGAAGCTGGACGAGTTGACCGACCGGTTCTTCGACGGGTTCGAGTTCAAGACGCGCGAAATGCACTGGAACTATTCGGTGCGCCGCGAACAGTTCGACGCCTTTGATCCGCACCTGCAGCAGCATTATGCCTTTACGAAAAAGTGGCGTTTTGCCTTGTGGTCGCTCGAACGCCAGTTGAGGAGACTGGACCCGCTGCGAGTGTTGTTCAAGGAGAAGGCGCTGAAGGTGGCCGAGCAGTCGGCGCCGGTATAAGCGGCTCTGTTCTATCACGCATGTGTCCGAGGAAGCCGAGTCTATCATGATCATGTCAAAAGTCGCCGACAGCCTGGTGTCGGCATTTTCACCTTCAGCCAAAATTAATTTGGTCCAGGTTGAAGTGACCGACTCCGCACGCGAGTTGGAGCGCAGCCATCTCTGCGGTCCGACCGCAGGCCTCATTCAGGCCGAGGCTTTGGCCGGCGTGGCTCTTCTGAGTACGGAACTTTCGCAGCCCGATGAGACGGTGACGCTGCGGCTTCGCGTCTCCGGACCGGTCGGAGGCGTGCTGGTCGAGGCGAGCGCCGACGGCGGGTTGCGCGGCTACACGCAGGTGAAGGTGCTGAATGATTTGGACGCGTGTGAGGAACTCGACGCGTCCTCTGCCTTGGGCGAAAGGGCCGAGGTGCAGATCGTGCGCTCCAGGCCCGGGAAAATCGTGTCGCGCGCAGCCGGCGAAGTGACGCCGGCTTCCGTGATCAAAGGGATCGAACAGTATTACCGGCAGTCGCTGCAGCGGCAGGTTCTGGTGCAGATTTCCGCCTTGGCGTACGGCGGTTTCATCGACGGCGCGCGCGGTTTGCTGATCGAGTGTTTGCCGGACGGCAACCGGGAGGTGTTCAGCCGGGTCGCCCGCTTCGTCGAGGACAGCACGGTGCTGGATTGTCTCGAAGCGTCCGCCTCGTTGGGGACGATCTGCGAGACCGTGGGGCTGACCGACTGCGTGCTTCAAAAACCGAAGCCGTTGCGGTTCGCCTGCCGGTGTTCGAGCGAGCGGGTGGAGGGCATGCTCTCGGGGATGCCCTCCAGTGATCTGGAGGCGATGATTCTCGAAGACCGTCCGGCGCAGATTTTCTGCCACATGTGCGGCAAGGGATATCGGGTGGGGGTGGACCGGCTGCAAGCGATCTTGAAGGCGCGGGGGTGAGAGCCGGTTTTGTTTGCCTCGATATTCCGGAAGAATCCGCTTGTCAGCCCCGGCTGTGATTTGAAATACTGCACACGAATGAACCGCGTCTTTACAGCATCCGACCTTCGACTTACCGGCCTTGGGCTGCTTAGCAGTCACGGGATTTTTGCCGTGTAATCTTTTGAAGTGAAAATGCAAGGCCAGAACTCCCGTGGAAAATCGCAGCAGATTCCGCGGGAGTTTTTGTTTTCACGGAATGCGATGAGCCACAGGTGTCACGGCGCAGACGACGATAAGAAACCAGAACAACACCGTCCGGATGGGCGGTACATACGAGGAGACAGCAATGAGCGAGACCCACAACATGCGACGCATCTATGTGTTCGACACCACCCTGCGCGATGGCGAGCAGTCCCCTGGCTGCACCATGAACCTGCGCGACAAGCTGTTGGTGGCCGAGCACCTCGAGGCCCTGCGCGTGGACGTCATTGAGGCCGGGTTCGCCATTGCCTCGTCCGGCGATTTCGAGGCGATCCGGGCGATCGCGGGAGTGGTGAAGAACGCCTCGGTCGCGAGTCTCTGCCGCGCGCTGCCCAAGGACATCGATTGCGCGTGGGAGTCGGTGCGCGGCGCCAAAAATCCGCGCATCCACACCTTCATCGCAACGTCGCCGATCCACATGGAGTTCAAGCTCAAGATGCGGCCGGACGACGTGTATGCCCAGGCGGTCGCGATGGTGAAATACGCGCGCAACCTGTGCGGTGATGTGGAGTTCTCGTTGGAGGACTGCTCACGTAGCGAGCGGCCGTTCATCTACCGTGTGGTCGAGGGCGTGATCGCCGCGGGCGCGAAGACGGTGAACGTTCCCGACACGGTCGGATATGCGGTGCCGGAGCAGTACGGCCAGATGATCGCGGACATCCTCGCCAACGTGCCGAACATCAGTCAGGCACGCATCTCCGTGCATTGCCATAACGACTTGGGGCTGGCGACGGCCAACTCGCTGGCTGCCATTAAGGCCGGCGCCGATCAGGTGGAGTGTACGGTCAATGGCATTGGCGAGCGTGCGGGTAACACCGCGCTGGAAGAGGTCGTTATGGCGCTGCACACGCGGCGCGAGTTCTTTCAGGCCGAAACGGGAATCGATACGACCAAAATCTACTCGACCAGCCGTTGCGTGACCAACGTCACGGGCAGCAAGGTTCAGGCGAACAAGGCGATTGTGGGCGAGAACGCCTTCGCGCACGAGGCGGGCATCCACCAGCACGGCGTGCTGGCCAATCCGCTGACTTACGAGATCATGACGCCCGAGTCGATCGGCCTGCCGCGCAACAAAATGGTGCTGGGCAAGCATTCGGGGCGGCACGCTTTCGAAAGCCGTCTGCAGGAGCTGGGGTTCCATCTGGACGCGGCCCGCATCACGGAGCTGTTCGCCAAGTTCAAGGATCTGGCCGACCGCAAGAAGACGGTGGGCGATGCCGACATCGAGGCGCTGGCGCACGACATCCAGACCATGGTCGTCGAGCACGTCAAGCTCGACCGCTTCAACGTGCTGGCCAGCAACGCCATCACGCCGGTGAGCACGATCCGCCTGAACCGAGACGGCAAGCTGATCGAGCAGGTGGCTGCGAGCGACGGTCCGATCAACGCCTCGTTCAAGGCGATCAGCCAGATTCTCGGCGTGAAGGTGCAGTTGGAAACGTTCCAGTTGACGGCCATCACGGGCGGCGCGGATGCGCAGTGCGAAGCCACGGTGCGTGTGCGGGACGGCATGCGCGTGTTCCATGGGCGCGGCATCTCCACGGACGTGATCGAAGCCAGCATTTTGGCCTACCTCCAGGCCCTGAATGTGCTGTTGGATGAGGACGCCAACAAGAAGTGAGTGCCCGGTTTTAACAAGCTGAAAAGTCGCGCTTGCAATCCGCACCCCATTTGATATTCTATATCCACTTTTTTCATGGCGAAAATAGCTCAGTTGGTAGAGCAGCAGATTGTGGTTCTGCGGGTCGCGGGTTCGAGCCCCGTTTTTCGCCCCATCTTTAACCCCTCTAAAACCTCGGTTTTATTGGGGTTTTTTCATTTATTTGACTTAGCGGCCAGCGTGATCCCGAGCGTCAAACGAACGGTAACGCACATCTTTATCCCGGTTCAAGCCGTCTTTTGCGCTGGCATCACCCCCCCCCGCAATGGTAAGGTGTAAAAACGTGTAACCTGAACGTCTATCGCCCATTTAAGCATACATGCGTCAGGTATCGACCGAACCCGCGAAAGACGGAGCCAGAACGATTATCTTTCAGGTTCTAGGGCAGATGTAACGTCCCCAATATCTGCCGTTGCACATTCATCAGTTGGAAGTGCAAAACGACCTATATCCCGTTTCGACACAATTCTGGTCTGCAGGTTGCTCGTCACCCTCCATTTCATCAAAACTCCAATCAAAGACTCGCCTATGATCCTCTCTTGGTCACTGCCGTCGGTTATGATTTCAAACCTAAAAACATAATCATCGGCAATATCGGCTTTGCCAATCACTAAGTAACCGTCTCCTTTGATCGTAAACATGTTGCTCAAGAATCGGCGCGGGCCAATAAATTGACATGAACCGCCGCGATTGATGCCCATGAGAGAAGAATGCACTGTCCGTGCGAGGAAAGGGACCGCTGCCCTGTCTAACGGAAAGGATTCTTTGCGCACTAAAATCGATATCCGTAATAATACAATCCGGTTTCGACATCGAAGTATTTCGTGCTGAAACGGAATGCGAACGTGCTGGCAAGAGAGCCTGACAGGGAGATTGTGTTACCGAAGGCATCATAGGCATAACGAGCAACAACCGAGCCTTGATCGTCCACATAGGCAGTGATGTTGCCGTTGTTGTCGTAGCAGGGCAGGTAAATCTCGCCGTTGACGCTGACCGCCAGCAACCCGCCGACCCCGCCTGCGCCCTGCAGCGAACCCGAAACGTCCAAGCCCCAAACGTACTCGATTTTGGCAATCACTCCGTTGGTGTCCGCCACGGTTTCGGCGATCAGGTTCCAATCGTCGAAGACATAGGTGTGGGTGCGGACCGTGACCCACTCGCCGGGATTGCCGGGAGGGCTGGGCGGGGTATAAGGTTCCTGCCCGGTAAGCGCACGAACGCACTTAGAGACGCGCCTGTGGCGGTGGTCGTAGCCATACTCGACGCGGATCGAACCGTTGGTCGGGTTGGCCGGTGCGGCAATTGACATGCGGTTCTCGCCTTCCCAAGAATACGCCCACTCGCCGAAAGTCAGAATGTTTCCGTCTAAATCATATGTGGGTGCGGCCGTCTGCCCGCCGCTTATGCCGGTGTATTGGTTGAGGCAGTTCGCCGTGTAACTGTTGGTCACGCTGTTGAAGGCGGCGAACAGCCGGTTGCCGATGGGGTCGTAGACATAACCGTATGCGTTGGTGTAAATGGCCGCGCTTGTGACCTCCGATCGCGAATTGTAGAAGAACGGGGTGGCGATGGCAATCTGTCCGCCCGCATCTGTTTGTCCGTTTGCCTTCTTTGCCACGTCGAACGGAAGCTCGTTATCATTCTTCGTCCTCATTGGAAAACCTCGCCCGTTTCATCAGCAACCCCGTTTGTTCCGTGACCCGATACGTCCCAGCCGTCTCTAATGAAAAACCAATGCGGAATATATCGCTTTAATCGCCCAAACCGTGCAAAGGCAAACTGCCGCCATTATGCAACCACCAAATAAAAGACCAATTGCACCTATACCCCTTTTTAGGTTCACAGACACATGGCGATTTACCACAATAAAAAACGTTATGACAATGATTGTCGCAATCCAGTATTCAAACGGAATCGGGTCTGAGTATACAGAAACCATGACGCCGCAGAGGGAATCGATACTATGAACGGTCACCCGGTTGCCGTACTGCCATCGAACCCTATAACCCCATTCGGACAGAGCAAAGAAAGACACCCCGCCTAAGAAAATTAGTAAGTTTCTGATAACCCCCG